>NZ_JBHXNU010000018.1:0-84664 GCF_042719255.1 Rhodococcus sp. NPDC058532
GATCATTCCTTCGCAAGAACGATCATCCCAGCGCAGAGGGCACCTGCCCTTCTATGACACGTTGTACCGCCGATCTCCATCGGTGGATTCAGGTCCAACCGGCTGAAGGTTCCCCTCACCCGTATCTGGAGGTCGAGAGATGGGAGCAGGAATGGGCAAGCTGGACGGGCGCGTGGCGATCGTCACCGGAGCGGGGATGGGTATCGGTCGCGGGGTCGCGGGCGCACTCGCGCGTGAGGGCGCGAGCATTGTCGTCGCCGAGATCGACGAGACCGCGGGCGCGGACACCGCGCGATGGCTGACCGAGGAGTGGGGTGTCGGGGCGAGTTTCGTCCGCACCGACGTCACCGATCGCGAGCAGGTGCACGCGATGGTCGACGTCGCCACCGAGCAGTTTGGCCGGCTCGACATCCTCGTCAACAATGCCTGGCGCCCACTCGGTTACGCGCGGTTCGAGAAGACCGCGGACGAGAACATGCGCGCCGGGTTCGATATGGGTGTCATGTCGGCGTTCTGGGCGATGCAGCACGCCTACCCGGCGCTGGCCGAGCACGGCACCGGACGCGTCGTGAACATGTGCAGCCTCAATGGCGTCAACGCCCACATGTACTCCGTGTACTACAACGCCGCGAAGGAGGCGTTGCGCAGCATGACCCGCACCGCCGCACGCGAGTGGGCGCCGAAACAGATCTGCTGCAACGTCATCTGCCCGGGCGCGCAGAGCGCAGCCTACAAGAGGGTCGCCGAGGCCAACCCGCAGATGGCCGCCGCGCAGGAAGCAGCCAACCCGATGGGACGCATCGGCGATCCACTCGACGACATCGGCACCGTCGCCGCGTTCCTGGCGAGCGACGACTCCCGCTATCTCACCGGCAACACCCTGTTCGTCGACGGCGGCAGCCACATCAACGGCGTTCAGTGGGCGCCCAACGTGGATTGACGGCGGCTGCGCCACCTGTGCGCGCGGCGGCATTCCCGCCGGATCCCTCGTTGCTTTCGCCATCGAATCGAATCCAACTGTTAGACACAATGTTTCCGCGGCGACGACAGATTTCGTGAATCGCTGCTCAGGGCGTGCGAGGCGTGCATGATGGCTGCGGTCTCGTGCGGAGATCGGCACGGGCCGCCCCGACACCCTTGAGGAACGGACACGCTGTGGACACGTCACGCAAGAACATCGCCCGAGTGGCCGTGATCGCCGGAATGGCGACCGCGGCATTGGTCGCCACCCCCGCCGTCGGCTCCGCCGCGGTCACCGGGAACGCGGCCGTCACGACCGGCGGCAACACCATCACCGTCAAGTTCACCGACATCGCCTCGCCGAGCCTGGTCGGGTGCGTGGTGCGGGCGGACAACGCGAGCGGCACCGAGATCACCGTCAACCCCGTCCTGATCGTGGGAAATCCGGGTACCGGCCTGTACGTCTCGCAGCCGCTGTCCAGCGGCGACTACACCGTCCACGCCTCCTGCCTCGACGCCGACGGGGCGACGACGCTCACCCCGGAGGGCGGGGTACCCGTGTCGCTGGGGATCAGCTTCGGCAGCCTCACTCTCGACACCGGCAGCCTGGGGGCACTCTTCAGCAGCTGACGCCGCGGTGCTGCCCGTCGTCCGGGACGGGCAGCACCGTCACGTCGACCCCCACTCGGGCGCGCAGCGCATCGAGCAGGTCACAGCCCCCGCGGGCCCCGCGCGGGCCGGCCGCCTCCGGTGCGATCATCCGGCCCGCATCCGAGCGGGTCCACTCCCGCACCGCCCAGCGCTCCGCGATGGCCCAGCGGCCGCCGCGCCGCTCCATCAGGTCCACGAACCGGGCGCCGCTGGTGAAGTCACCGCGCGTCGCGTGCCCCCAGTGCACGTTCGTCGCGTACGCCTCGCTGAGTGCGGTGTCGCCGTACAGTTCCACCAGGTGATTGCCAACGTGGTGCATCGTGCCGCCGAGCTGCGTCAGCTTCGGCTGCACCCAGGCGATGTACTCGTCGACCGTGCCGTCGAATCCGGTGTGGTGGTCGATGCCGTCCGGGTGGTAGCAACTGCGGACCAGGTCGAAGTCGAGGCGGTCGACGCCGCGGCAGTACCGCAGGACCACCTCGCGAATCTCTTGCTTGTCGCACATTTCCCGCAGAGCGCGCGCCGTGTCCGTCACCGGGTTCCCTCCTTCACTCCGACCATCCAGTCGAGCAGGCTCGCGAGGCCGTCGGTCGCGGTGCCGAACGACGCTGGCCGGAACACGGCGACCGTTGCCCCGGCCCGGTGCCAGCCCCGGACCTGTTCAGCCGTGGCGTCGAGGTCGACGGCCCCGGCCGCGGTCCGTACCGGAGCCACCGACACCTGGACCCGTGCCGTACCCGGATCCCGGCCATGGTCCGCGAAGCACTCCCGCAGCAGGGCAACGGATTCGGGGAACGATTCCATGTCGGTGGGGTTGACGGTCCAGCCGTCCGCCACCCGGGCGATCCGGTCGAAGTTCCGCCTACTGGGACCGAACCCAAACAGCACCGGGACCCGGGCCTGCACCGGGACCGGGTACGCGTGGAAATCCTCGAACGAGTAGTCGCGCCCGGTGAAGGTCGCGGGCGGCGCCCACAGTGCCCGGCACGCGGCGACCGTCTCCTCCAGCCTGCCGAATCGGGCGTCGAACGGCACACCGACAGCGGCATACTCGGCCTCCTGCCACCCGACCCCGAGTCCGATCGTGACCCGGCCTTCCGACAGGCCGTCGAGCGTGGCGAGCTGCTTGGCCAGCAGCACCGGTGGGCGGACGGTGCCGACGAGCACGGACACCCCGAGCCGGGTCCGCCGGGTCACCGCCGCGACGGCCGACAGCAGCGCGAGGGGCTCGGGCCACGGGTGGTCGAGCGCGAACGGGAATCCGTGGCCGGTGACCCGCTCGGCGTGCGCGGCCCCGTTGAACCCGAGATGGTCTCCGGTGGAGATCAGATCGATTCCGGCTCGATCCGCATCCGCGGCCAGGTCCACCACCGGTCGGACCCGACCGTCGTAGAACGCCTCGGCACCGAGCAGGTTGAGGCCGATCTCCAGCGGTGCCACGTGTGTCCGTCCTTGTCGAGCGGTCGAGGGGTCGGCCCGCGGATCAGGTCAGGGTACGCCGGGCGTGCTCGGTCAGGTTTCCCATGTGGTCGATGCAGCACAGCCGCTGGGTGAATCGCCAGCCGCCGTCCACGCACTCGAACCGATCGAAGTAGCGTCCGGTAAGGATCGGCTGCAGCGGAAGGTCCGCGGTGCCCTGCAGCACCGTCACATACGACACGGTGGACGCCTCGGAGTTGTTCTCCGCCACGGTGACCCGGACGTTGGTGGTGACGTGTTTGGTGCGCGGCGACGGCGGCGCACCGTGCATCCGGACAAACGACTCGATCGCGTGGTGCACCGCGGCCCGGTCCCGCTCGATGGGATCCCCGGCCGGGACGCCGTCGCCGTCGCACCGGCCGTAGCGCGCCTCGGCGAAGAGCGCGGCCACCGACTCGAGCTCCCCGCGGTCGATCAGATGCGAGTAGGCGAAGATCAGGTCCCGCACCGCCTCGGTCGCCGCGAGACGCTCGATCGTGTGCCGCAGGTCCACCGCTAGAACTTCACCTGTGCGCGGGACACCTTCCCGGTCGCGTTGCGCGGCAACGGTTCCGTGGTGAGCCGCCACCGCGTCGGCACCTTGAAGTAGGACAGGCGATCGGCGACGAACTGGCGCAGCTCCTCCTCGCTCACGGTTGCGCCCGCGCGGACAACGACGATCGCGGCGACCTCCTGCCCGAGGTCCTCGTGTGCCTCGCCGACGACCGCGCACTCGGCGACGTCGGGATGCTCGTCGAGGACCTGCTCGATCTCGGTCGGGTAGATGTTCTCGCCGCCACGCAGGATCAGGTCGGAGCGCCTGCCGGTCAGGCGGAGTCGGCCGCCGTCCAGTCGGCCGAAATCGCCGGTGTGCAGCCAGCCGCCAGGCCGGATCGACGCGGTGGTGGCCTCCGGGTTGTCCCAGTAGCCGAGCATCACGTAGGGGCTGCGGACGCAGACCTCGCCCTCCTCGCCCTCCGGCAGCACCTCGCCGAGGGGGTCACGGATCTCCAGGGCCACCCCGAAGACCGGCTTGCCGAGGGTGCCGGGGAACTGCTGGACGTCGATCGGGGTTGCGACCGCGATGCCGGTCGAGCACTCCGTCATTCCGTAGCTGTCGACCAGGGAGTTCGTCGCGAACGGCACCTCCTCGCGCAGCCGCTGCTTGAACGCGATCGACGAGGGTGCCGACGCGAGCGAGAACGCGGTCAGCGAGGAGGTGTCGTAGCGGCGGACGTTGCCGTGCTCGATCATCCGGGCCGCCATGGTGGGGACCGCCCCCCAGTTGGTGACCTTCTCCCGCTCGACGAGGCCGAGCGCCCGGTCCACGTCGAACGCGCCCTGGTACATGATCACCGCGCTGCCGGACACCAGCTTCGGCACGATGATGTTGTGCAGGCTCGCGATGTGGAACAGCGGCGAGGTCAGCAGGTACCGCAGCTCGCTCGGCGTGTTCGGGTCGTACTCGCGGCCGGCGAACGCGTCGATCTGGGCGTCGCTGAACCGGTGATAGTCGGACACCGCGATCAGGTTCCGCTGGGAGTGCAGCGCGCCCTTCGGCTTGCCGCTGGTGCCGCTGGTGAACAGGATGACCGCCGGGTCGTCCTCGCCGACGTCGGCGGTGCGCAGGTCCGCTCCCCGATGGGCGTCGATCAGCCGCGGGACGTCCTCCTCCATGGTCAGCACCGGAACGTCGATGTCGGTCTCGGCGACCAGCGCGGCCCGCTTGGCGTCGACGATGAGCACCTTCGGCGTGGTCAGGGTGACGCCGTACTCGATCTCGCGCGGCACCCACCAGGCGTTCATGCCGACCGTGATCGCGCCGAGCGACTGCGTCGCCCAGAATGCGATCACCCACTCCACCGTGTTCGCGGCGAGGATCGCGACCCGGTCGCCGACGCCGACGCCGTAGTCGTCGGCGAGCACCGTCGCGAACGCCGCCACCTGCTCGGCGTGCTCACGGAATGACAGGCGGCGATCCGCGGTGACGAGGTAGTCGCGGTCGCCCCAAGCGAGCGAGCCGGTCAGCAGCTCGTGCACCGCGTGCTTGCGCTCCCGCATCACCGGCATCCGCGAACCCCGCACGTCCTCCTCGACCAGCTCGAAGGGAGCTCCGGGTCCCGTCAGTCGGGACACGACGGCCGCGAGGTACGCCTGGGGATCGGTGGATGTGGTCATCTGATCGGGACCTCTCTGTACTCGAATTGCAGGGAAGGATCACACGGGTGGAGGGTTCGGCGGACGGCATTTCCACTGACCGGGACTGGCTCGGTTCGGCACTCGGGGCCTCGTTAGCGTCGCTCCGACAACGTTGTACGAGGAACAGCATCCAAGCCTAGCCAAGCGCGGATCCGGGGCGGAACCTCCTCGTGCAACCACGGCAGCAAGGGCACCTGGGCCTCTACGGTGGGATCCGCCGTCGTCGGCCGCGGACCCTCGCGCTCGCACCGATGCGCGCGACATGACCGCCGTGGTGCAGGACTCGAACACAGGAGTGAAGTTGGAACGCGCGACGATCGCCGAGATGCTGCTCGACCGCCTCGGGGACGAGCACCTGGGCACCCGGACCCGAGACCGGGACTGGACCTGGGACGAGACCGTCCGCGAGAGCGCCGCCCGCGGCGCCCTTGCCGCGTCGCTGCGGCGCGAGGGCCCGTTCCACATCGGGGTGCTGCTCGAGAACGTTCCCGAGTTCCTGTTCTGGCTCGGCGGCGCCGCGCTGAGTGGGGCGGCGATCGTCGGGATCAACCCGACCCGCCGCGGCGCGGAACTCGAGGCGGAGATCCGCTACGTGGACTGCCAGCTCATCGTCACCGACGCCGACGGCATGGCCAAGCTCAAGGGGCTGGACCTGGGGTTGACCGACGACCGGTTCGTCCTGGTCGACGACCCGGCCTACCCGGCGACGATCGACGCGCACCGCGTCGCGCAGCCGGTGGCGGACCCGTCAATCGACGAGTCGACACTGATGCTGCTGCTGTTCACCTCGGGGACCACCGGCATGTCGAAGGCGGTGCGCTGCAGCCAGGGCAGGCTCGCGCGGCTCGCGTACGCGAACAGTGCCAAGTACGGGCACGTCCGCGAGGACGTCGACTACTGCTGCATGCCGCTGTTCCACGGCAACGCCCTGATGGCGCTGTGGGCGCCCGCGCTGGCCAATGGCGCCACCGTGTGCCTGCCCGCCGCCCGCAAGTTCTCCGCGTCCGGGTTCCTGCCCGACGTGAAGTACTTCGGCGCGACCTTCTTCACCTACGTCGGCAAGGCGCTGTCCTACCTGATGGCGACGCCGGAGAAGTCCGACGACATCGACAACACCCTGGTCCGCGGGTTCGGCACCGAGGCGTCGCCGGAGGACCAGGTGGAGTTCGTTCGCCGCTTCGGCGCGCGGCTGATGGAGGGTTACGGCTCCTCCGAGGGCGCCGGATCGGTCACCCTCGACCCGGAGGCGCCCGAGGGCGCGCTGGGCCGTCCCGCCCACGACGAGATCGCCGTCGTCAACCCGGACACCCGGGTCGAGTGCGCCCGCGCGCAACTCGACGAGCACGGCCGGGTCCTGAACCCGGACGAGGCGATCGGCGAGATGATCGACAAGGGCGGCGCGAAGCGGTTTGAGGGCTACTACAAGAACGAGCAGGCCGTCGCGGACCGGATCAAGCACGGCTGGTACTGGACCGGCGACCTCGGCTACATCGACGAGGCCGGGTTCATCTATTTCGCGGGCCGCAAGGGCGACTGGATCCGAGTCGACGGCGAGAACACGTCCGCGCTGATGATCGAGCGGATCATCCGCAGGCACCCGAAGGTCGTCGCGACCGGCGTGTACGCGATCCCGGACCCGCAGTCGGGTGACCAGGTGATGGCCGCGATCGAGGTGGCGGACCTGTCCGACTTCGACCCGGCGGAGTTCGCGTCGTTCCTCGGTGCGCAGGACGATCTGGGCACCAAGTCCGCTCCCCGGTTCGTCCGGGTGTCAACCAACCTCCCGGTCACCGGATCGAACAAGGTGCTCAAGCGGGAGCTGCAGGCGCAGCTGTGGCGCTGCGACGAACCGGTGTACCGCTGGGAGGGACGCGGCGAACCGGTGTACGTCCCGATGGCTGAGGATGGAAAGCGTGATCTGGAAGCGCAATTCGAGGCGTCCGGCCGGCAACGGTTCCTCGGGGCCTGACCCCCGGCCGTCCGCCGGTGCCGCGCCTCGCGCGTGGCCAAGCGGGCGCCGGGTCGCCCTGGTGGCGGGTGTCCCGCACGGCATCGGCGCGGACGTGGCTCTGGCGTTTGCCCGCGACGGCTTCGATGTGGCGCTGGCGATCGGTGACGGCGCAGGGGACCGGGCGGAGGCGGAGCGGATCGCGGCCGCGGTCCGCTCGTCCGGTGTGGCCGCGTTGATCGTCCCGATGGACCCGAGCGACGGCGCCAGCGTGCTGGCCGCCGCGGACCGGATCCTCGGGGCATGGGGTCGGGTGGACGTGCTGGTCAACAATGCCCGTACCCGCGCATCCGGCCACTACCGGCACCAGTTGGCGCTGATCCAGCGGCTGCTGCCCACCATGGTCGACCGCGCTGCCGGGGTCGTGATCAACCTGCTGTCCAGCCCGGACCCGGCGGCGCAGGATGCCAACGACGCCGCATCGCAGGATGCGTTCCGGCGTCTGACGAACACGGTGAACGCGCAGTACCGCGGCCGGGGGGTGCGCGCGTTCAACCTCGGGCCCGACGAACTGCTTGCCGATCCCGGCCACGGGGTCGACACCCTGCCCGCGGAACTGGTTGCGGCGTCCGCCGTCTGGTTGGCGACCGATGCGGAGGCGGATCGGTTCCTGCACAAGGACGTGTGGGTGCCCAAGCGGGTGGGTACGCTCGCGGCGTGAGCGGCCACATCGGGTGCGCCGCCAACGAACCCGATGGAGGCGGTGCGTGGTGAAACTCGGAGTGGTGATCCCGGTCGAGCTCGGGATGGCAGCCGATCCCGAGCAGGTGCTCGAATTTGCCCGCACGGCAGAACGGTTGGGTTTCGACGAGATCTCCGCGGTCGAACACGCGGTGGTGATTGCGAACACCGCGAGCGACTACCCGTACTCCCCGACGGGCAAGTCCCACCTGCCGGATGACTGCCCGCTTCCCGACCCGCTCGAACTGCTTTCGTTCGTCGCCGGTGCCACCACCCGACTCGGTCTGGCCACCGGAGTTCTGGTGGCGCCCAACCATAATCCGGTCGTCCTCGCCAAGCGGCTGGCCACCCTGGATCGGCTCTCCGGCGGGCGGACGCGGATCTGCCTCGGTGTCGGATGGATGCGCGAGGAGATCGAGGCCTGCGGCGGCGACTTCACCCGCCGGGGGAGGTCCACCGACGAGGCGATCGCCGTGATGCGGGCCCTGTGGGCCGGAGGTGCCGACGGTGCGTCGTTCGCAGGCGAGTTTCATTCGTTCGCGGGCGCCTACTCGTTCCCGAAACCGGTGCACGACAACCGGGTTCCGTTGTACATCGGTGGCCACAGTGCGGCAGCAGCGCGCCGTGCGGGACGGCTCGGGGACGGCTTCCAGCCGCTGGGGCTCGGCGGCGACGACCTTGCTGGCGCGGTCGCGACGATGCGGGCGGCGGCGGCGGACGCGGGTCGTGACCCGTCCGAGGTCGCGCTCGTCCTCGGCGCGACGCTGCCGCGGATGGACGAGTCGAAGGTCGAGTGGGCGCGCTCGCTCGGCTCCGACCGGATCCTGCTGTCCGCGTCCCGTCACGCCACCACCCTTGAGGCCGTCCTCGACGAGATGGCCGCCTGCGCGGACCGCATGCGGCTCTCCTGACACCCGCAGGGGTCGTTGTCACCGTGGCTGACGGGGCGATTCCCGGTGTGACATGCGGGAACGTCCCGGCTCAGGTGTGCTCGGACACGAGCACCGCGCGGGTGCCCCGCTCCAGGGCCTGGAACACGTGGGCGACGTCGCCGGGGTAGGCGATGTAGTCGCCGGGGCCGAGTTCGACGGGGTCGTCGAGCAGCCCGACGAGCGCGCGCCCGGAACCGACGAGCACGTGCTCGACGGTGCCGGGCAGGTGCGGTTCGGATTCGCGCGGCGGCCCGGGCTCGACGTCGATGCGGTAGATGTCGCGACGCGCGTTCGGGGGGCAGGACGCGACGAGGGTTGCGCTGTAGTCGGTGCGTTCGGACCGCAGGATCGGCCCCTCATCCGCGCGGATCACCTGGACCCGCGGTCGCGGTGGGTCGATTAACTGGGCGAACTGAATGTCGAGGGCGACGCTGAGCGCCCACAGCGTTTCCACGCTGGGATTCCCGGTGCCCGACTCGAGCTGCGACAGCGTCGACTTCGCGATGCCCGCGCGCCGCGCCACCTCGGTCAGGGACAGTCCCGCGCGGTCGCGTTCGCGGCGCAGGGATGCCGCGATGACGTCGAGTGGTGCCTTCGCATCCGGAGCCATGCGTTCACTATATCGGCACGAGTGTTCGACTTGACGAACATGTGGACGAGTGTTCACCATAAAGATCATGCGTTCGATATGGCGAACACTCGATCCGGGGCTGAAGCGGGACATCGCGCTGGTGTCCCTGGCCGATGGCCTGGTCGGCGTCTCCTACGGGGCCATCGCCGTCGGGCTCGGGTTCGCGCCGTGGGTGCCGGTCCTGATGTCGGTGGTGGTCCTCGCGGGCGCCTCCGAGTTCCTGTTCGTGGGGATCGTCGCCGCGGGCGGCAGCCTGCTGGCGGCGCTCGCAGGCGGACTGCTGGTCAACGCCCGGCACCTGCCGTTCGGGCTCGCGGTCGGCGACGTCGCGGGCCGCGGCTGGCGACGCATCCTCGGCGCACACCTGCTCAACGACGAGAGCACCGTCTTCGCGCTCGGCCAATCCGATCCCGCCCGCAGGCATGCCGCCTACTGGCTGTGCGCGATCGGCATCGGGGTCTGCTGGCCGCTCGGCGCCCTGATCGGCGCGACCGCGGGCACCTTCATCGACGACATCGGCGCGTTCGGGCTGGACGCGATGTTCCCGACCGTGCTCCTCGCGCTGGTGTTCCCCGCGCTGCGGGACCGCGCGACCGCCGGGATCGCGCTGCTCGGGGCGGTCATCGCGGTCGCGGCCACACCGTTCCTGCCGACCGGGATCCCGGTCCTGCTGGCACTGCTGGCGCTGGTCGCCTCGATCTGGGCCACGCCGGGAACCCCCGGATCGCGGTCGTCCGACGCGGCGGACGCTCGATGACGGCGGGCCTGCCGCTGATCGTGGCCGTCCTCGTGCTCGGCGCGGGCACCTTCGCGTTCCGATTCGCCGGACCTGCCCTGCGCTCGCGCGGCATCGTCCCGGACCGGCTCGACACCGTCCTCGCCCTCGGCGCGATCGTGCTGTTGGCCGCCGTCGCGGCAACGCAGGCACTCACCGAGGACGGTGGGGCCGCGGGCATCGCGCGTCCGGCGGGCGTCCTCGTCGGGGGAGTGCTCGTCTGGCGGAGGGCGCCATTCGTCGTCGCCATCCTCGCCGCCGCCGCGACCGCCGCCCTCCTGCGCCTGCTCGGCGTCCCCTGACCACGGCAGGGGAGCGCGCCGGGGTCAGGGGACCGTGACGACGCGGTCCTCGGCATAGTCGACGACCAGCTCACGGCGGGCGATCAGCCAGCGCCCGTCCACCCGCCGGTACCGGTCCAGGTAGCGGATCGCGATCGCGTTGTCGCGCATCCCGTCGCGGCCTCGATACAGGTGATGTGCCAGGCAGTACGCCCGCCCGGTCGCGGTGTCGCCGTCCACGTCCACCACGGACTGGTGCACGTCGTGGCGGGTGGCGTGCAGGTGCGCGGTGCCGTCCAGCACGGCAGCGACGATCGCGTCGACACCCGCCGCGACGACCTTCCCCGCGCCGCGGGTCAACGCGGGCGGCTGGACCAGGGCGGCGTCGACGGTGAACAGGGCGGCCAGGGCGGCCGCGTCCCGGTCGTCCACCGCCACCGCGTACCGCCCGGCCAGGTCCGATGGATCACTCATGACGACCAGTATGCGGGCCGCGGGCCGGCGTCGTGGTCGCAACCCGCTCAGCGGAACAGCGGCATGACCACCGGCCCTCGGGTGCCCTAGGGTCCGAGCTGAACAGATCGTTGGGAGGGGTCCGTGCCGTCACCACAGCGCGCCGCGTCCGGCAGGCTCGTTGTCCTCGCCCTCGCCTCCTGCGGCATCGTCGTCTCGCTGATGCAGACCATTGTGATGCCGCTGCTGCCCGAGTTCCCGAGGCTGCTCGACACCACGCCCGGCGGCGCGGCCTGGCTGGTGACCGCGAACCTGATCGCCGGCGCGGTCTGCGCCCCGGTGCTCGGCCGTCTCGGCGACATGTACGGCAAGCGCCGGCTGCTGCTCGTCGCGCTGGCGGTGATGGTCGCCGGGAGCCTGATCGGCGCGGTGTCCGACGCGTTCGCCGTCGTTCTTGTCGCTCGCGCCCTCCAGGGCGCCGCGATGGGGGTGGTGCCGCTCGGCATCAGCATCATGCGCGACGAACTGCCGCCGGAACGGGTGGCGGGCGGAATCGCGCTGATGAGCTCCACCCTGGGGGCGGGCGGCGCGATCGGGCTTCCGCTCACCGGGGTGGTCGCCGAGCACTTCAGCTGGCATTGGCTCTTCGGTGGCGCCGCGGTGACCGGATTGCTCGGGATGGCGGCGATCTGGCGGATCGTCCCCGAGTCGCCGGTTCGATCGGGCGGACGGTTCGACCTGGTTGGGGCGCTTGGACTGTCGGCGGCGCTGGTGTGCCTGCTGCTGGCGATCACCCAGGGCAACGGCTGGGGTTGGGGCAGTATCCCGGTCGTCGCCCTGTTCGCCGCCGCGGCGATCCTCTTCGCCGGGTGGGGATGGTACGAACTGCGACTCGCGCCGCCCGGCCGGGGCGAGGCCACCCGGCAGCCGCTGGTCGACCTGCGGGTCTCCGCGCGCAGGCAGGTCCTGCTGACGAATATCGCGTCCGTCCTGGTCGGCTTCGCGATGTTCACCTCGTTCATGGTCAGCGCCCAGATCTTCCAGGCCCCTGCCGAGACCGGATACGGGTACGGCATGTCGCTGACGCTCAGTGGGGTCGCGCTGCTGCCCGGCGGCCTGATGATGATCGCGTTCTCGCCGGTGACCGCGCACCTCTCCCGCAGCCGGGGTCCGCGGATTACCTTCCTGATCGGTGCCGCGGTCCTGATGGTGGCGAACCTCGCCAGGGCCGTGACGCCGCCGCAGCTGGGCGTGGTCATCGCGGCGACCACCGTCACCTCGATCGGCGCGGCCCTCGCCTACGGGGCGATCCCGGCGATGATCATGCGCGCGGTCCCGGTCTCGGAGACCGCCGCCGCGAACAGTCTCAACGCCCTCGCCCGGTCCCTGGGCACCTCCACCTGCAGCGCGGTGGTGGCGGCCGTCACAACCGGATCGGTGATGCACATCGCGGGCGTCGAGTTCCCGACCAACGCCGCGTATGCGGTGGTGTTCGGGATAGGCGGTGCGGCAGCCCTGTTCGCGATCGTGATCGGCGTGTTCATTCCGCGTGACCGGGACGTCGCGGGCGGAGACCGGAGGCGCGACGATCTACCGCTCAGTGAGACTGACAACGACCAGGTCCGCATCACTCCGTAGCGTCCGACGTTCGCGGGATCGCGGGATGGGAGAGCCAAACGATGGAGTTGAGGGAGTCGGCGGCGCAGCAGGAGCTGCGGCGGGAACTGCGCGCGTACTTCGCGAACCTGCTGCCGGAGGAGAAGCGGCGCAAGGCGGGCGAGGAGGGCGTCGGCGGCCAGTACTTCCGTGAGGTCGTCAAGCTGCTCGGCAAGGACGGCTGGCTGGGCATCGGCTGGCCCAAGGAGTACGGCGGACAGGGCCGGTCCATCGAGGAACAGTTCGTGTTCTTCGACGAGGTGCAGCGCGCCGGGCTGCCGTTCCCGTTCGTCACCGTGAACACCGTCGGCCCGACGCTGATGAAGTACGGCACGCAGGAGATGAAGGACCGGTTCCTGCCGGGGATCCTCTCCGGCGACATCGTGTTCGCGATCGGCTACACCGAGCCGGAGGCGGGCACCGACCTCGCGTCCCTCAAGACCCGTGCGGTCCGCGACGGCGACGACTTCATCGTCGACGGCGCCAAGATCTTCACCTCCGGCGCCAACACCGCCGACTACGTGTGGCTGGCCGCCCGCACCGACCCGGACGCCCCCAAGCACAAGGGCATCTCGATTCTGGTGGTCCCCACCGACGACCCCGGCTTCTCGTGGTCGCCGATCAACACCGTCGGCGGCCTGATGGTCACCGCGACGTACTACAGCGGCATCCGGGTGCCCGCGTCCGATGTCATCGGTGACGTCAACGGCGGTTGGCAGCTGATTGCCGCGCAGCTCAACCACGAGCGCATCGGCCTTGCCGCGATCGGCGGCCGCACCTACGGCCTGTGGCACCAGGTGCTGGACTGGGCCAAAGACAACGGCGCCATCGAGATCCCTTGGGTGCAGCAGGAATTCGCGCGGACCCACGCCAAGCTTGAGGCGATGCGCCTGCTGAACTGGAAGATGACGGCCGCGGTCGCCGCGGACACCCTCTCCGGCGCGGACGCGGGTGCCACCAAGGCGTACGGCACCGAGACGCACATCGACGTCTACCGGTCGCTGCTCGCGATCCTGGGCGCCGCCGGACGCATCCGGCCCGAGTCGCCGGGCGCGCTGCTCGCCGGTCAGGTGGAGCAGATCTCCCGCCAGGGCATGGTCAACACGTTCGGCGGCGGCGTCAACGAGGTCCTGCGCGACATGGTCGGCACGATGGGCCTTGGCCTGGTCCGGGAGAAGAGGGTCAAGTGAGCGAATTCGCTACCAAGATCAAGGAATTCGAGGGTCAGATCCTGACCCCGACGACCTGGGGTCCGGACGCGGTCAACACCCCGATGATCCGGCACTGGGTCGAGACGATGGGCGACACCAACCCGATCTACCTTGATGACGAGGCCGCCCGCGCCACCGGCCGGGACGGCGCGGTCGCGCCCGCGCTGATGGCGCAGGTGTGGATCATGCGCACGTTCACCGACAAGATGGCGAACAACGATCCGTCGCAGGTGTGGACCGACATGATCGCCGCCTTCGACGAGGCCGGATTCAGCTCGGTCGTCGCAACCGACTCGGACTTCGAGTTCTTCGCCGAACTGCGCGCCGGCGACCGGGTATCGGTCACCGAGACCATCGAGGCGATCTCCGAGGAGAAGACGACCGGCCTGGGTACCGGACACTTCGTCACCACCCTCAAGACGTACTGCAACGGCGACGACGAGGTCGTCGCGACCCAGCGCTGGCGGACCCTGCGGTTCGCGCCGAGGCCGAAGAAGGCCGATGTGGGCCTGCGTCCGCGCCCGGCCCTCAACCACGACAACGCCTTCTGGTTCGAGGCCGCCAAGGAGCACCGCCTGGTCATCCAGCGCTGCACCGCCTGCGGCGTGCTGCGGCACCCCACCGGACCGATGTGCGGCGAGTGCCAGTCGCTTGAGTGGGACACCGTCGACGCCTCGGGCCGGGGCACCGTCTACAGCTTCGTCGTCAACCACCACCCGAAGATCCCCGGCTTCGAGTACCCGCTGATCGTGGCGACCATCGAACTCGACGAGGGCACCCGACTGATCGCGAACATGACCGGCATCACGCCGGACGAGGTCGAGATCGGCATGCCGGTGGAACTGGACTGGATCGACGCCGACCCGGATCTGACGCTGCCCGCGTTCCGGCCGGCCGCACGGGAGGAGCACTGATGGACTTCAACTTCAGCGAAGAGCAGGACGCGATTCGCACCCTCGCCGACGAGGTCTTCACCAGCAAGGCCGACATCGACCGGGTCAAGGCGATCGAGCTGAGCGACGAGCGCCTCGACCGCGACCTGTGGCGTGAGCTCGCGAACACCGGCCTGCTCGGTATCGCCCTGCCCGAGAACCTCGGCGGCGGCGGCATGGGCCTTGCCGAGCTGTACGTGCTGCTCGTGCAGCAGGGCAGGCACGTGGCACCGGTGCCGATCTGGCCTGCCACCCTCGCGGCGGCGGCGGTCGCCGAGTTCGGCACCCCCGAGCAGGCGTCGACGCTGGTTCCCGGTGTCGCCGAGGGCAGTTCGTTCCTTACCGTCGGTCTCGAGGAGTTCGGTCCGTACGTCGACGGCGACCCGCAGACCACCGCCACCGAGGCTGGCGGAGCGTGGACGCTGACCGGTGCGAAGGCCGTCGTCCCGATCACCCACGTTGCTGACCGCGCGATCGTCTCGGCCACCACCGAGTCCGGTGCCGCGCTGTTCGTCGTCGACCTCGCCGCTGCCGGTGTCGCGGTGGAGCAGACACAGTCGACCGACTGGGAGATCTGCGGCAACCTCACGTTCGAGGCGGCCCCGGCGGAGCTGCTCGGTCCCGCCGACGGCACCGCCGCGCAGTGGCTGCTCGACCGGGTCGAGTTGGCGCTCGCCGCGATCCAGTTGGGTGTCGGCGAGGGCGCCGTTGCGCAGGCCGTCGAGTACCTGAACGGCAGGCAGCAGTTCGGTCGTCCGCTCGCCACGTTCCAGGCCGTCAACCATCAGCTGGCCGACTGCTACATCGACCTGCAGGCGATGAGCGTGACGCTGTGGCAGGCCACCCAGAACCTCGTCGATGGGATCGACCCGGGCACGTCGGTGCTCGTCGCGAAGTGGTGGGCCACCGACGGCGGCCAGCGCATCGTGCACCGAACCACCCACGTCCACGGCGGCATGGGTGTCGACACCGACTACCCGGTGCACCGGCACCTGTTGTGGGGCAAGCAGATCGGCGCCACCCTCGGCGGCTCCGCCTCCGACCTCGCGCGTCTGGGCGCGCAGCTCGCCGCCGGTGTCGAGGTGGTCGCATGACCGCCGCCGTCACCGGACGCAGCTACGACGACATCACCGTCGGCGAGACGCTGCCCGAGCTGGCCATCCCGCTCACCCGCACCCTGATCGTCGCGACGGCCCTGGCCACCCGCGACTTCCAGGACGTGCACCACGATCCCGAGCTGGCGCAGCAGCGTGGCAGCAAGGACGTGTTCATGAACATCCTCACCAGCAACGGGCTGGCCGGACGGTTCGTGACGGACTGGGCGGGTCCGTTCGCGCAGGTGCGCCGCGTCAAGATCCGGCTCGGCGCACCGAACTACCCGGGCGACACCATGACCATGACCGGCGAGGTCGTCGGCAAGGAGAACGGCACCGTCGAGGTGAAGATCGTCGGCGCCAACAGCCTCGGCAACCACCTGGCAGGCACCGTCACCGTCGCCTACCCGGCCCACGAAGGGAAGGACGCCTGATGGCCGTCAGCCCGCTCTCCGGTGCCGCCGCGATCGTCGGCATCGGCGCCACCGAGTTCTCCAAGAACTCGGGCCGCAGCGAACTCCAACTCGCCTGCGAGGCCATCGTCGCCGCGCTCGCCGACGCGGGCATCGACCCGTCCGAGGTCGATGGCCTGTCCACCTACACGTCCGAGACCAACGGCGAGGCGATTGTCGCCCGCAACTGCGGCCTCGGCGAGCTGAAGTTCTTCTCCCGCGTGCACTACGGTGGCGGCGCAGCCTGCGGCACCGTGCAGCAGGCCGCGATGGCCGTGGCGACCGGCGTCGCTGACGTCGTCGTCGTGTACCGCGCGTTCAACGAACGCTCCGGCGTCCGTTACGGTCTCGGCCAGCATGACCGCCCGATGGACTCCACCGCGGACCGCGCCGCGTACGCGTGGATGACGCCGCAGGGCCTGTCCACTCCGGCGCAGTGGGTCGGCATGTTCGCGCGCCGCTACATGCACCAGTACGGCGCAACCAGTGAGGACTTCGGTCGGGTCGCCGTCGTCGCCCGCAAGCACGCGGCGAACAACCCGAAGGCGTGGTTCTACGGCAAGCCGATCACGCTCGAGGACCACCAGAACTCGCGCTGGATCTCCGAGCCGCTGCACCTGCTCGACTGCTGCCAGGAGACCGACGGCGGCCAGGCTCTCGTCATCGTCTCCGCGGAACGCGCCAAGACCCTGACGAACACGCCCGTTGTCATCAAGGGCGCGGCGCAGGGCTCCGGCAAGGACCAGCACATGATGACCAGCTACTACCGTCCCGACATCACCGGCATCCCGGAGATGGGCCTGGTCGGCCGCCAGCTGTACGCGCAGTCCGGGCTCACCCCGGAGGACATCGGTGCCGCGGTTCTCTACGACCACTTCACTCCGTTGGTGCTGCCGCAGCTCGAGGAGCTCGGTTTCTGCGGCGTCGGCGAGGCCAAGGACTTCATCCGCGAGGGCAACCTGGAGATCGGTGGCCGGCTGCCGTCGAACACGCACGGCGGCCAGATCGGTGAGGCGTACCTGCACGGCGTCAACGGCATCGCCGAGGCCGTCCGTGTCCTGCGCGGCACCTCCACCAACCAGCCGGGCAGCGTCGAGAACATGATCGTCACGGCGGGAACCGCGGTTCCCACGTCGGGCCTTATTCTCGGCGTGGCCTGACAGAACACTCGGAAGGACTACAGGAGAATGACGGCAGTGGAGCAGAAGCCGGCCGGTGCCTGGAAGGGTGTCGATCTCGGCACCCGCACGGTGAGCTACGACGAGCGCGACGCGATCCTCTACGCGCTCGCCGTCGGTGCGAAGGCCACCGACCTGGACCTCGTGATGGAGGACCGGCTGCGGGTGCTGCCGACGTTCGCCCTGACCCTCGCCCAGTGGGCACCCGACGAGCTCGGCTCGCGGGGTGCGTTCGACACCAAGACGGCGTTGCACGGATCGCAGGAACTGACCGTCCGCAAGCCGCTGCCCCGCTCGGGCGAGGTGACGCTGTCCGCCCGCGTCGGTGAGGTCTGGGACAAGGGTGCCGCCGCGGTGTTCGAGGTGGTCGTCGAGAGCGAGTACTTCGTCGCCACCTGGTCGCTGTTCGCTCCCGGCGCAGGAGGATTCGGCGGCGAACGGGGCCCGTCCAAGCCGGCCGGACCGCAGGGTGATCCGAACCTCACCGTTGACCTGGTGACCGCCGCCAACCAGACGGCCCTGTACCGGTTGCTCGGCGACATGCACCACATCCACATCGACCCGGCGGCCGCCGCGGTGATCGGGCAGCCCCGGCCGATCATGCACGGACTGTGCACCCTCGCCGCCGGAACCCTGCCGCTGGCCAAGGAACTCGGTGTGCACCCGGCCGACCTGACCGGGCTGTCCGGACGCTTCGCTGCCCCCGCCTTCCCCGGCGACACCCTGGTGGTGCGTGCCTGGCGGGCAGGCGACGGTGTCGACTTCGAGGTCGGCGGCGCGGTCACCGGCGCCCACGCCGAATTCGGAGGATGGTGACATGGCAGTGCACAACCCCGCCGATTTCACCGGCAAGAAGATCCTGATCACCGGCGGCACCAAGGGCATCGGTCGGGTCACCGCCGAGACCTTCCTCGCCGCCGGGGCCGAGGTCACCGTCTGCGCACGCAGCGAATCCGAGTCCCCGATCGAGAGTGGCGGACGCCGAGCGCATTTCCTGTCCGTCGACGTCCGTGACGCCGACGCGGTCAAGGAGATGGTTGGCACGGCCGCCGCCGCGATGGGTGGCCTGGACGTGCTGATCAACAACGCGGGCGGCTCCCCGGACGCGGATGCCGCGACCGTGTCCACCCGGTTCGTCGACAAGATTGTCGCACTGAACCTGCTGGGCCCCTTCTACGTTGCGCAGGCCGCGAACGCGATCATGCAGCAGCAGGAGGCGGGCGGCGCGATCGTCAACATCGGATCGGTGTCCGCGCACGACCCGCAGCCCGGCACCGCCGCCTACTCCGCGGCCAAGGCCGGACTGCTGATGCTCACGAAGGCCCTCGCGCTGGAATGGGCGCCGAAGGTGCGGGTCAACCACATCACCACCGGCCTGATCCGCACCGAGGCCGCGGCCTCGGTGTACGGGGAGGATGGCGGCGCCGCGGTGACCCGGACCCTGCCGATCGGCCGGATGGCCGTGCCGTCCGACATCGCGGGCGCCTGCCTGTTCCTGGCCGGGTCGCTGTCGTCGTACGTCAACGGCGCCGACATCGCCGTCCACGGCGGCGGCGAGTACCCGGCGCGCTACCTCGCCACCCACCCCGAAATCGGCTGACGCCGTACACGATCGGAGACGAAGAGCAATGGGAATTCTGGACGGGAAGGTGGCCATCGTCACCGGTGCCGGGCAGGGCATCGGCCGGGGCATCTCGCTCGCCCTGGCGAAGGAGGGTGCGGCCATCGCGGTCACCGGGCGCACCGAGTCCAAGCTGCACAACACCGTGGCGGAGATCGAGGCACTCGGCGGGCGGGCGGTCCCGGTGCGCTGTGACGTCTCGGTCGCCGAGGACATCGTCGCCGCCGTCGCGACGACCGTCGCGGACCTCGGTGCGGTGGACATCCTGGTCAACAACGCCAACGACTCCAAGCCCGGCCCCCTCCTCGACGTCGTCGACGAGAAGTTCGAGAAGGCGTTCGCGTCCGGGCCGCTCGCGACCCTGCGGTTCATGCGCGCCTGCCATCCGCACATGGTCGCGCGTGGCGGCGGCTCGGTGATCAACATGGTCACCTCGGCGGCGGTGCGCTGGGATGCCAGCAACTACGGCGTGTACGGCGCGATCAAGGAGGGCACCCGGGTGCTCACCCGGGCCGCCGCCGCCGAGTGGGGCCGCGACGGCATCCGGGTGAACAATGTTGCCCCGCACGCCGTGACGCCCGCGTTGGAATGGTGGATGGAGAAGAACCCGGAAGAGGCGGCCGCGTTCGTCGCGGGCATCCCGCTCGGCCGGGTCGGCGACCCCGAGGCCGACATCGGCCGGGCCGTCGTCTTCCTCTGCTCGGAGGACTCGCGCTACCTCACCGGCTCCACCATGCCGCTCGACGGCGGCCAGTCCCGCTGGGGCTGACCCCGAAGGCGGGTCCGCCGCAACAGTCGTCCCACGAAAACCCCTGTGCGCAGGGGTTTTCGTGCGTTCGCAGGGAAACTGAGCGGACAACCCCGCTGTGCGTGCGGCACCCGCACTGTGCACAGGTGGGTTCGGGGCGAGGGAGCCGGGTGTCGGTCGAGCGGATGATTCGGGTGCCCGTGGTGCCGGGGCTCGCCGGCACCACTGGTAGGCATGGGAGGTGACCGCTCTCCCCAGACCCCGACGTATCCGCTGCGACATCGCCTGGGCGGCCGGACTGGTCGCCGTCGTCGGCCTCACCGGCTGCGGTGCGTCTGAGTCGCCGACGATGACCGCGACCACCGCCGCCCTCGACTCCACCACCGCGGTGACCCGCCCGACGACGCCCACCGCCGCACCGACCACGACGACGACGGCGCGTGCGACATCCGCTGCCGCGGCCGCCGGGCCGGGATCGGGAGGCAGCGGTGACGCCGTGGCCGCGCTCGCGCTGCTCGACACGCTCGCGGTCAAGGGACGCGCACCCAAGACCGGGTACGAGCGGGACCTGTTCGGGCAGGCCTGGTCCGACGACGTGAGCGTCGCGGGCGGACATAACGGCTGCGACACCCGCAACGACATCCTGCGCCGCGACCTCATCGAGGTCGAACTGAAGCCGGGTACCCGCGGGTGCGTGGTCCTGACCGGGGTGCTGCCGGACCGGTACACGGCAACCACGATCCCGTTCACCCGCGGATCGGGCACCTCGTCCGCCGTCCAGATCGACCATGTCGTCGCGCTGTCCGACGCCTGGCAGAAGGGCGCCCAGCAGCTCGACGCGCCGACCCTGCGGAACCTCGCGAATGACCCCCGCAACCTGCAGGCCGTCGACGGGCCGACCAATCAGCGCAAGGGTGACGGTGACGCCGCGACCTGGCTGCCGCCGAATCGGGAGTATCGGTGCACGTATGTCGCGCGGCAGATCGAGGTGAAGGCCGCCTACGGGCTGTGGGTGACCACCGCCGAACGGGACGCGATGGCCCGGGTGCTCGCGGATTGCGGTGCGGCGCAGCCCCAGGTGGCTCCCGCGGCCGCGGCCGGGGGTGATGACCGCCCGCCGGTGGAACCCGCCCCCGCGCCTGCTGCGCAGGCGCCGGTCCCGCTGGTCGGCGCCGCTCCCGCCCCGCCCCGGCCCGATGCGGGCGCCACCGTCAGCTACGCGAACTGCGGGGAGGTGCGCGCGGCAGGCGCCGCGCCGATCCGCGTCGGGGAGCCGGGGTACAGCGGCCGACTCGACCGCGACGGCGACGGCATCGCCTGCGAGTAGCGCGCCCGGGCCGGCTACCCGAGCCGCGCGTCCCCGGCCGCGACCCGCAACTCCTTCGACGTCGCAACGGCTGCGCCCCGATCGAGCTTGTCGACCGCACGGAACGCGAACCGCGCCTCGCCCGCGTCGACCTCGAGCACCCCGTACCCGTGGGACACCATGTCGGCGTGCGCGAGGTGCGGGTTCCTCGCCCGGCGGGCGGACTCCTCGGCGCGCGCCCCGCCGACGTCGCTGCTTCCGGTCGCGCCGCCGTCCCCGGTGTTGGCGGAGGTGACCGACGGGACGACGAACTCGACCCCGGCGCGCCGCGTGCCGGGGGCGTTGACCTGCGCGCCGGTCGCGGTGCCCGGCGCGAACCCGGTGTCCCACAGCTCGCCCGCCCAGCCGTCGTGGTCGTCGCCGGTCACCAGGACCAGGTTGTCGACCGATTGTGCTGCGGTGGAGAGGATCTCGGCGCGTTCGGCGCCGTAGCCGTCCCAGGTGTCCATGTAGGCGCGGGCACCGTCGTCGGCCACCGCCATGCCCATCATCATGTTGGCGTTCGCGACCACCTTCCATCGCGCGTCGGAGGTGGTGAGCCCGTCGAGCAGCCACTGCTTCTGGGCTGCCCCGAGCATGCTCCGTCCCGGCGTGTCGGCCTCGGTGCAGACGGCGAACTCGGCGTCGTCGCAGGCCTGCCGGTCCCGGTACTGGCGGGTGTCCGGCGCGAAGAGTTCCACCGTCCGGCCCACCCGCAGCGAGCGGTAGGTGCGGGTCGGGTCGCCGGCGAACCGCGGCACCGGCATGTGCTCGAACCACGACTGCCACGCCCACTGCTTCTTCTGCTGGAAGCCGATCGCGCCGTCGATGTCCGAGACGACCGGGAACGTCCAGCCGTCCGTGCTGTAGTTGTTGCGGAACTCGTGGTCGTCCCAGAGCGGGACGAACGCGTGGCTGCTGTGCATCAGCCGCAGGTCGGCGTCGGTGCGGTACTGGCGGTACTTGTCCCGCATGCCGTCGATGGTCTGGGGGAACGCATTGGTTGCGACCCCGCGGACGCCCGGCTTGGTGAACTCGTACACGTAGTCCCCGAGGCACACGACGAAGTCGAGGTCCTCCGCGGCCAGATGTCGGTGCGCCGCGTAGTAGCCCTCCTCGAAGCCCTGGCAGGTGAACCAGCCGATCCGGGCCGGTTCGTTGGAGTCGGCGGGCCGCAGGGTCCGGAACCGGCCGACCGGTGACTCGCCGCCGTCGCCGCGGAACTGGTAGTACCAGGTTTCGCCCGGCGCGAGGCCGGTCACGTCGAAATGGACTGTGCCGTCGGCATCCCCGCGTACCGGTACCCGCTCGGCGATGGTCGGCGAGGTCAGGTCCTCACGCGACGAGACGATCACCGCCAGTTCGCCGTCCGCCGCACGGCCGCCGATGCTGCCGGTGCCCGCGCTGCCGGTGCCGATGCTGCCGGTGCCCGCGCTGCCAGCACCGACCCGCGTCCACAGCGTCGCGCCGTCGGTGCGCGGCACCCCGGCCATCACCCCGTTGCCGAACTCCGGATTGCGGATCAGGCCCGCGCCGGTGTCCGGGGCCTGACGCAGCAGCGGCGCCGCGTGCGCGGCGGTGGGCAGCAGCGCGCCGCCACCGAGCGCGGACAGGCCGACCAGAAACGCACGGCGGGAAACGTTGGACGTTGGGAAGGACACGGGCCACCTCGGATGCGCCGGGACGAAAGAGTCCAGATGACCCTAGACGTCAATGGCGCGGCGCCGCCCGTTTTCCCGGTGTTCACCGGCAGGGGGTTGCGGCGGCGGGCCCTCTCAGTTTCCTACCAGTTTCGCCGCGTACATTCCGCCGGGTGCGAACCCGATTCCTCCCCAGGCACTGGCCGCTCGGCCTGGCCGCGCTGATCGTCGCGGCGGGCATCCTCGCGGTGTTCGGACCCGCCGACATGGAGGCCAACCCGGTCATCGGCTGGTCGACGTCGCTGTACCGCAGCGTCGACTCCGTCACCGCGGCCTGGCCCGCGGGCGCGGGCACCGTCAGCGACCTGGTCGCGGAGGCGGGATTGTTCGCCCTCGCCGGAATGCTCGCGCTGTCCCTGTGGTGGGGGCGCGGCGACACGCACACCCTCGCGGTCGGGTTGGCGGCCGGGGCGGGGGCCGCCGGTTCGGCGCTCGCCACCCTCGCCGTCAAGGCGGTCGTCACCGAGGAGCGTCCCTGCACCGCCCTGCCCGGGGTGCACGCCCTGTCCGAGTGCCCTCCGCTCGGCGACTGGTCGTTCCCGAGCAACCATTCCGGAATCTCGGCGGCCCTGGCAACGGCGGTGGTCCTCGCCGGGTACGCGGCCCGGCGAATGTGGATGGCGGCCCTCGCCGCGGTCACCGCGGTGATCGTCGGGCTGTCCCGGGTCGTCAGCGGCGTGCACTATCCACACGATGTCGCCGCGGGCCTGGTGTTCGGCTCCTGCATCGCCCTCGCGTTCGCGGTCGCGCTGACCCCGGTCGCTGCCGTTGTCGTGCGGCGGGTCGGGCTCGGCACGTCGGGACGGGAACCCGCGCACTACTGACCCGGCCGCAGCGCCGCGTCCGCACCGGTCGGCGGCCGCGGCCACGCCGTCATGCTCCCATATCCGCACCACGGCCCACCCGGCGGCGGCCAGTCGCATGCCGGTGCCGCGGCCGCGGATGCCTGAAAGTTTGGAGACCCGAACTTCTTGATATGGTGAGGCGAATAGTTGCCGATGTGGGCGGGAGACCAGTCGCGGTGAGCGTGCGCACCCTCGAACCGAGCGGACCGTCGACCAGGAGATGGGCGGGCCTCGGCCGGCTGATCGCGCTGGCCGGACCGGCCTTCGTCGCCGCGATCGCCTACGTGGACCCCGGCAACGTTGCCGCGAATCTCACCGCAGGCGCCAAGTACGGCTACCTGCTCGTGTGGGTGCTGGTGCTCGCCAACGCGATGGCCGTGCTCGTGCAGTACCTGTCCGCGAAGCTCGGGCTGGTCACCGGCCGGTCGCTCCCCGAGCTGCTCGGCGACCGGCTCCGGCCGACCCAACGCAAGGCGTTCTGGGTGCAGGCCGAGCTCGCCGCGGTCGCGACGGACCTCGCCGAGGTGATCGGCGGCGCGATCGCCCTGCACCTGCTGTTCGGGCTGCCGCTGTGGCTCGGCGGACTGATCACCGGCGCCGTGTCGATGGCCATCCTCGCGACCCAGGCCCGCGGCCAGCGGACCTTCGAGTTCGTCGTCATCGGCCTGCTCGCGATCATCACCCTCGGCTTCGTCAGCGGTCTCGCCTTCACCGACGTGTCCCCGCGCGAGGCGCTCGGCGGCCTCGCGCCCCGGTTCGACGGGGCCGAAACGGTGCTGCTCGCGGCGAGCATGCTTGGCGCAACCGTGATGCCGCATGCGATCTACGTCCACTCCGCGCTCGCCAGGGACCGGCACGGGCGCGGGATCCGGCCCGCGCTGTTGCCGCGCCTGCTGAAGGCCACCAAGCTGGATGTCGGGGCGGCCCTCGTCGTCGCGGGCACCGTCAACATCGCGATGCTGCTGCTGGCCGCGTCGGCGCTGCGCGGCGTCGAGGGCACCGACACCATCGAGGGCGCCCACGCCGCGATCACCTCCGCGCTCGGACCGACGGTGGCGGTGGTGTTCGCGATCGGGCTGCTCGCGTCCGGCCTGGCGTCCACCTCGGTCGGCTGCGCCGCGGGCGCCGAGATCATGGCCGGGCTGCTGCACTACCGGATCCCGATGCTGCTGCGCCGGATCCTGGTCCTGATTCCCGCGCTCGTCATCCTCGCGATCGGCGCCGACCCGACGACGTCCCTGGTGATCAGTCAGGTCGTGCTCAGCTTCTGCATCCCGTTCGCACTGATCCCTCTGGTGCGGATGACCTCCGAACGCGCCCTGATGGGTGACCACGTCAACCGCCGCGGAACCGTGATCGCGGCCTGGTCGGCAACCGCGGTGATCGTTGCCCTCAACATCGCGCTGCTGGTGCTCACCGTCCTCGGCTGACGTCCGAACGCCCCGAAATCCTCGCGTTCCACTGCGAGTCCCGGCGGGTGCGCGCACACTGGTGGGTGCTCGTCTTCCTACGGACCGGGCGTCAGGCCCGGTGCCGGTGTATCTCCCGGAGGGTCGGACGATGGCCAAGAAGTGTGCAGTCCTGTTCGCGATGGTGGCGGCGCTGTTCGGATTCCTCGGTGTCGGCGTCTCGGCCGCGGCATCACCGGCGCCGCTGGGCGGCGGATCGGGGATCATCGTCGGGGACGAGGCGCTGTGCACGCTCACGGCGATCGGGCGCGACAGCGCGGACCGTCTGGTCGGTATCACGGCCGGCCATTGTGGTGAACCCGGGTATTCCATCGTGCCGGAGCACCGTCAGGACGCGGGAACGGTCGGCCGGATCGTCGGGAAGAACAGGTCACTCGACTACGCGGTCATCGAGTTCGACCCGGCCAAGGTCGCACCCGTCAATCGGGTGGGGAACGTGACGATCACGACCGTCGGTGCGCCAGCGGCCTTCCCGGATGTGGTGTGCAAGCAGGGTTTGCGGACCGGCAACACCTGCGGCGTCGTGTGGGGGGATCTGCTGGCGAGCAACGAGACCTGGACGCAGATGTGCGTCATCGAGGGTGACTCGGGAAGCCCGGTCGTGCGCGGTACTACATTGGTCGGCATGGTGAACGCCTACGTGGGGGTCGCATGTCTCGGCCCCGAACTCGGAACCGATATCGATGCCGTCCTGGCCGACCTGAACGCGCACGGCGGTGTCGGCGCGGGCTTCCGGCCCATCTGATCGCGGATGGCCCCTCGCACACGGCCCGGTGATCACCTCACCGGGCAGGATCTGACCGACCTGGCCGCGGCGGTGTCCGCCGGTAAACGCGCCACCGTCTACCTCAACGAGGCGACCCCGAGCCTCGGCCTTGCCGCGGGCTGCTCCGCGAAGGTGGTGTCCGTCGACGGCACCACCGTGCTGATCCGGCCGAAGGGTGTGAACGACGAACTGCCGTTCGAGGCAGACGAATTGCGCCTGACCCGGGCGCCAGCGAAGCAGGCGGCCAAGGCGGCTCCGAAGCCGGCGGCGGCGCCGGGCCGAACCCGGTCGGCGTCCGCGCGATCCGCCTTGGACCGGTCGGCCGCTGGCGCACCGACACCCTCGGCACCACCACGCACCTCCACCCCGCCCGCCCCGACGACCGCGAAGGCTGCCGTGACCGCACCGAATACCGATGTCCCGCACGCCTCATCGCCCACGCCTGCACCCAAGCGGCCCCGGCGGGCGAAGGAACCGGCTGGCGTCAGCGTGACGCTGCACGCCGCGGCGGGCGGCGAATGGACGGTCACGGTCACGCACGGCGCGAAGCGGCCGGGGAAGGCGGCGCCGGTCGCCGCCGACGCGGTCGAGCGGGCCGTTCGCGAGCTCGGTGACCCGACCGCGCAGGACGCCGTCGAGTCGGTGATCACCGCAGCACGGGATGCCGCGGCCAAGCGGGTCGAGGAACTGAGCAGGCAGCTCGAGGAGGCGCGGACCGCGCTGGAGTCGCTCGGCACGTAGGGCCCGCGGCGAGGTCACCGGCGCAGCGCGTACGCCCGCAGTCGGTTGTAGCCGCGGACCCGGAGGGTCCGCAGCGACCGCAGCTGGACGTCGTCGGCCGCGCCGAGGGCCTCGGCCATCCTCTCGTCGACGAGCACCGTTCCCGGGCGCGCGGCGCTGGTGAGCCGGGCGGCGATGTTCACGACCGACCCGTGCACGTCGCCGAAGCGCACCAGCACCTCGCCGCGCGCGAGGCCGACCCGCAGGCTCGGCAGTTCCTCGGTGCTCGACGCCGCGTCCTGCAGTGCCAACGCAATCCGCGCACCGTCGGCGGGATCCTCGACCGCGAACAGCACCTCGTCACCGACGTTCTTGATCACCCAGCCGCGGTTCTGACCGATCACGTTCGTGACGGTGGATTCGAAGAACTCGAGCAGATCGGTCAGTTCGGTGATGTCGAGGCGCCGGGTCAGGCTCGTGTAGCCGACCATGTCCGCGAATCCGATCGTCAGCGTCCGGGTGTCGATGTCCTCACGTCGACTGTCGAGGAACCGTGCCGCGTGGGACGCGAGGTGCCGACGCCACGCGTACGACTGCAGCGCCTCCAGGGTCGGCAGCATCTGCTCCGCGACGAGGGTTGCCTCCGCCGCCACCGCGTGCACGTCGACGACTTCCTCGGGTTCGTGGTCGCGGATCCGCGCGACGATGTGCCCGTTGAGCAGGCCGAGCTGCCACTCCGCGAGTCGTGCGAACGACTGGCCGAGCGCGCGCGTCACCGGTACCTCCAAATCCGGATCGATGATGCCCCGGTCGACGAGGGAGGTGATCGACTGCAGCGCAGCGACGTCGGCATCGGTGAACATCGGCACATCCGGATTGGTGGCGTGCGCGAATCCCATTGCCACCCACAGGCGTTGCGCTCTCTCCAAGGGGATCCCGGCGAGCTCGGCGACCTGGTCGCGGGTGTACTTGATCTCCCCGCCGAGCAGATTGCGCTCCACCTCGGCCTGGATCATCGCGAACTCGAGGGCCTGCCGCCGTTCGCTCGACCGCTCAGCCACACACCGCTCCGTTCGACGCCGACCCGACGAGCTTCGCGTACTTGGCCAGTACCCCTCGGGTATACCGGGGCGGCAGCGGTTCCCAACCGTGTGCGCGCCGCGTCAACTCGGATTCGTCGATCAGCACGTCAAGGCGGCCGGTCGCGACGTCGAGACGGATCGTGTCGCCGTCCCGGACGAAGGCGATCGGTCCGCCGTCCACCGCCTCGGGCGCGACATGACCGACGCAGAGCCCGGTGGTGCCGCCGGAGAACCGCCCGTCGGTCAGCAGCAGCACGTCCTTGCCGAGCCCGGCGCCCTTGATCGCGGCGGTGATCGCGAGCATCTCCCGCATCCCCGGTCCGCCCTTCGGCCCCTCGTAGCGGATCACGACCGCGTCGCCCGCGGTGATCGTGCCGTCCTCGAGGGCGTCGAGCGCCGCCCGTTCGCGGTCGAAAACCCGTGCGGTACCGGTGAAGACGTCGGATTCGAAGCCGGCGGATTTGACCACCGCCCCGCCCGGCGCCAACGACCCGGACAGGATCGTGATGCCACCGGTCGGGTGAATCGGCGTGCTCATCGACCGCAGCACCTTGCCGTCGGGATCGGGCGGGGCGATGTCGGCGAGGTTCTCGGCGACAGTGCGGCCGGTCACCGTCAGGCAGTCGCCGTGCAGCAGCCCGGCGTCGAGCAGGGCCTTCATGACGACCGGGACGCCGCCGATGCGGTCGATGTCCTTCATCACGTACGCCCCGAACGGCTTGACGTCCGCCAGGTGTGGGACCCGCGCACCGACCCGCGTGAAGTCGTCCAGGGTCAGCGGAACCCCGGCCTCGTTCGCGATGGCGAGCAGGTGCAGCACCGCATTCGTGGAACCGCCGAACGCCATCACCACCGCGATCGCGTTCTCGAACGCCTCCGCGGTCAGGATGTCCGACGGCGTGATGCCGCGGCGCAGCAGCTCGACCACCGCCTGCCCGCTGCGGCGGGCGTAGCCGTCCCGCCTGCGGTCGGTGGCGGGCGGGGACGCCGAACCGGGGAGCGACATGCCAAGCGCCTCCGCGGCACTCGCCATCGTGTTTGCGGTGTACATGCCGCCGCACGCGCCCTCGCCGGGGCAGATTGCCCGCTCGATCGCATCGACGTCCGCGCGGCTCATCAGCCCGCGCACACACGCCCCGACCGCCTCGAACGCGTCGATGATCGTGACGTCCTTCTCGGTGCCGTCGGAGAGGGTCGCGGTCCCCGGCAGGATCGACCCGGCATACAGGAACACCGACGCCAGGTTCAGTCGCGCGGCGGCCATCAGCATCCCGGGCAGCGACTTGTCGCACCCCGCAAGCAGCACCGACCCGTCGAGACGCTCCGCCTCCATGACGGTTTCGACGCTGTCCGCGATCACCTCCCGGGACACCAACGAGAAGTGCATGCCCTCGTGGCCCATCGAGATGCCGTCGGAGACCGAGATGGTGCCGAACTCGAGGGGATACCCGCCCGCGGCGTGCACCCCGTCCTTGACGGCCTGCGCCAGCCGGTCCAGGGACAGGTTGCACGGGGTGATCTCGTTCCACGACGACGCGACACCGATCTGCGACTTGCCCCAGTCGTCGTCGCCCATGCCGACGGCCCGGAGCATCCCGCGCGCCGCGGTCTTCTCCAAGCCGTCGGTCACGTCCCTGCTGCGGGGTTTGATGTCGGGTTCGCTTGTCATCGCATACCTCCCGAAGTGCGCCCGGTCGCGGAGGGCCGCGGGTCGCGGCCGGTCAACGCGAGAAGCCGGTCCTGGGGCGACGCGTCCGCCGGTATCGGCACCGGTGTCGCGAACAGACCGCTGGCGGCGAGCAGGTCCCGCTGCTCGTCGAGGACATCCCACACCGCGGCGACGAGACCCGGATCCAGTTCCTCATCGGCGCCGACCGCGCGGGCCAGATCCCACGCGTGGATGGTGATGTCGGAAACCTGTTCGCGCAGATAGTGCTCCACCGTCGCCGTCGCGTAGGACAGGTGCACGGGCGCGGCCGGTGGTGCCGCGTTCCACGCGGCGATCGCCAACCCGGAGTGCAGTTGCCATTCTCGGCGCAGGTCCTCGCCGAGCGGCCGAATCCGGGACTCCGCCTGCTCGACGGTCAGACCCCCGAGAAGTGGCGGCACCCACTGCTGTTCGGTGACGACATGCCGGACCAGATCGGTGACGTCCCAGTCGGTGTCGGGGGTCGGGACGGACCACTCGGTGACCGCGGTGATGCGGGTGGAGAACTCGTGGTGGGCTCGCCGCAGCAGCGCGAGCCACTCCAGTGCCACGGCCGCCCTACCGTTGGGTGGGGTCGGGTCGTAGGACGCTGAACACCCCGCCGGTCGGATCAGCGAGCACGGCGATGCGACCAGCGCCGGCGACGTCGAACGGTGCGACGAGCACCGATCCGCCTGCGGTGGAGGCTGTTTCGGCAGCGATATCCGGGTCGTCGACGGCGAAGTAGACCTGCCAGTGCGCGGGGGCCTGCGCCAGGCTCGGTCGTGTGCACCCACCGATGTCCTCGCCGCCGGCGTGCAACACGAGGTACGACCCGCCCGGCATCGGCGTCGCGGTGTGCGTCATCCCCACCACGCTGCCGTAGAAGGCGAGCGCGGTCTCCGGTTCGGGGGTGACCAGCTCGGACCAGACGAGCGTCCCCGACTCCTTGTCCAGCGTGGCGCCGAGGTGCTGCCCGGACTCCCACAGGCCGATCACCGCCCCGGTCGGATCCGTCAGGAACGCCATTCGGCCCGCGTCCCCGACGTCGTCGGGCCCCATCAGGACCTGCCCGCCTGCGCTGACGGCCCTCGCGGTCGCCGCGGCGACATCCCCGGCGGCGAGGTAGGTGTTCCAGTGCGATGGCGTGCCGTCCGGGACGCCGGGTGGGTGCCCGCCGATCGCACCGACGGTGTGGCCGCGCAGGTGGGCCATCGAATAGACACCGCCGCCGGGATTGGGCATGTCCTCGAACTCCCACCCCAGCAGTCCGGTGTAGAAGTGCTTCGCGGTGGCCGGGTCGGCGGCGGACAGGTCGACCCAGCACGGGACGCCGTCCGGGTAGCGGGAACGTGTGGGCATCGGCGACGTCCTTTCGCGGTGGAAATTCGGTCCGGCTGGCCCGCCCGCACGAACGCCGGGCGCGCACCACCGTCCACGTTTCCAGCCCGCGGCCGGTTTGGAAAGGGGCAGTCGCGGCTCAGGCGTCGTCACGGCCGGTCGGTTTCGGGCCGCCGCGGGTCGAGGGTCGGTGCCGCGACGTCGCAGTGCGGGCGGCACTCGATCGAATCGGGTGCCGTCACGACGGTGCCCTGCCGCGGCAGGAGCACCGCTGCCAGGACGGCTCCCGCCAGCATCAGCCCCGCGCAGGCCAGCATCGCAACCCCGAATCCGTTCGAGAACGCCCGCACATCGGTGGTGCCGGTGATCCCCGCGAGCCCGGGAAGTGCCGCAACGGCGAGCAATTGCGCGGTGCGGGCGACGGCGTTGTTGACTCCCGACGCGATCCCGGAGCGTTCGGTGGGCACCGAGTTCAGCACCGCACCGGTGAGCGGCGCCACCAGCGTGGACAATCCGAGCCCGAACACCGTGACCGCGGGCAGGACGTCGGCGAGATACGAAGCGTCGGGGCCGATTCGGAGCATCAGCACGAGCCCGGCCGCACCGATGAGGGGACCGACTGTCATCGGCAGCCGCGGACCATGGTGCTGCGCCCAGCGGCCGGTCCGAGCGGACAACGCCAGCATCAGGACGGTGATCGGCAGCGTCGCGAGCCCAGCCGCGATCGGCGAGTAGCCGACGACGATCTGCAGCTGCAGGACGAGCAGGAAGAACACCCCGCCCAGCGCGGCATACACCGTCAGCGTGACGAGGTTCGCTGCGGTGAACACCCGGGATCGGAACAGGGACGGCGGGACCAGCGGCTCGGAGCCGCGCAGTTCCGCGGCAACGAACGCGGCGAATGCGGCACCGCCGACGATCAGCGGGGCGGCCTGCCCGGCGATCAGGCCGTAGGTGAGGAAGACGAGCGCGAGGACGCCCAGCGCGGCACCGGGAAGGTCGAGTCGTTCGGACGGGTCGGGGTCGCGGCTCTCGGGGACGTGCCGTACGGACACCCACACCACCGCCGCGGCGAGGGGGACGTTCAGCCAGAACACCGCCCGCCACGAACCGACCTCGACCAGCCAGCCGCCGAGCAGTGGACCGGCCGCCGACGCGACACCACCGAGCCCCGACCACAACCCGATCGCGGTGCCGCGGTCGTCGGGTGCGATCGCCCCGGACAGCAGCGCGAGGCTGCCCGGGGTGAGCAGCGCCGCGCCGACCCCCTGCACGATCCGCGCCGCGACCAGCAGTTCGATGGTCGGGGCGAGGGCGCACACCACCGACGCCGCGGTGAACCAGACCGTTCCCCAGACGAAGACCCGGCGTCGACCGAGCCGGTCACCGAGGGCACCTGCCAGCAGGATCAGCGACGCCAGGGTCAGGGTGTATCCGCTGACCACCCACTGCAGGTCGGCGACGGAGGCGCCGAGATCCTCGCCGATCCGGGGGAGGGCGAGGTTCACCACCGTCGCGTCGAGCATCGCCACCGACGAGCCCAGCACTGTCGCGAGGATCACCGCCCGCCCGGTGCGCGTCCTCAGCGGGACCGTCATGGGTAGTGACGGTACGCCGCGACATTGACCTCACCCGGATTCAAAACCGCTGCCTGCGACGACGGGTGGGATCAGGCGTCGGCACACCGAATCGGGCGGTGCGGTCCGGTTACATACATCCCGCTCGCCCACTCACCCATCTCAAGGAGAAGTTCAATGGCAGTCGCACGTGCAACCCGCGCCGGATCGTCCGAGGATGACATCGCCCTCATCAAGCAGATCCAGCCGATCGTGTCCGGTGCTGGCACGATCATCGGCGGTCTCGGCGCGGTCCTCACCGTAGGTGCCGCCCTCGCCTCGCTCAGCTGACCCCCGCGGCTGCGCCGCCCGTGCGTGATTTTTACCCCGGTCGGGGTGAAAATCACGCACGGTCAGCGGAGCTGATTACTGGTAGTCGTAGAAGCCGCGGCCGGTCTTCTTGCCGAGACGGCCTGCATCGACCATGCGGCGCAGCAGGGCAGGCGGGGCGTAGTGCGGCTCGGCGAACTCGGCGTACAGCGACTCCGCCGCGGCAAGCGCGATGTCGAGGCCGACGGTGTCGAGCAGCGTCAGCGGGCCCATCGGGTAGCCGCAGCCGCCCTTCATCGCGGCGTCGATGTCCTCGGCCGAGGCGTAACCCGACTCGAGCATCCGCACCGCCTGGCACAGGTACGGGATGAGCAGCGCGTTGACGATGAACCCGGACCGGTCACCGGCCTGCACCGTGGTCTTGCGCAGCGTGTTCTTGGCGTAGTCGGTGACCGCGGCCGCGGTCTCCGGGGAGGTGACCAGGGTGGAGATGATCTCCACCAGCGGCATCACCGGCACCGGGTTGAAGAAGTGCACGCCGACCACCTGCGCGGGGCGCTGCGTTGCGCCGGCAACCTTGATCACCGGGATCGAGGAGGTGTTGGTGGCGAGGATGCCGGACGGCTTGACGATCCGGTCGAGCTTGCCGAAGATCTCGTACTTCAGCGCCTCGATCTCCGGGGCGGCCTCGATGACCAGGTCGCGGTCCGCGAACTCCTCAATGTCGAGGGTGACCCGGACCCGCGCGATGGCCGCATCGGCCTCTTCCTGGCTGATCTTGCCCTTGGCGACGCCGCGGGAGATCGACGACGCGATCCGCGCGGTGGCGGCGTCCGCGAACTCCTGCTTGGTCTCGAGGACCAGGACGTCGCTCCCGGCCTTCGCGCACACCTCGGCGATTCCGGCACCCATGGTGCCGCCACCGATCACTCCGATCAGCTGCACAGTCATCTCCAAACCTGAAAAGCTCGTCATGTTGTCAGGTCCATTCTGCTACGGACCGGTAACAACATCGCGGGCCACCCGCAGCTCGTTCCTGCGGATCCTCCAGGTCGGGTCCGTGGCCGGAGCCGATTCCTAGCTGCCGCTGCCGGGCCCGTCGCCCCGCCGCTCCACGTTCGCCCACCACCCGATGTTGTTCTGCAGCGGATCGACATCACTCGAGATGGTGTAGCCGGAAATGGAGCTGGGGAAGCAGCCGAACCACTTCGTCTCGATCCGCAGCTTCTCGCCCTGCTTCAGCATCGGGGTGAACTGCTGGGCGCCGTTGAACTCCTGAAGGGTCACGTTGGGCCAGTCCCGGCCGTGCGCGGTGACCTCCATCCACCGGACCATGTACCACGAGTCCACCCACGGATCGCCAGGCCGTCCGAACGCGCAGTAGACCCCACCGGTCAGATCGAGATCGACGGGGCCCACCGGCGCTGCCTGCGCGGGAGCGGCGGCGACAACCCCGCCGGTGGCGATTCCGATCGCCGCGGCGCCTGCGATGGCGGCGCGAATCATCTTCTGCTTCATCCTCGCTCCTTCGGCTGCATCTCACACAGTGACCTCTGCTGGTGAATCGGCCGAGGGTGACGCCGTGTTACTCGAACCCCGACGGCGGAACCCAGTCGCACCCGGCGGATTGCCTTGCGGTCAGCGGATGTAGACCCAATGGCCGCCCGTGCACTGTTGCTTGCGCATGTCCGGGGTGTGCGTGATCGTGCCCTCCTCGTCGGGGCGGCACGGGCCGGCCACGGCTCCGCCGCCGCCCATCGTTCCCGGCGGGTTGGGCGGATCGTTCACGGCATCGAACTCGTCGGCGCAGGCCTGCGTCCACGGCGACCAGGATCCGTCGTCGTACACCGTCGCGCCACGGTTGTGGACGTTCTTGTCCGTTCCGCACCAGACGATCTGCGGGTTCGCCGGATCGGCGTTCGGATCCGGTTGCGGCGCATCCGGATAGGGATTGGGGCAGATGTCGCCGACGCAGTCGTACGGGTTGGGGTCGACGTACTGTCCCGGATCGTTCCCGCCATCGTCCTGGCCGACACCGGGCGGTTCGGTCGCCTGCTCGACACCGGGCGGTTCGTTCACCACCTCGGTCGCGCCCGCCGCGCCGGCACCGCCGGTGGCTCCCACCGACACCGGTGGCTCGGCGACAGCGGACAGCGCCGGGGCAGCGGACGGCGCCGGGGCCGTGGTCGACGCCGAGGCGGTGATGGTTGTTGCCGCAGGTGATGCGCTCACCGCCCCGTTGTCGTTCGGCGCGTCGCCGTCGGCGCACCCCGCCACCACAAGTCCGAAGGCGACCGCCAACACCGCAATGGTCCTTCTCATAACCCACCCCCATATCGAGACTGCATCGACCCTGATACCTGGAACTCGAATGTCCAGGATCGAGATCGCTGGCCTCCGCGCCGGTGTTACACAGCGCGATCCGCGGAACATCGGTGCTGGCAGGGGGTTCCGCAGCCCGGTCGACGTCGGGGCCTCGCGCGCCTCAGAACTGCCGTTCGGTCCAGGCCAGCAACTCGGGGATGAACCCGGAGTCGTCGGCGACCAGTCCGATGTGGTCACGATCGGGGTACGTGCGGTAGTCGACCTCCCATCCCTCGCGGCGTTTGGCGTCCACGAAGCCGGACTGCATGGCCGGGGTGACGAGCGGATCGGTCTCGCCCTGCGCCAGCAGCAGCGGCACGGAAAGCGGGCCGGCGGGGATGTTCTCGGCGAGCCGCCGACCGAACGCGCCGAGCGTCGGATCCTGCCGGAGGTACGGCCCGTCGCCGGACATCGACAGCGCCGTCAGTGCCGATGCGACCACGCCGGGCTCGGACAGGCACCGGGTCGACATCTCCCGGAGCAGGGTCCGTGCGGCAGGCCGGACATAGCTGTCGGGATCGATGTCCGGGTACACGGCGGGGTAGGCGGCGAGCACATACGACGCGAAGAGGCTGCCGCCGGTGATCCCCGGCAGCGCCCCGACCAGACCGACGAGATCACTGGCCGGTGCCATCGCCGCGACCGCGACCACCCCGGCATCCGGCGCGTAGCTCGGCGCGAGGATCCCCGTCCAGAGTGCGGCGTGCCCGCCCTGCGAATGCCCCCACACCACGGTCCGGTCCGACAGGTGCACGCCGTCCAGCTGTCGGGCAGCCAGGACGGCGTCGAGCACCGACCGGGCCTCGCCCTGCCCGATCAGGTACGGGTGCGGGCCCTCGGTGCCGAGCCCCACATAGTCGGTGGCGACCAGGGCCCAACCGCGGTCCAGCAGCGCGGATTCGGCGGGCAGGGCACCGGACTCGAATGGTGCTGGCACCAGGCTGGGCGCGCACTGCCTGCCATAGCCGGTGGTGCCGTGCGCCCACGCGATCACCGGGCGGGGGCCGGCCGGTGCGCCCCTGCCTACCATCACGATTCCGCTGGCGAGCGCGGGCGCACCCTCGTCGCGGGTGGTGGTGTAGAGGATGCGCCACGCGATGGCGTCGTCGGGCACGTCGCGGGTGAACGGTTCGACCCGCAGCAGTGCCCCCGGCTCGGCGGGGACGCTGGCAGGAGCGGTGTAGAACGCGTCGACCGTTGGTGTGCCGGTGCGCATCTGATGGCCGAGCACCGCCGTACCGATGGCGAGGGCGAAGGCGAGTGTGGCCGCGACGGTCCGGCCGAAGCGCGCGACGGGCCGCCGCACCGGTGGCGCGTCGGACCGGTCGGGGCGGCCGGTGACGCCCGCCCAGATCCGCGTCACCCCGAACACGACCGTGCGGATCCCGAACAGTAGGGACACGACAAGCAGCGTCACATCCGGCCAGAACCAGGCAACGGCGCCGAATACGATGTCCGCCGACCCGAACAGCACGGTGGCGGCGCGTTCATCCGCGTCGCCGCGCAGGACCCGGACGAGCCGGGTGACGCCACTGCACACCAGGGCGACCGCGACGACCGGGGCGAGAAGGCCGATGGTGTGGCCGAGCCACCCCACGATCGCGATACCGAGCAGGATCCATGCCACACCGAGGACGCGGCCGGTACGCGGAGTCGCTGACCGTGACGCCGCCATCAGGTCGCTGACACCGGTGGTGACGCAGGCCGCGCCGATCAGGATCCCGAGGAGGGTGAGGGACGTGAGGGGGCGGGTGAGCAGCGCCAGCCCGAGCGCCGCGCACCCGACGCCGAGCAGGATTGACACCCAGCGCGGGGTCCGGTCGAGGAGTTCGACCGTCCGCCGGAGCGGTCGGCGTGAGGGGGACACGGTCATCGGTCGATCCTTGCGCATCGCCCTCCCCGGAGCGCCGCGAGGCGGGTATCGAGGCGGTCGTGTCGGTGGCGGCGCACTTCCGATGCGGCCGGATAACTGGACCGGGAGGGTTTCCGGCGGTGCCGAGCGGTCAGGCCTGCGCCGGAGCCGGGTCAGAGCTCGTCGAGCGAGATCAGTTCGTCCTGGATGGCGCGGGCGACGAGCGCGGCCTTGGTGGTGGCGCGCCGATTCACCGCGGCGTACTTGGCGCGGATCCGGGAAAGATGGGTGTTGACGGTGCCGAGGGATAGGAAGAGTTCGGCGGCAACGGTGTTCTTGGAGTCGCAGCGGAGCCAGGCGACCAGCACCTCGACCTCCCGCGGCGAGAGAACGGGCCTCCGGAGCGGGCGGGCAACGGCGGTGTGTTCGGCCGAGCCGGGTCGATGGGTGGTGGCGGCGAGGGTTGCGGTCATCGATGTCCTCAGGTGGTGCGCCGTCGGGGCGTGTCCCACCGGAACACGCATGGCTGAGAGAATTCTAGGAGTTAGCCGTCGGGCCGCCGAGACGAGAATTCTGGGGGCAGGACAGCTGCCCAAGTTTAGGCGTCAACGATGGTCCGGACAGCCTGATAGTCGCGGTCAGGGACGTCGCCGTTACGGACCTCCGCCCGCACGGCACCGGCGGCGTCGAACTCGAGCCGACGCACCCACTCGCCCTCCTCGACGACGATCGTCGCGACGGTGTCGCGGCCGGGCGGCAGCGCGCGGGCGGTGAGGGTGCCGCCCGCGGTGGCATCGAGTTCGTCGACCAACGCGACCCGGACCCGGTCGGTCAGCGTGTCGTCGGTGAGCCCGCCGTCGTCGAGCAGGATCACCCTGGTGCCGCGGTGCCGGGCCGCCGCGGTCGCCCGGCGGAGGGGTTCGTCGTCCGCGAACACCGGCGCCCGCAGGGTGTCCCGCAGTTGTTCCTTGAGGACGATGCAGCGCAGTCGGGCGTCCTCATCGAACGCGGTACCAGCGGCCGCGGCCTCGAGAACTGGCCTGGCCGACGCGTCGAGCGCGCGCAGTTGCCGGTCGCGTTCGGTGGTGGCGGCCTCGGTCATCGCCTCGTCCGCGGCCCGGTCGCTCTCCCGCTCACGCAGTGTGAACACCGTGAAGGCCATCGGCCGGACCGTGACCGCAACCAGCACCGAGATCAGGACCGGGGCCAGGATCACCGCGGACATCCGGGCGACCGCACCCCAGTCCTGGCCGGTCAGCGCGCCCCACAGGGTGAAGGTGAGCATCGTCGACACCGCACCGAGGCAGGACAGCGCCATTCGCCCGCGGACCGACATGAAGCAGAGGATGACCGTGACCGGCCGCATGTGCCAGATGTCGCTCATGATCCAGCCGTGCGCGGGCAGTTGTGGCAACACCAGCAGGCACGCGACCGGGCCGAGCCCGGCCAGGATCGCGGCGGTCGGCAGTGGCAGCGGATCGCCAGCGACGCCGACGATCGCGAGGGCACCCGCGGTGACCAGCAGCAGGGCGGCCAGGACCGGCCACACCTGCTCGACGTCGTCGAGATAGGTGACCGCGCGCAATCCGGAGCTGAGGCAGAACACGACCGCGACGACCTTCGCGATCGGCCGATCCATCCACAGCAGGGTGCGGATGTCCCGGGCCGCGACATCACGCGCGGCGCCGGGCCGGGTCGGTGCGGTCACGTCGCCGCCGACCACAGCAGGGTGACCTGAGTGCCGTCGCCTGGCGCGGAACGGAGGTCGACGGTGCACCCGTCCGCGGTCGCCATGCGTTCCCGGATGCTCATCGTGATCCCGAGTTGGTATCCGGGCACCTGACCCGGATCGAAGCCGCAGCCGTTGTCGGCGACGATGACGCGCACCCCGTGCTGGTCGGCGTCGATCGCGACGAGGCGGTCCGCGGCGCGCGATGCGGTGTCGGCGTGCCGGACGCTGTTGCGCAGTGCTTCCGCGGCCGCGGACGCGATGGCCCGCGCGGCGAGCCGTGGCACGGTGAGCGCGGCAGTGTCGATCTCGACCTCGACGGGGACATCGCCATCCACCTTCACGAGGGCGGCGCGGATCAGCCCGACCGCGGTGTGGATGTCGAGCCCCTCGTCGGCCACCGTGCTGTCACGCAGCGCGTCGAGTTCGGCGACGGCGATCGCCGCCTGCTCACTCATTTCGGGGGTGGCGCCCTGCCGGGCCAGACCCAGCAGCACGGACATCACCCGATCGTGGATGAGGGCGTGGAAGCGGCTGCGTTCGACATCCTGCGCGGCGTGGGCCGCCGCGGTGCCGGAGCGCGACACGGACACCTCGACGGCCCGGTCCAGTGCGCGTCCGGTCTGGACCGCCGCGATCGTCGCGACGACGAACAGGCCGCAGAACACCAGGGTCGACGCGATCTCGACCGGCAGCACCACGTGCTCCTGACCCGCCCTGGCGACGTAGCGGACCACCTCGGCGGCGCTCACCGCGGCCGCCAGGTACATCAGGCTGGTCCTTGGTCGCCAGCGGAGTGCCGCCGCCATCGTGATCAGGCCGGGGAAGGTGGTCACCCAGATGTCCCGGTTCGGCGGGATGTGCCCGTCGGCGACGAGGGGAAACCACAGCAGTCCGAGCAGGTAGCCGATCGCCGCCGCGCTCGCGCTGCGGCGGATCCAGCGTGTGTCGGCGGCGCGGCTCGCAGGCAGCAACGCGAGGAGCGGGACGAGGACGAGGGCGCCGGTGGTCACCGTCCACCAGACCGGGACGATCGACAGGGCGACGGCACCGGGGGCGAGCAGGACGCCGAACAGCAGCCCGGCGGCGCCAAGGAACCGGGCGAAGGTGCGCACGATGCGGTCCTCGGCGGTGCCGAGTCGGTGCGTCGGTTTGGTGCCGCGGCGCGGCGCGGCGGGGTCGGCGCGGTCGATGCCGGCTCCGGGGCGGCGGTTAACCTCGGAGCCGGTCCGGTCGGGCGGGTCGGCATCGGCGGGGGGCCGCGCGGCGAGGCCGGGGTCGGCGGTGACGCTCATCCGGGGTGGCCGAACGGGGCGCCGGTCACAGCTCGTCGAGGGAGATCAGCCCGTCCTGCACGGCCCGGGCCACCAGCGCCGCCTTCGTCGGGGCGGAGCGGCCGACCTCGCGGTACTTGGTGCGGATCCGCGCGAGATGGGTGTTCACGGTGCCGATGGACAGGTAGAGGTCGGCGGCAACGGTGTTCTTGGAGTCGCAGCGCAGCCAGTGCAGCAACACCTCGACCTCGCGGGTGGACAGCTGCGGGCGGCGCCGCATCCGGGTGCCGTGCGAGGCCACGGCGTGCGACGGTGAATGGACGAGATGGTGATTCAGCGCAGCGGTCATGTCGCCCCCTGGAGAAAGTGGATGGAGGGCTCGACCCCGCGTTCCGAGCCCTCGGTGACTCGAATCTAGGTGCCGTGCCCCCGGTGCACCAGCCGCGACTTCCGTGCCCATGAAAATGGGGGCAGCTGACTTCCGTCCGGGTCACGCAGGCCGGTCGCGCTCCGGAACGTGTCGTACCCCCGCAGTAGACTTCGAACATGAGTTCGGGGGCTGCGGGGTCGGTGGAGCGGGTGGACGAGCACCTGTCCGCCCTCGACGCCGCCGTCGACCGTCTCCTCGGAGACCGGCTGACCGGCCTGTCCAACGACGACATCGTTCATGTGCTGCAGCGCCTTGAGCGGTCGATGCGGAAGCTGGTGGCCGCCGATCAGCAGGTTCTCGTCGAATCTGCCGAACGGTCGCTGCACGCGGTGTTCGACGTCAGGTCGCCGGTCGAGTTTCTGGTCAAGACCGTCCGGATCAGCGAGTCGCAGGCGCAGTCGCGGCTGCGGTCCGCGAAGGACACCGGCACCTGGCACGACTGCCGTGGTGAGGGCCTGCGGGCGGTGTACCCGGACACCGCGAAAGCGTTGCGCGAGGGCGAGATCGGGCTCAAGCATGTCGAGGCGGTCCGGGAGATCATGCGTCAGGTCCCGGCGTCCGTCGACGACGCGAAGCGCGAGGCGGCGGAGGCGGTCCTGGCGATGGTCGCGCGGCAGGCCGACCCGAAGTACGTCCTGCGGGCCGGTCTTGACCTGCTCGCGTACCTGAATCCGGACGGGAACTTCTCCGATGCCGATCGGGCCAGGCAACGCGGGTTGCGGGTCGGGAGGCAACGGGCCGACCTGATGACCCCGATCTCCGGGTTGCTCGACCCGCAGACGCGGGCGCTGCTCGAGCCGCTGCTGGCGAAGATGGCCCGGCCGGGAATGAACAACCCCGACGACCCGGACTCCCCGTCCGGGGATTGCGAGGCCGAGCATCTCGATCACGATGCGATGGTGCGGGCGGCGGCCCGCGATACCCGCACGACCAGTCAGCGCAATCATGATGCGTTGCAGGTCGGGTTGCGGCACCTGCTCGGGTCGGGGGCGTTGGGTCGGCATCGGGGGCTGCCCGCGACGGCGATCATCACGATGACCCTGCGGCAGTTGGAGGAGGCGTCGGGGGTCGTCACCACCGCTTCCGGGGGGATCGTCCCGATCACCGATGCGCTGCGGCTTGCGGAGCGGGCGCATCCGGTGCTGGTGCTTTTCGATCACGCGGGTCGGCCGCTGCACCTTGGTCGGGCGAAACGGTTAGCTTCGGCGGATCAGCGTTTGGCGTTGATTGCGGCGTCGAGGGGGTGCACCCGGCCCGGCTGTGATGCGCCCGCGACGATGACCGCCGTCCATCATCTCATCGAGTGGGATCGCAACGGCCGCACCGACATCGACTCCCTCGATCTCGTGTGCGATGGCTGTCACGCGCTGGTGAAGGACGGGCCCGGCGGCTGGGGGACCGCGGTCGCGGGCCCGGGCTCGGGTCATCCCGGTCGAACCGAGTGGACGCCGCCCGCGCATATCGACCCGACTCGAACGCCGCGGGTCAACCATCGGCACCATCTCGACGAGTTGTTCGGGATCCTGCACGGCGTGATCACCGCCCGTAACGCGGCCGACCTGCAGGCGTGGCGGGCGGAGTGGGATCCGAATTTTGAGGGGTATCGGCATCGCCGCACCGGTGGCGGTGGTGGCGGGGCGGCGGCGGGCGGGGAGGTGCCGTGACATCCCGTGAGATCACCGCACTGCTATGTCAGCGCGGCTCGGGGAGCCGGGTCAGCGCCGAATCCGCCCTCTCACCTCGGATGCCGATCGACACCTCCATCAGGCGCGGAGCGGGCGGCCGTCGGTGCCGAACTCGGTGCGGCGCACCACGTCCGCCGTGCTGCACAGCACCGTCGCGGACGCGGCCCGACCCGGCGGCAGGATTCGGACCGTCACCCCGCCCGCGGTGGCGGCGGACAGCTCGCAGGCGACGTGGTCGAAAAAGCGGCGGCGGGCGTCGTCCGCGACGAAGTTCATGGCCCCGTCATCGAGCAGGGTCACCTCGACTCCGCGGGCCCGCGCGTCGCGCGCCGCGACCACCACGGCACGGTCGGACAACACCGGCGCCCGGACACTGTCTCGAAGATGCGCTTCGAGGAGTCGGCACGCGAGCCGCTCGCTCTCGTCGAGGGACTCACCGGCGGCGATCTGATCGAGCAGGGGTCGGGCCTGCTCGTCGAGCCTGCGTAGCTGACGATCTCGTTCCTCGAGGACCGCGCTGTCCGCGGCCTCGGCGGCCGCCCTGCGGGTGGTCTGGGCCCGCAACTCGAAGATGTCCCGCGCCGCCGGCCGGATCGTGTAGGCGAAGAAGGTCGCCATCAGCAGCGGGGCGATGTTGATGACCGACATCGCGAGACCGTGGGCGGCGCCCTGCCCGGTCAGCGTCGACCACACCACACAGGTGCCGATCGTCGAGAGCATCCCCAGCCACGCGAACCAGGTCCGACCACGAACCCCCATGAACGCGTAGATCGCGGTCACTGCGCCCAGCGGCCACAGCTGCAGCGGATTCGCGATCGGGATCGGCAGCACGGCCAGCACCAGGGCGACCGTGACCGGCCCGGTTGCCGTGGTCAGCAGGGTCGGCACGAGCGGCATCGGGTCACCCGGCACCCGGATCAGGGCAACGGCAGCGAGCGTGACGATCACCACCGCGGCGGCGATCGGCCAGAAGGAGCTGACGCCCGCCCTGGAGGTCACGGCCAGCAGCACCACGGTTGCCGCGTAGAACGCGACGATCGCGTTCGCGGCGGGGCTCTTCATGCCGATCAGCGTCCGCACATCGCGGCTATCCTGGAGCTCAGGGGAGTTCACTGCGCACTCCAGGACAGCCGGACCCGGGTACCCGCATCGGGCTGTGAGTCGATCGCCGCGGATCCGCCGGGCAGTTGCCGCATCCGGCCGAGAATGCTGACCGCGAGTCCGAGTCGGTGTGCGGGAACGGTTTTCGGATCGAATCCCGGTCCGCTGTCGGACACCTCGACGGTGAGGCTCCGCCCGCCCACGGTGACCGTCACCCCGCGCTCGGCGCCGGGATCGGCATGCCGGACGCTGTTGCGCAGCGACTCGGCCAGGGCGGCCCCGACCGCACGAGCCGCCTCCGCAGGCATCGTCAGCGTGTGGTGCCCCGGCGCGCGCCGCACGTCGAGATCGATGTGGTCGTCCACGTCACCGGTCGCGGTCCGCAGGTGGGAGACGATCTCGGTGACGTCGAACCGGTCGTCGGGTGCCGGGCCGGCGCGGAGCGCGTCGAATTGGCGCAGAGTGCGCTCGGCCTGCGCGCTGAGGCTCGGTGTCGTGCCCTGACGCGACGCGGCGAGCAGGGTGGACATCACGCCGTCGTGAATCATCGCGTCGAAACGGGCGCGTTCGACGGTGCGGGCGTGACGCGCCGCCGCAGCGGCGGCCGCCGCGTGCGTTGCGTCGAGCGTCGAGTCCAGCACTCGGCCGGTGCGCAGCGCCATCACCGCGGCGCCGACGAACAGCGTGCAGAACATGATCGAGAACGCGATGTCGGGGATCAGCGGGCTGGTCATCCGGGGGTCCCTGGCGAGCGCGTTGAAGATCTGCACACCGGCGCTGGCGATGATCATGTGCCCGAAGGCGACAACCGGACGCCACGCCGCGACCGCGGCCAGGCTCGCGACGCCGGGAAAGGCGGACAGCCACACCCCCTGCCCGTCGGTGAGGTCGGGGCCGTGCCACGCCACCATGCCGGTACCGAGAGCGACCAGGAACAGCACCGCGGCGACCCCAGCGGTGCGCCGGACCGTGCGGCTGTCCGCGGACAGTGCGGACAACCCGAACGCGATTCCGGATCCGAAGACCGCGAGCGTCGCCACCGGTGTCCACCAGCGGTCGAGGCGGTCGGCCTGTCCGATCACGGACGGGAGCAGTAGCAGCAGGTAGAAGAGGTAGCCGACGCCGGTGAACACCGCGAAGGTGCGCAGGATGCGGTCGGTAGCGCCCCGGTGCGCACCGGACGCGGCGGTCATCCGTTCGGGTGACGGGAGGGGCCGGGCAGCCAGCCGTCCTCCACCGCACGCTTGTAGAGGTCGGTTTTGGTGCGGGCGGGGCGACCGGCCTCGGCGTACTTGGCGCGGATCCGGCCGAGGTAGTCGTTGACGGTGTGCGGTGCCAGCCCGGTCAGGCTGGCGACCCGGGTGGCCTTCTCCCCGGACGCATACAGCGCAAGCACGTCACGCTGACGGGGGCTCAGGCCGACGTCCTGCAGTCCGGGGTCGCCGTCGATGGCGGCGGCCCACTCGGTGGTCACCACCTGCTCGCCGTTCGCGGCCTGGGTGATCGCGGCGACGACGGTCGCGGTGGGCTCCGACTTGCGGAGCACGCCGAGCACACCCGCCTTGGCGGCGAGACGAACGAGGTAGGGGTCCTCGGCGCTGGTGAAGACCAGTGCCTCCAGCCCGGCGGCCCGCAACTGCTCCACGTTCGACTTCGGGGACGAGCCGTCCGCCAGGCGCAGGTCGAGAATCACGAGGTCGAGGTCCGCGCCCGAGGCGAGCAACTCCGGCACCGTCGGTGCGGCCGCGGTGATGGTGAGGTTCGGATGATCGGCAAGCATCGCCTCGAGGCCCATCACGACCGACTCGTGGTCCTCCACGATGCCGATTCGGCGTTCGCGAAGCTCCGAGGCGACGGGCTCGCCGGTGCCGGCGTGGATCTCGGTCAACGTGCTCCTCGAATGTCGTCTCACGGGAGGGGTGTCCCTGGCGCCTTCACCGTGGGGGTCACGGGATTCCGGCGTTGACGGTAGCAGTCGGAGCGGACAAGAAGCCGCCGTCGGGTGGTGCTGTTGCGGCGAGATAGCGGACGTCTGCGGCAAGTGCGCAGTTTTCCGCGCCCGGCGGCGGGGGAGGCGAACGGTACGGACTCGCTGGCGCTGTCGGTATCCGCCGATCGGCCGACAGAAATCGGGTGTCGAGGGGAGTGAACCAGCAGGTCCGTGGGCTCGCGTTGCCCGAGGCTCTGTTGCATGAAGGCTCAACTTGGACACCTGCCCAAATTCATTCGGACGGACGACCTCAAAGCGCGTCGGGACGATTCGCTGGCGTGGTAGACACTTCCCCATCGCGAACCCGGCGTCGGCCATGAGGGCCATTTCTGGGCGTCAGTCGTCACCGTCGCGATCCTCGAACGAGCACGGACACACACGAAGCAGAGCCCACCACTGCCTGGGCGCACGTAACCGCTCCGACCATCGACTCCCAGACCCCGGTGGGGTCCGACGAAAGCTGACCAGATGAACAAGCAGACCAAGGGTGCCATCGCTGCCTGTGCGGCCGCGCTCCTCCTCGCAGGCGGCGCGGGCACCATGGCGGCCTGGAACGATTCCGCCACCATCGACGGTGGTGCGATCACCTCCGGCACGATGTCGCTGACCCAGCAGGGCGTTGCGGGCTGGACCGTCAACGGCACCGCCGTCACCGACATCGCGTCCTTCAAGGCCGTCCCCGGGGACGTGCTCGTCTACACCGCTGACTTCGCGGTTGCCGCGGAAGGCAACAACCTGGAGGCCACGCTCGTCGCGGACGCCGCGAGCATCACCGGGGACCTGGCACCGGCTCTGGACCCGGACATCACCGTCACCATCGACGGCGCACCGGTGCCGGGTGGGGTGCTCACGCCCGCGCAGGTCAACGGCAAGGTCGTGAAGGCCAAGGCCTCCTTCGCGTTCGACGCGACCGGAACCGACTACCAGGGCAAGACCGCCGACCTGAGCAACTTCACGGTCACCCTGACTCAGCAGTAGCCCTCGGACCCGCCTTCCGCGCACGCGGCGGGCGCCTGACGTGCCGGCCGGACCGCCCGTCCCCCGACTCGGGTGGTCCGGCCGGCACCACCATCGTTCCAACCAGAGCCCGAGCCGCTCGACCCACGAAAGGCCCCAGCGAATGTCGCGTTCCGAGATTCCCAGCACTCCGTCCGGGCTCGGCTCCCGAGCGCGCTCGCTGATGTCCGGTGGCAAGCCGAGGGCCATCGCGTCCCTCGGGATCGTCCTCGGGCTCGGCGCCATCGGCACCCTCGCCGCGTGGAGCGACTCCGCCACCGCCACCTCCGGTGTCTTCTCCACCGGCTCGGTGGACCTGCAGCTCAACGGCAGCAGCGGGCCCGACGTCGCCTTTGCCACCCTGACGAAGACCGGCATGATGCCGGGCACCAGCGTCGCCGCGGCGCTGCCCGTGCAGAACATGGGTTCGGTTCCGTTCGCCTACACGATGGTGGCGAACTCCACCTCCTCGGTGCTCGCACCGCAGCTGAAGGTGCTCGTCTCCACCGGCACCTCCAACGGCACGGCGTGCAGCGGCGGCACCGTCATCGCGAACAACGTTCCGCTCGCCTCCGGGGGCGCGGCACACCTGATTCCCACCGCCCGGCCACTGGCCAGCGGCGCCAGCGAGAGCCTGTGCTTCCAGGTGACCCTCGACTCGGCAGCGTCGACCGCGGTGCAGAACCAGACGGTGAACACCTCCTTCAACTTCCATGCGACGACGGCCTGAGCGCGCCATGGCCATTCACGTGAACACCCCCGTCGCAGGCCGGTCCCGCGGCCGCGAGATCGCGCTCAATGTCGGCGCCATCGCCGGCCTGATCTGCGTGCTGGCCGCCGCCGTGTCCTTCCTGTTCGGCGTCACGCCGCTGGTCTTCCGTTCCGGCTCGATGTCACCGGAGATCCCCACCGGTGCGCTCGCGCTGTCCAAGGCCACCGAGGCCGGTGACCTCGCCGTCGGTGACGTGGTCAGCGTCCTCGACCAGCAGGGCACCCGCATTACCCACCGCATCCGGGAGATCGTCTCCACCGACGGCACCAACGCGGTGTTGATCCTCAAGGGCGACGCCAACAAGGACGCCGACATCTCGCCGTATACCGTCACCGAGGTGGACCGGGTGTTCTTCTCCGTCCCCGGCCTCGGCTACGCGGTGTCCTGGCTGTCGTCGCCGATGGCGATCTTCCTCGGCGGCGGCCTCGTTGGCGGCGTCATGGTCCTCGCCTTCGGTCCTGGATCGAAGCGCAAGGGCGACACCGACTCCGACGATTCCGGAACGACGGAGCCGGGCGCACACGAGCGCATCGTGCGGCCTGCCGTGACGATCGACGACGCTCCGACACAGCAGATCCCCATCCCGAAACTTCAGCTCACCCGCGTCGTCCCCGCGCGCACCGCGATGGTGCTCGGCGCGGTTGGCCTGACCGCGCTCGCCGCGTCAGCCACCGGCACCAGCGCCGCCTGGACCGGCACCAACACCGCCAATAGCGGGGTCTTCGCGTCGGCCGCCAAGCTGCTGCCGCCGGTCAGCAGCAGCAACTGCTGGACCGACTCCGGAGCGGGCTACAAGGGCGCCGTGGTCAATTGGACCAACCCCCCGGCACCGTTCACCGTCCGGATTCTTGTCCGGGGCGGCCAGGGCGAGATCTTGAAGACCATCAACCCGACGCCGAATCCTGGCGCGTATCAGGAACAGTGGATCGACCGGGGCAACATGGGTGCGAACACGAACTGGCGCTATACCGCCGAGATTCATACGGTGAACCCGGCCGGTGAGGTGTCCGCGGAATGGCGGGGTACCAAGATCTGGCAGCAGTACACCAACACGGTGTGGTGCGATGGCAACGTCACCGGCACGACGTCCGGCGCGGGGTTCTTCTCGCGCTCCGTCAGCGGTGGTGACGGGCCCGGTCCTGATGCACTCGCGCAGGAAGAGTCGGCACCGTCGGATCCGACGATCGAGCCGACCGTTTCCCCGTCCGCATCCGCTACCGCGACCGCGACCACGGCACCGACCACCAGCACGGGGGTACCCGCTCCAACCACGACGACGAGCGTGCCGCCGTCGTCCACGTCGGTTATCCCGGCGCCGCCGACCACGACGGATTCCACCCCGCCCGCTGAGGTGGAGGAGGAATCGTCAGCTCCGACTCAGACCGCGCCAGCGGGTGATCCGTCGCCCTCGGGCAGCTACTTTGCGGACGTCTCCGGTGGTACCGCGACCGTCACCGACGGCGACGGCACCCCGACCTACACCGGCACCCTCGGTCCCGGCGCGCAGGCGGTGTGGGACACGAGCTCCGACACCCTGTGGATCGTCGACGGAAAGAAGCTCACCAGCGTGGACGCAGCCACCGGCACGCAGACCGCCGTCGACCCGACTTCCGACACGGTGCCGGCCGACGTGGCCGCACTGGTCGTAGAGTAGGCCCGCCGTGATGACGAATTCCGATGCCCCGCAGGGGGAAACGATGAAAGCCGAAGGTCGGATGAAGTCGAAGCTCAAGCGCGCGGTCACCGCCGGTGCCACGATCGTCCTGCTCGCGGGCGGCGCCGGGCTGCTCACCGCGTGCCAGCCCGACTTCGGGTCCGCTGGCGGATCGAGTGACTCCGGAAGCGCCAGCAGCACCGGAAGCCCCGGATCCGGTGCCGGGGCCGGGTCGACCACCACCACGGCGGCCCCCGGCGGCGGTGTTGGCGGCGGTACCACCTCCGGTGCGCTCAGGCTGACCCGGCAGGGTGCCTCGCACTGGTCGGATCAGAACGGCCCGATCGACATCTCGACGTTTACCGCGATCCCCGGGGACGTGCTCACCTACACGACGGACTTCACGATCACCGCCCGCGGCACGGGACTCGAAGCGACCCTCGCCGCTGAGGGCATCGGCCTCACCGGCGGTGCCGCCCTGGGTGGCGCGCTGGGCGCTCCGGTCGTCCGGTACCTGCACGACGGGAATCCGCTGCCCGCCAAGGGGAACGGTGCACTCGTCACGCCAGCGCTGGACGGGGAGACCGTCACCGTGACGGTAACGTTCACGTTCCCGAAGTCCAGTGACGATCCGGCAGCGATGCAGCAGTCCATCAACCTGTCCCAGTTCAACGTCACCCTGAAGCAGGTGTAGTCGTATGTCGAATAGGACCCGCTGGCTGGCCATCGGCGGCGCCGCCGTCATCGGCGTGGCGTTGCTGTCCGCGCAGCAGACCGGCGCACTGTGGACGCAGACCGAGCGGCTCGACGCGGGCACCGTCACCTCCGGCATCCTCGACCTCGGGGTGGGTGGCAGCGGGCTGAGTTCGTACCCGTTTACCGCGCTCTCCGGCGCCAACCTGACACCGGGCGGCTATGCGCAGGCGCCGGTGACGATCCACAACTCCGGCGATGTGCTGATGAGATACCAACTCCTCAGTGCGGAGCAGTCGAATCCTGCGCTACCGCTGGAGCTTTCGGTGACGCTGGTCGGCGCGGCGAACGCCTGCCCGGCCGCCGGTGATGTCCTCGGAGCGCCGTTGTACACCGGACCGCTGGTCGGCGCGACCTTCCTCCAGCGCGCGGTGGAGCCGGGAGCGACCGAGGTGCTATGTCTGCGTGGCACCGTCGGTGCCGACGCTCCACACAGCCAGAGCACCACCGCCACGTTCACCTTCTCCGCGCAGTCCCGCTAGCGTCCCCCCATGCCTACTGCTGCGTCCGGGGAGGACAGCGATCTCGGCGGGTGGGGATGGGTCAAGAGCATCGCCTCCTGGCTCGTGCTCCTCGCCGTCCTCGTCGTCCTCGCCCTCACCGTCGTCGTCCCACGACTGACCGGGGCAACGCCGTACACGGTGCTCACCGGGTCGATGGAGCCGACCTATCCGCCCGGCACCCTCATCGTCGTCAAATCGGAGGACCCCGCGGCGCTCACGGCGGGGGACGTCATCACCTTCCAGAAGGAATCCGGGAAGCTCGATGTCGTCACCCACCGGATCATCGAGATCCGCGCGAACGCTCGGGGCGAGAAGTCGTTCGTCACGCAGGGAGATGCCAACCCGTCCCGCGACACCAACCCCGTCGTTCCCGGGCAGATCCGCGGAAAGCTGTGGTACAGCGTGCCGTTCATGGGCTACGTCAACTCCCTCATCACCGGACAGCAGCGGTCCGTGCTGATCGTCGTTGTCGTTGGCGGCCTGTTCCTCTACGCCAGCTACATGTTTGTCGGCGCGCTCCGCGATCGCTCACGCAAGGATGACGCCGTCGCGGCGCCCGCCGTCGAATCCGCCGTCACCCCCGCGGACGGCGAGCCCAGCACCGTCCCGATCGCGCGGGTCGCGGCACCGGTTCGCCCGACCGTCCACGATGCCGAGACCGTCGTGATCCCCCGGATCGAGAGCAGGCGCCGGACGCGCTGACCCCGACGGGAAGCCGAAGGCCCCTGCGCACCAGTGTTTGTGTGCAGGGGCCTTCGTCGTGCCGGAGGGTCAGCTGCCGCCGAGCAGGCCGCCGAGCGAGCCCATGTCCATCGAGCCTGCGGAACCGGTACCGCCCGGTTCCGGGGTCACGCTCGAGACCGTGACGGTGTGCGGCACGGAGGTGGACGGCGCGTGCGTGGCGTCGCCGAGGTAGTTCGCAATGATGTTGTGGTCACCGTCGACATTGAAGGACCGGTTGATTTTTGCGACACCATTCACCAGGGCGACGGGGGCGCCGAGGGCGACGCCGTTGTCGGTGAACTGGACGGTGCCGGTCGCGGCGTTCGGGGCGACCGCCGCGATCAGCTCGATGTTGGTGCCGTTGTTGACCGCGGTACCACCCGAGATCGTGATGCTGGTCGGCACCAGTTCGGCGCTGGACACCGTCACGACGTGGGCGGGGGAGGTGGAGGTGGCGAATCCGGTGTCACCGGAGTAGACGGCGGTGATCTCGTGTGCGCCAGTCGTGGTGAAGGTGTGGTTGTAGGTCGCGACGCCGGTCGCAAGCGCCACGGGTCCACCGATGTCGGTACCGCCGTCCTTGAACTGGACGGTGCCGGTGGCCTCGGCGGGCGTGACGGTCGCGGTCAACTCCACCGAGGTGCCCGCGATGGTGGCGGCGACCGCGGTGACGGCCGTGGTGCTGGCCACGGCAGCCGGATCGAGTTCGAAGTCGAGCGAGAAGGCCGGGTCGACGGTGCCGTCCTGGGTCTCGTTGCCCGCCCCGGCGGGCATCCCGACCACGAGCAGGACCTTGGCGGACTCGCCCGGGTTCAGATGGATGCTGCTGAGTTCGGTGCCGGGCAGCGCAACGTCGTTGACCAGCTCGACGGTCGCGCCCGCCGCGTCGTTGATCTCGGCGCGCACGTAAGCCTGCATGTTCTGGGACTTCGTCCAGTTACCCAGGTACACCTGCAGGCGCCCGCCCTCGGTGCCGTCGTTCCTCGCCCAGAACTGCGAGGTCGCCTCGCCGCCCGGAATCAGTTCGCCGGACAGGGCCGGGATCTGATCCATGCCACCCCAGGCGGCGTTGTCGGCGGAGTACGTCAGGTAGTTCGGGTCCGCGTGCGCGGACGGGGGCATCAGCACAGCGGCGCACGCCGCAAGGAGCAGCGCCACGACCGCGCTGCCGAGCACAGTGGCACGCCGCACGACGCCGCCCTGTGTGGTGATGGTGGAAGTCATTGCGGCAGCGTAGGGGGAAACTGTAGATCGAGCGTCCAGTTTGGTGCAGATTTCCGCGCCGTCACCGCAGGTGACAGCGCACCGGCCGACCGGTCTGTCGTCCGAGTGGTGGCCGGTCGGCGCGTCCGTCGGGATGCGCACCGGTCCGATTGGTGGTGGGTGTTCGCGCCGAGTAGGGTTGCCGAGGATTCACACGCGCACCGGTCGGTCGCGCCGAGGGAAGAGGAGGTGAGGCTCACCGTGACGAGCCAACCTCCGAGTACCTGCCGAAGTCGTCGCTGAACCGTATCGGTTCGACGCCTCGCGCAGCGGCGATTTCGCACACACCACCACCGCCCGCCCATCGCGGGCCGTCCGTGTATCCGAACACCCTGCGAAAGTCGTCCAGCCATGCGTGATCTGCGCCCATTCCGTCCGTTGCTGCCGCGGCGTGCCGCCGACCCGATCCGGGACGGACTCGCGCCCGAACACTCGATGGCGCCGCACCCCACACCGCCGCGCGGCGCGATCGCCCGCGTCGAATCGAGCGTCGTCAACAGCGCGGTGTACCGCGACGGGCGCCGCATCGAGACCCCGTCGAACCTGGCGGAAGCGCTGAGCAGCCTGCCCGACGAGTCGTCGATGGCGTGGATCGGTCTCTACCGGCCGTCGGAGGAGCAGCTGCTCGCGGCGGCGGCCCAGTTCGGTCTGCACGAGCTGGCGGTCGAGGACGCGATCGTCGCGCATCAGCGGCCCAAGCTCGAGCGGTACGGCGACACCCTGTTCGTGGTGCTCCGCGCCGCCAGGTACGTCGACGAAACCGAGCGCGTCGACTTCGGTGAGCTGCACGTGTTCTGCGGCCCGACCTTCGTCCTCACCGTCCGGCACAGTGAGTCGCCGGACCTGTCCGCGGTGCGCGCGCGAATGGAGAACGCGCCCGACCTGCTGCGGCTCGGTCCGGAAGCGGTGCTGTACGCGATCCTCGACGCCGTGGTCGACGGCTACGCGCCGGTCGTTGCCGGCCTGCAGAACGACATCGACGAGATCGAAACCGAGGTCTTCAGCGGCGACCCGAAGGTGTCGCGGCGCATCTATGAACTCACCCGCGAGGTGATCGAGTTCCAGCGCGCGACCAAGCCGCTGCTCGGCATGTTGTCCGGCCTGTCGGCCGGGTTCGAGAAGTATCAGACCGACGAGGAACTGCAGCGGTACCTGCGCGACGTCACCGACCACGCGACCACCGTCGTCGAGCGCGCCGACGGCTTCCGGCAGCTGCTCGGCAACATCCTCACCGTCAACGCGACGCTGGTGTCGCAGACGCAGAACGAGGAGATGTCGGCGCTCACGCAGGCCAGCTATGCGCAGAACGAGGAGATCAAGAAGGTGTCGGCGTGGGCGGCAATCCTGTTCGCGCCCACCCTGATCGGCACCGTCTACGGGATGAACTTCGACAACATGCCCGAGTTGCACTGGGCGGGCGGCTACCCGTTTGCGCTCGGCCTGATGGCCCTGATCTGCGTCGGCCTCTACACCATCTTCAAACGTCGCGGCTGGCTCTAGCCGCGCTCGGCGCCGTGCTGAGGGCGGCACGGCGCCGGGGCGGATCAGGCCTGCTGCTGGCCCTTGCCGGTGATCTTCTTCCACTGGGTGCTGACCAGGTACTTGACCAGCAGGCCGTAGTTCTTGAGCTTCTCCATTGGTCCCCCTCATGTCGGTAAACGCGGTATGGCCGTCGGGAACTTGATCACAGATTCGGACTGTTCGGCAAGGCCCTCGGCCTACCCTGGATGGGTCCGGTTCACCGAGGAGTGAGGAAGACCGATGAGCGATCACGTGTACTCCGTCACCGAGGTCGTCGGGTCGTCGACGACGGGCATCGACGACGCCATCGCGAAGGCCGTCGCCCGTGCGAACGACACCGTAAGGAACCTGGAGTGGTTCGAGGTCGTGGACACCCGCGGACACATTGTCGATGGGCGGGTGGGGCACGTCCAGGTCACCCTCAAACTGGGGTTCCGTCTCGACAGCGAGTAAGCGCCGATGCGGCCACCGGGCGGCGGACACGGCTCGCGTGGGCCAGTATGGGGACGTGGACCTGCCCCTGAGCCCGCCCGTGCAACCGATGCTCGCCAAGTCCGCCGACGCGGTGCCACCGCAGCCCGCCGGCGACGATCCCGTGTGGTCGTACGAGCCCAAGTGGGACGGCTTCCGTGCCCTGGTGTTTCGCGACCGCGACGAGGTCGTGCTGTCCTCCCGCAGCGGCAAGGACCTGGCGCGCTACTTCCCGGAGATGGTCGACGCGATCCGCGGTGAACTCCCGGACCGGTGCGTCCTCGACGGGGAACTGGTGGTGCCTCGGGACGTGGACGGCCGCACCCGACTCGACTGGGAGGCGCTGTCCGAACGCATCCACCCCGCAGCAAGCCGGGTCGCGTTGCTCGCGGAGCAGACTCCGGCGCAGCTGATCGGGTTCGACCTGCTCGCCCTCGGCGACACCGACCTCACCGGTCGGCCGTTCGAGGACCGCCGCGCGGCCCTGCTCGACGTGATCGGCGGTGGCCCCTCCTGCCATGTCACCCGCGCCACCACCGACCCCACCGTCGCGACCGAGTGGTTCCACACGTTCGAGGGTGCGGGACTCGACGGCGTGATCGCGAAAAGGCTGTCCGGCGCCTATGTCCCGAACAAGCGCGAGATGGTCAAGGTCAAGCATGCGCGGACCGCGGACGTGGTGGTGATCGGCTACCGCCCGCACAAGAGTCAACCGGGGATCGGGTCGATGCTGCTCGGCCTCTACGACGGCGACGACCTGCGGTTCATCGGGGGCGCCTCGGCGTTCACGGCGGCGCGACGGGTCGAGCTGCAGGAAATCCTCGACCCGCTCCGCCTCGGCGACGACGTCGTGCACGACGGGGAGACGAGCCGGTGGGCGGCGGGCAAGGATCGGCAGTGGGTGCCGATCCGGCCGGAACTGGTGGTCGAGGTGGCGTACGACCAGCTCGAGGGCGACCGGCTGCGGCACGTCGCCCGGTTCCTGCGGTGGCGACCCGACCGCGAGCCGCGCAGCTGCACATACGAGCAACTCGACGTCCCGGTGCGGTACGACCTCGCCGACGTCCTCGCGGGAGGGAAGTGATGGCAGACGAAGCGAAGCGACCGTCGCAGGCTCGGAGCAAGAGCCCGGCTCTGGAACTCGACGTCGACGGGATCGCGGTGCGGTTGTCCAGCCCGGACAAGATCATGTTCCCCGAGCTCGGCTCCGAGGGCGGCACGAAACGTCATCTCGCCGAGTACTACCGGACGGTCGCACTGTTCGACGGCGGCGGCATCATGACCGCGCTGCGGCAGCGGCCGACGCACCTGCAGCGGTTCCCGGACGGCATCGACGGTGAGGAGGTGTACCAGAAACGGCTGCCCGCCAAGCGCCCCGACCACCTGGCCACCTGCACCGTTACCAACCCCAACGGCCGCACCGCCGATGCGCTGCTGGTGCGGCAGCCGGCGGACGTGGTCTGGGCCGCGCAGATGGGCAACGTGACCTTCCATCCGTGGCCGGTCCGCTGCGCCGACACCGACCGGCCGGACGAGCTGCGGATCGACCTGGATCCGCAGCCGGGAACCGGGTTCGCGGAGGCACGGGCCGTGGCCCTTGACCTGCTGGCGCCGCTGCTCGACGAGCTCGGCCTGGTCGGCTACCCGAAGACGTCGGGTGGCCGCGGGGTGCACGTGTATGTGCGGATCGAACCGCGGTGGGATTTCATCGACGTCCGGCACGCCGCGATCGCGCTGGCCCGCGAGATCGAACGCCGCGACCCGACCCGGGTCACCACCGCGTGGTGGAAGGAGGAACGCGGGGCGCGAATCTTCGTGGACTTCAACCAGACCGCGCGGGACAAGACCGTCGCGTCGGCGTACTCGGTGCGCAAGACACCGCGGGCGACCGTGTCCACCCCGGTCACCTGGGCCGAACTGCCGGACATCGAACCCGACGACTTCACCATCGCGACGGTGCCCGACCTGCTGTCCCGGCGGGGCGATCCCGCTGCCGACATCGACGCGGTCGCACACTCGCTCGACGGGTTGCTGGAGATGGCGGAGCGGGACGCCGCGAACGGTCTCGGCGACCTGCCCTATCCGCCGCAGTACCCGAAGATGCCCGGCGAGCCGAAGCGGGTGCAGCCAAGTCGGGATCGTGACCTGAAGTAGCCGATTTCGGCACGCCAGCCCGCTGCGGCGACAGTAGGCTCGCGAACGGACAGGGGGCCGCGGAGCCGGCCACCCTCGGCACCGGGAGGTAGCGATGGCTGGAATTCCGACGGTCGGCACCAACGAGGCGATCCTGCGGATCGCGAAGGACGTGTGGTGGCTGTTGCTCGTTCGCGGCATCGTCGCGATCGCATTCGGCATCGTCGCGCTGGTCTGGCCGCACGCCACGGTCAAGGTCCTGATCGTCGTTGTCGGCGTCTTCTGGATCGTCGACGGCATCGTGTCCGCGGTCCGCGCGATCGAGGCGAGGCGCGTGGTGACGAGCTGGGTGTGGTGGCTGGCCGGCGCGGTGGTGTCGGTGATCGCGGGCATCGTGCTGTTCGTGTGGCCGGACCTGACGGCGCTGGCATTCGTCTACGTGATGGGCTTCTGGGCGATCCTCGTCGGTGTCCTGGAGGTCATCGGCGCCTTCCAGGTGATGGCCAACGCCGGCCAGTGGATCGGGTCGATGGTCGCCGGTGCGCTCGCCCTGCTGTTCGGGCTGATCCTGGTGATCTGGCCGGGGTCGGGCATCACCGGGCTGATGTGGCTGGTCGGCACGTTCGCGATCCTCTTCGGCGTCCTGTTCGTCGCCGGTGCGTTCCAGGTGCGGTCCGCGGCCCGACACGCGGGCGTCGTCTGATGGCCGCCAGAGTCGCCAGGGTGCATTCGCTGGAGGAGGCGGGCCGGGCACCCACCCAGATGCATGTCGATCCGCGGTTCCTGCCGCTGGCAGACGAGTTCTTCACGCTCTACCGCAGCCCGCAGCACGGTGGCGGCGCGCTGTCCGCCTATCTGGACGGCGAACTGGTGCTCGACATTTGGGCAGGCTGGGCGGACCGCGACCGACGCTGGGCCAGGGACACCGTCGCGCTGTCCTTTTCGACCGGGAAGGGTGTCGCCAGCACGGTGCTGCACCGCCTTGCCGAGCGCGGTGTGCTCGACTACGACGAGCCCGTCGCCACCTACTGGCCGGAGTTCGCTGCGGCGGGCAAGAGCCGGATCACGGTGCGGGACATGCTTACCCACCGGGCCGGGCTGCACCGGGTGCGCGGCCTCGTTCCCGGACGGCGCACCATCCTCGACTACGACACCGTCGTCGCCGCCCTCGCCGCCGCGCCCCCGGATCCGCGCCGGTTCGACGGACCGGGCTATCACGCCGTCACCTTCGGCTGGCTCGTCGCCGAGACCGTCGCGCGCGTGACCGGCAGGGATTTTGTGGACGTGGTGCGGGACGAGATCGCGGCACCGCTCGGGGTCGAGGAGTTCTGGTATCGGGTTCCGATCGATCAGCGGCCGCGGATCGCAAAGTTGTTCCCGCACATCAATCCCGCGGGGATGCCGTGGGAGGTGACGTCGTCGGTGCTGTCGCGGGTGGGACCGCTGAACGGGCTGGCGGAGGCGGCGATGCCCGACGGCTTCGACCGGTTGGTGCGAGATCCGGCCGTGCACGACGCGGTGATGCCCGGCTGGAACGGGGTGTTCACCGCGCGGGCGCTGGCCAAGATGTACGGCGCGATCGCGAACGGCGGGATGATCGACGGCAGGCGGTTCCTGCAGGAGGACACCCTGACGCAGATGGGTGCGGTGCAGACCCGGCGCCGGGACTACGTCCTGCGGGCCCCGATCCGCTGGCGGCTCGGATACCACCCGGTGTTCCTCGCGAAGCGGGCGCAGCCGCGGCACGCGTTCGGCCACTACGGGGTCGGCGGGTCCGGCGCCTACGCCGACCCCGACACCGGGCTGTCGCTCGGCTACGTCACCAACCGGATGGGCAACGCCGTCACCGCGCTCGGTGATCTGCGGCTCGCGCGGCTCGGTGCCGTCGCGCAGGGGTTGGTCGCGCGCCCCTGACCGGTGCCCGCGGCGCCGGGAAATCTGTTGAAACACTTCGCTCGAACCGCATGTCGGATCGGGCGTGATCGGGCATGGTGGGTGCCCGACCGTCGACCGTCGGTCGCACTGTGCACACGAGGGGAACGGATGGCGATGGAACTGGGTTCGCGAGTGGCGTTGGTGGCGGTGGCGGGGTTGGCCGTCGGAACGATCTTGGCGCCGACGGCGGCGGCGGAGGAGCAGGCGGCTGCGGTGACGTTCGCGGTCGTCGAGAACGGTGATCAGCTGGCGGTGCAGGTCGACGGCAACAAGGTCACCCTCACCGTCGATCCCGCCGACGGACAGACGTGCACGGCGCCGACCGTGCTCGGCGGCGCGATCGACGTTGCCCTGCTGACGGAGCAGGTGAAGACCTGGGACGGAACGGAAGCGACCCGGCCCGCGGTGTTCGCCAACGCGACGGTGGCGGTGCAGTCGGACGGCAGCCTCGTCACCGATCATCCGTCCGGGATCCCGCCGGTCGGGATCCATCCCGCCCCGTACAGCGTGGACGTGGAGGGCCTGGCCATCGGCTCGTACGGTGCGTTCACCAGCTGTGTCGACGTCGAGGTGTCCGCCGACGCAAGCCTGGTCACCACGCTGGTGGTGCGGAACTTCACCGTTGAGCAGGGGCCGGCCGCCGGTGGCGGCGACGGGAACGGCAGCGTCGGATCGACCGCGGACATGGCCGGGATGTTCGGCAGCTCGTAGCCGGTCGCGGTGGTCGCTCACCCGAGTCCGGGAGCGGCCACCGCGCGCGGCTACGCCGTTCCGGTGATGCGAGCGACGGTCTCGTCGATCGCCGCGAGGGCCTCGGTGCGGGTGTACTGCTCGTAGTCGAACGCCTCCCACCCGGTCAGCAGGCACCACCACAGCATCCGCCGGAGCCAGCGGACCTTGAGGGTTGCGGTGAAGGTGCCCTCCGCGATACCCCGCTCGAGCAGCTCAAGCAGGGGGGCATCGGTGCGGTCGAGTCGCACCCAGAACGCCTCGTTGGACAGCACCTGCGGGTCCCCGTAGACCAGGGCGAGGGTGGGACCGATCTCGAAGCACTCGTGGCTCATCCGGCGCAGCGCCTCGTCCGCGGGGCCCTCGGTGGGTCTGGCCCGCACCAGCGCGGCATCGAGCTTGTCCAGCGCGTGCGTCCCGAGTGCGGCAACGAGCTCCCCGCGTTCGGGGTAGTAGCGGTGCAGGGTGCTTCGCCCGACGTCCGCGGCGGCGGCAATGTCGCTCAGCGGCGCACTCGGGTTCTTGCTGAGAACGTCGACGGCCGCGTCCAGGATGGCCCGGCGGGTGCGCGCCTTGGTTCCGGATTCGGTGACCGCGGTCGTCATGCCCCCACGTTAGCAGTGTGAACTTCCAAAAGGAATCACTTGTTGACAAGAATGGGACACGCATGTACCACTGTGGGCATGTCTGGCTCCGTTGCGAAGTCGTCCTGGCCGAATGTGCGGCTGCTGTGGTCCTTCATCCGTCCGCGCCGGATGGTGCTGTTCATTGGCATCGTGATCGGGCTGGTGTTCACCGCGACCGGGCTCGTCATGCCGATGATGATCAAGCAGATCCTCGACGCGCTCGTCACCGGCGACAGCATGCAGACCCCGGTCACCGTTCTCGCGATCCTCGTCGCCGTCGCGGGTGTGCTCGGCTTCACCTACCACAACCTGATGGGGGCGCTCGCCGCCCAGGTGGTGTTCGACGCGCGGGAGTCGATGGTCCGGCGGTACTTCCGCGCGACCATCGCCAGCGTGACCAAGCGTCCCTCCGGCGAGCTGGTCACCCGGGTCACCTCGGACACGCTGCTGCTGCGGGAGGCCGCGTCGTCGTCCCTCGTCGAACTGGTCAACGGGGTCACCGCGATCACCGGCACGCTGGTGATGATGGCGTTCCTCGACTCGGTGCTGCTCGCTGTCATGGTCGGCGCGCTGGTGCTGGTCGGCATCGGCGCGTCGTGGCTGATGCCCCAGATCGGGCGCTCGCAGCGCCTTGCGCAGGAGTCGGTCGGCCGAATGGGCGGGGGGCTCGAGGGTGCGCTGCGGGCGATCCGCACCGTCAAGGCGTCCCGCGCGGAGGTCCGGGAGGCGGAGCGAATCATCGTCGACGCCCGCGACTCCCAGCGGCACAACCTGCGGGCGGTGCGGGCGACCGCGGTGGTGTGGGCCGTCGTCAGCGGTGGCATGCAGCTCGCCGTCGCGGGCATCCTCGCGTTCGGCGCCTGGCGGGTCGGCATCGGTGCGCTCGCGGTGTCGGGCCTGATCGCGTTCCTGCTGTACGCATTTCAGCTCATCCCGCCCGCGTCGCAGCTCGCCGGGAACTTCGCCTCCATCCAGGCGGGCATCGCCGCCGCCGCCCGCATCCGGGAGGTCCAGGACATGGAGGTCGAGGAGCCTGCCGATCGGGCGGACTCCACACACACCGCCCAGGTGGTCGATCTCCGTGCGGCCCACCGAGATCCCGAGCTGCCGGTCCTCGACATCGTCGATGTCACCGCGCGCTACGCCCCCGGCGCGGAGCCTTCGCTGCGGCAGGTCCGTGCGGCCATCCCCGCCCGCGGGCACACCGCGATCGTCGGTCCGTCCGGGGCGGGCAAAACGACGCTGTTTTCGTTGCTGCTGCGCTTCCTCCATCCGGAGCAGGGGGAGATTCTTCTCGACGGGGTGCCATACAGCGGGCTGCCGTACGACGAGGTCCGGTCCCGGCTGGCGTACGTGGAGCAGGAGACCCCGATCGTCCCCGGCACGGTGCGGTCGAATGTCGGCTTCACCTACCCGGAGGCCACCGAGGACGAGATCTGGGCGGCGTTGCGGGCGGTGCACCTGGACGAGACGGTGCGGGCGATGGAGCACGGACTCGACACGGACCTGACCGCCACCAACATCTCGGGCGGCCAGCGGCAGCGAATCGCGGTGGCCCGGGCCATTATTCGACGGCCCGAGGTGCTGCTCCTTGACGAGGCCACCGCGCAGATCGACGGCCGGACCGAGGCCGCGATCCAGGACGTGATCACCGAACTGTCCCGCACCGGCGCGGTGGTGACGATCGCGCACCGGCTCTCCACCGTCATCGACGCCGACACCATCCTGGTGATGGAGAAGGGGCGGATCCGGGCCCGCGGCACCCACGCCGAACTGATGGCCTCCGACGCCCTGTACCGGGACCTGGTCACCGCGCTGCGGATCGCACCCGAGGCCGCAATGGCGGGTTGACCGGTGCGTCCGGTCGCGCGGCGGTAGCGTCGGGCGATGAGCGTTGTCTTCGAGCCCCCGGTTCCCGCCGGTGAGCGCCGCCGGGCGGGCAAGCGACTGCGGTCCGACGTGCCGCGCGGCGCGCACGGGCAGTGGGAACCGGCTCCGGGGCGCCCGGACCCGGCGGAGGTGCTTGCGCGGCAGGACGCGACCCGCCTGCCCGACCTGGTGCCGCTCCGATACGAGCGGATGCTCGTCTCGCCGTTCACCTTTCTGCGAGGGTCCGCGGCGATCATGGCCTGGGACCTCGCGAACGGCCCGCGGACCGACCTGATGGTGGTGGCGTGCGGGGACGCGCACCTCGCCAACTTCGGACTGTTCGCCGGGCCGGATCGTCGACTGGTGTTCGACCTCAACGACTTCGACGAGGTACACCGGGGTCCGTTCGAGTGGGACGTGAAGCGGCTCGCGGTGTCGGTCGCCGTCGCATCCGAGGACAACGGGCACGGCCCGAAGGAGTCACGGGCGGCGGCGCGGGACGTCGCGACGACATACCGGCAGATGATGCGGCGCGCGGCAGACATGCCCGCGCTCGACCTCTGGTACCTGCGACTGGAGGCCGACGAGGTCGTTGAGCGACTGCGCGGACAGTTGACGAAGCGGCAGGTCGGTTTCGCGGAGAAGTCCTTCGCGAAGGCGGAGCAGCACACCCAGTTGGGGACACTCGCCCGGTTCGCCCATCGCACCGATGCCGGCTTCCGGATCACTGAGGATCCGCCGCTGGTGGTGGGGCTGCAACCCGACCGGCACAAGGAGGTCACCGACCTGCTCCGGTCCGTGATGGGCAACTATCTTGCGTCACTCGACAGTGACCGACGGCAGTTGTTGCGGCGCTACCGGTTCCAGGATATCGCCCGCAAGGTGGTTGGGGTCGGATCGGTCGGGACGATGTCCTTCATCGCGCTGTTCGTCGGTGATCGCGTCGACGATCCGCTGTTCCTGCAGATCAAGGAGGCGCAGCCGTCGGTGCTTGCGCCGTACGTCGAGGGGCTGCCGTACCCGGATCAGGGGCGGCGGGTGGTGGACGGGCAGCGGCTCATCCAGAGCGCGAGCGACCCGTTCCTCGGCTGGTTCACCGGAACCGGGCCGTTCGGGCGGGACTTCTATGTCCGCCAACTCCGGGACAAGAAGGGCGGTTTCGACGTCGCGAAGATGCGACCGGAGGGCATGCGGATCTACGCGCAGCTCTGCGCTACCGCGCTCGCCAGGGCACACGCCCGCACCGGTGACCCCGCCGCGATCGCCGCCTACCTCGGGTCGGGGACGGTGTTCGACGACGCGATCGAGCGGTGGGCGGCCGGGTATGCGACGCGGAACCGCGCCGACTACGAGCGGGTGGCCGCCTCCCGCACGTAGCCGGCGGCGGGCATCACCAGATCTTGACGCGCCGTTCGGGCTCCAGGTAGAGCGCGTCGCCGGGGGTGACGTCGAACGCCTCGTGGAAGCTGTCCAGGTTGCGAACGACGCCGTTGCAGCGGAACTCCGGCGGCGAGTGCGGGTCGACGGCGAGGCGGCGGATCGCCTCCTCGTCACGAGCCTTGGTGCGCCACACCTGCGCCCACCCGAAGAACACCCGCTGCAGCCCGGTCAGGCCGTCCAGCGTCGGAGCCTCGGTGCCGTCGAGGGCGATCGTGTACGCGGCCAACGCGATCGACAGCCCGCCGAGGTCGCCGATGTTCTCGCCGATCGTGAACTCGCCGTTGACCTTGTGGCCGGGCAACGCCTTCGGCTCGAACTCGTTGTACTGCTCGATCAGCGCCTTGGTGCGCTTGCCGAACTCGGTGCGGTCGTCGTCGGTCCACCAGTCGATCATGTTGCCGTCGCCGTCGTACTTGGCGCCCTGATCGTCGAACCCGTGGCCGATCTCGTGCCCGATCACCGCGCCGATGCCGCCGTAGTTGGCGGCGTCGTCGGCGGCGGCGTCGAAGAATGGCGGCTGCAGGATCGCGGCAGGGAAGACGATCTCGTTCATTCCGGGGTTGTAGTACGCGTTGACGGTCTGTGGCGTCATGAACCACTCGTCCCGGTCCACCGGGCCGCCGAGCTTCGCGATGTCCCGGTCGTGTTCGTTGGCGTACCCGCGCCGGTAGTTGCCGACCGGATCGGACTGGTCGATGACCAGGTCACTGTAGTCCCGCCATTTGTTCGGGTAGCCGATCTTCGGGGTGAACTTCTCCAGCTTCGCGAGCGCGGCCGCGCGGGTGTCCGGGCCCATCCATTCCAGGTTGGCGATGTTGCGGCGGTATGCCTCCTGCAGGTTCGTGACCAGTTCCTGCATGCGCGCCTTCGCTGCGGGCGGGAAGTGCTTCTCGACGTACAGCTTTCCGACGGCCTCCCCGAGCAGGTCCTGCACCAGGGAGACGCCGCGCTTCCAGCGTTCCCGGTTCTCGGTCGTGCCGGACAGGGTGGTGCCGTAGAACGCGAAGTCCTCCGCCACCAGCGCTTCGGTCAGATACGGTGCGCGGGAATGGATCACCTTCCACGTCGTCCACGTCTTCCAGTCCTCGAGCGGGCGCGTGGTCCACAATTCGGTGAGCGAGGTCAGGAAGCTCGGCTGCCGGACCACCAGCTCGGCGAACGTCTCGGTGGTTCCGCCGAGCGCGGAAACCCAGGCGGCCCAATCGAAGCCGGGATTCTGCTCGGCGAGGCCGTCGAGCGTGACGAGGTTGTAGCTCAGCTCGGCGTCGCGTCGCTTGACCACGTCCCAGTGGCCCGCGGCGATCGCCGTCTCCAGGTCGAGGATGCGCTGCGCGGCGACCGCCGGGTCGGGCCTGCCCGCGAGGGTGAGCATCGCCTCGACGTGCCGGACATAGCCGGCGCGGATCTCGGCGAAGGAGTCCTCGCGGTAGTACGACTCGTCGGGCAGGCTGATCCCGGACTGCGTCAGGTGCACCAGGTAGCGGGCGGAGTTCTTCGCATCGGTGTCAACGTAGTTGCCGATCGCGCCGCCGACCCCGGTGCGCTGCAGCCCGCCGAGCAGCGCGGCGAGCTCGGACGGGTCCGCGACGGCATCCACCGCGGCGAGCTCGTCGGCGATCGGGTCGAGCCCGCTGCGCTCGACCGCGTCGGCGTCCATGAAGGAGAGGTACAGCTCGCCGATCTGCTGGCTGACGGTGCCGTCGACCCCGCCGGTGTCCGCTGCGTGGTCGATGATCGCCCGCACGTCGACCTCGGCCTGGTCGTAGAGGGTGCGGAAGGCGCCGTCGACGGCGCGATCGGCGGGTATCTGGTAGCCGTCCAGCCACTGGCCGTTGACGTGGGCGAACAGGTCGTCCTGGGCGCGGATGCCCGGGTCGAGGTGGGTGAGGTCGATACCGGAGGGCGTCGTCATGCCCTCCATCATGGCCGCCGCGGGCCGGATGTGCCTACACCCCGATGTTGACGGCGCCCCGGTAGCCATCGGCGGTCGGGACGACGGTCAGCATCCCGGACTCGTCGAAGAGACTGTCGGTGGCGTTGGTGACGTTGGCCTCGCGGCCGGTGTGCTCGACGTACGGGCTGCGCGCGTACACCTCGTCGATCAGATCCTCCGGGAAGTACAGCTGCGTGGTCAGCACCGTCTTCTTGTCGATGTGGACACGGAGGTGGATGTGGCTGGTGCGCCCGGTGTACCAGCCGGGGAAGATCGTCGTGAAGGTCGCGATGCCACCACCGTCGGTGACCTGGGCGCCGCGCAAATAGGTGCCGTCATCGGTGGTCGCCGATTCCACGTCGCCCGCGCTGTAGGAGCCGTTGGAGAGGATGAAGGAGGTGTCCGCACCGGGTGCGTCCTGGGTCGGCGGCCCGCCCGGCGTCGCGGCCTGCGGTGGGTAGCCGTTGGCGCTCCGGGAGCCGGACTCGAAGCCGGAGTACACGCCGCCCGCGTCGCAGTGCCAGATCTCGACAACCGCGTTGGCGATCCCGCCGCCGCTCGCGGGGGTGCAGGTGTCCGAATCCTGGATGCGCAGAACCACTTCGAACGTGGTCCCCGGCCGGTCCTCTCGGATGTCGTTGCGGATCGAGTCGACGTCGAACCAGTAGGGGCCCTGCGTTTCCTCCTTGCCCGCGACGCACTGCGGTGCGCGGGCGAGCAGGGCGACCGCGTCGTCCGAGGCGGAGCCCGCCGCGGTCGTCGGCGGGGTGTCGGACGACCCCCCGGTCGAGCAGGCGGCGATCAGCCCGGACAGCCCGACGGTGCCGCCGAGCGTGAGGGCCCGGCGCCTGCTCACCCGCGCGCGGCTGCTCTCGATGTCCTTGTTCACCCGTGACCCCGCTTCGTCCGACGTTGCTGCGCCGTCCATTCTGATTCGTCGGGAAATCGCATCGGGCACCGGAGGGGTCGCGGCGTCAGCGGGGGGCCGGTGTCAGCGTGATGGACAGCTGGTTCTCGACGTTCTGCCGGAACTCGTCCTGGCACCGTTCGATCGCGGCGCTGTCGGTGCCCGCATCGCGGAGGCAGTCGACGAGGTCGCGGCCGCCGACCTTGTTGAAGATCCCGACCCCGACCACCACCAGCACGATCGAGACGATCACGGCCAGCGCCCCGAGGATGATGCCCGCCAGGGACATCCCGCCGTTGGTGGCGCGACGCTTCTTGAACTGCGAGCGTCCGACGAAGCCGAGGATGACGGCGAGGACACCGAGCACGATGCCGCCGACGATCGTCCAGACGCCGAGGACCGCGAGAACGCCGAGGATCAGCGCCGCGATCCCCGCGCCGTTGCGTGGGGACGGCTGCGGCTGGTACCCGCCCGGTGGGTAGCCGCCCGGCGGAACCTGTCCGCCCGGGTACGGCTGTCCCGGGTAGGGCTGCCCGTACTGCGGCGGCGGCCCCGGATACGGCTGCCCACCGGGGTACTGGGGCTGTCCGCCGGGGTAGGCGGCGCCGGAGCCGGGCGGTCCGTACTGCGGCGGTTGCCCCTCGGGTGTTCCGTCGGGATTCGGCGGCTGATTCGTCATGACTCTCCTCGGCTGGCGCGACGTCCGCACTAGCAGGTTAGCCCCGCCGACGCCGGGGCGGCGGTCACGACGGTCGTGTCAGAGCAGGTGGACGCTGGACTGCGCGCGGGCCAGCACGATCCCCGACGAGTCGACCGTCTCGGTGTCGATCAGCGCGAGGCGCCTGCCCGCGCGCACGACCTCGGCCCGCACCCGCACCGGACCGCCGTCAAGGGCGGGGGACCGGACGAAGTCGATCCGCAGGTCCAGGGCGCGGTAGTGCTGGCCGGGCGCGGTCAGCGTCTGCGCGGCGAGGCCGGTCATCAGATCCGACACCGCGATCAGGTTGCCGCCCTGCACGGTGCCCAGGTAGTTCGCCATCCACGGCCGCGGCGTGAACGTGCCGACGACGCGGCCCGGCCCGACCTCCGCCAGGTCGACGCCGAACAACCCGGCCAGCGGGCCACGGGCCACCGCGCCGGAGGCGATCGCGGTCACCACGTCGAGACCGGACCGGCTCGTGAACTCGGCGGGATCGGTGCCCGGCTCGGCATCGGGGACGGGGAGCGGGGGGCCGCCGAACACGGTGTCGGCGTGGGTGGCGCCGCGGGTGACGACGACCGCCCGCGCGGTCAGTACCGCGTACGACTGCCCGTCCGGCCCGGTCAGGTCGCCCGCGGCCAGTCCGATTCCGGTGTCGAGGTCGAGGTGGACGGCGTTGCCGCGGGCCACGATGTCGCCGCGGTCGGGCAGCGGCGCCGCCAGCGCGGCGGTGACCTGCGACAGCACGGTCTGCGTCCCGGCGGGCACGGACCGCCCGACGGCGCCGCCGGGGACCGCGTCGACGAGGATGCCGACGGAGCCGAGGATCGTCCGGCCGCGATGATCGTGGAACCGGGGTCCGACCTCCTGGGTGTGCTCGGTGCGGCCGGGTTCGACGGGGCCGGGGCGGGCGCCCATCATCGCCATTAGGCGGTCGACGCGAGGAGCATCGGTGGAGGTCATGGCACCGTTTCTACCATCCGGATCGAACCGTCAGCCGCCGAGCCGGGTGTGCATCTCCCAGACCAGGATCTCGGCGGGCCGGTCGGCCGTCAGGCGGTGGCCGCCGGTCGAGGTGAACCGCACCGCGTCGCCCTCGGACAGCGGGCCTGCACCCTCGAGGTCCACCTCGCCCTCGGCGACGAACAGGTGCAGGTACGGCGCCTCGGGCAGGGTCAGACTGTCGCCGGCCCGCATCCGCGCGACGTACAGGGCGGCACCCCGGTTGTTGATGGTGATCGCGGAATTGTCCCGATGCTTGCGCATCCCGGACGCCACCGGCACCAGGCCGCCCCGCATCAGTTCGTCCTCGATCTCGAGCTGCTCGTAGCCGGGGGCGACACCGGACTCGTCGGGCAGCACCCACATCTGGATGAACCGGACCGGGTCGGAGTGGTCGGGGCTCGGCGCCCCGGACAGGCGCCATCCGTCGTTCTTCTCCGAGTGCAGGATTCCGGTGCCCGCGCTCATCCGCTGTGCGAGCCCGGGGTAGATCACCCCGGAGTGCCCCATCGAGTCCTGATGCACCAGCGACCCGCGCAGTACCCAGGTGACGATTTCCATGTCCCGGTGGGGATGGGTGTCGAAGCCCTGTCCCGGGGAGACGATGTCGTCGTTGCTGACGAGCAGCACGCCGTGGTGGGTGTTGTCGGGGTCGTAGTGCTGACCGAACGAGAAGGAGTGCTTCGAGTCCAGCCAGTCGATCCGCGTTGCCAGGCGTTCGCCGGCGCGATGGACGTCGATCTGCGGGGTGGGTGGTGCCGACATGCAGCCTCCTTCGTGAACTTCGGTCTTCAACATAGCGAGCGGCGCAGGAGTTCCCCTCATCCGTGATCGAGCCGATGCGTGAACGTTGCCGGTGAGCCGCATCGAATCCCGGTGCACGAGTGAGGCGCTCGGGCCCCGTCAGTCCAGTGTCTCGTGGGCGGCCGGGATCGACCCGAGCCTGCCTGCCTGGAAGTCCTCGAACGCCTGGATGACCTCCGCCTTGGTGTTCATCACGAACGGGCCAGCCATCGCGATGGGTTCGCGGATCGGCCGCCCGCCGAGGACGAAGACCTCAAGCGACTCGGTGCGCGAGTCCTGGGTGTCGGCGGCCGCGATCGTGATCGTGCTTCCGCGGCGCCCGAACACGGTGAGTTGCCCGGTCCGGACCGGGCGACGTTCCGTACCGACCGTTCCGTCGCCAGCGAGAACATAAGCGAGCGCGTTGAATTCGGGATTCCACGGCAGGGTCACCGAGGCGCCGGGCGCGATTGTCGCGTGCAGCAACGTGATCGGCGTGTGGGTCGAGCCGGGGCCGTGGTGTCCGTCGAGTTCCCCGGCGATGACCCGGATCAGCGCACCGCCGTCCGGCGAGGACAGCAGCGCCACCCGGTTCCCGGTGATGTCCTGGTAGCGGGGTGCGGCCATCTTGTTGTCGCGGGGCAGGTTCACCCACAGCTGCACGCCGTGGAACAGGCCACCGGTGACCACGAGCTGTTCGGGTGGGGTCTCGATGTGCAGGATGCCGCCGCCCGCGGTCATCCACTGGGTGTCGCCGCCGCCGATCGCGCCGCCGCCGCCGTTGGAGTCCCGGTGTTCGAGGGCGCCGTCGATCATGTAGGTGACGGTCTCGAAGCCGCGGTGTGGATGCCAGGGGGTGCCCTTGGCCTCGCCGGGCGCCGCCTCGTTCTCGCCCATCTGATCCATGTGCAGGAACGGGTCGAGGTGCGCCAGGTCGACGCCAGCGAAGGCGCGCCGGACCGGGAAGCCCTCGCCCTCGTAGCCGCGCGGGGCGGTGGTCACCGACAGTACCGGGCGGGCAAGGGCGTCGGGCGCTGCCGCGGAGACGCGGGGCAGCGCGAGGGTGTTGTCGGCGGTCACGGCGGGCATGCTGCGCTCCTCGAATCAGTAGTTGATCATTCAACTAGCTCACCGTACTCAACGTGCGCCGCCCGGAACTATTCCCGCGCCGTCACGGCAGCAGCACGAACTTGCCTCGCGGGTGCCGTCCGGTCAGCTCGCGGTGCGCACGGGCCGCGTCGGCGAGCGGAAACGTCGCTGCGATCGTCACCTCGAGCGATCCGCGACCGGCGAGTTCGACCAGCTCGGCGCGCGCCTCGCGCCGGATCCGGGCGCTGTCCGGGTCGCCGCCGCCGATCGCGCGGAAGCCGTCCCGCCCGGCCCGCTCGAACGCGACGATCGTGACTATCCGGCCGCGGTCGCCGACGAGGGCGAGCGATGCGTCGATCGCCTCGTCGGTGCCCGCGGTGTCGATCGCCGCATCGACCCCGTCCGGGGCCAGCGCCCGCACCCGGTCGAGGAGCCCGTCGCCGTACTCGACCGGGGTCACCCCGAGCGCGCGCAGGTGGTCGTGGTTCGTCGCGCGAGCGGTGCCGATCACGGTGGCGCCGCGGGCGAGCGCGAGCTGCGCGGTCGCGGCGCCGACGGCCCCGGAGGCGCCGTGCAGGAGGACGGTGTCACCCGCCGCGACCCGGGCGGTGGTCAGCGCGTCGACGGCCGTGGTTCCGCTGGACAGCAGGGCGGCCGCCTGCTCGAAGGACAGGCTCGGAGGCTTGGCGAGGGTGACGGATGCCGGCACCGTGAGGCACTCGGTGTAGGTGCGGGCGCCGGGGTTGACGATGACCTCATCGCCGACCGAGACCGGACCCGTCGGGCCGACCGCGTCCGCCCCGACGGCCGTCACCACGCCCGACGCCTCGATGCCCGGCCGGATCGGCAGTCGTGCGGGATCGGCGCCAAAAGCGCCGCTGTACGACTTGACGTCGAACGGGTTGACCCCGATCGCGCGCAGGCGTACCTGCACCTCGCCCGGTCCGGGAGCGGGCACCGGCTCGGTGATGACGGTGAGGACCTCGGGGTCGCCGTATGCGGCCGCCACCACGGACGCGGTCATGCCATGTTCGGTCATGTCCGGCCAACCCGGGGTTGGCACTAGCTATTCCCAAGCGCCAAAATTTGTACCTCATACAAATTTGGACCGAGTGTAAGTTCGGGCGTAGGCTGGTGCCGTGACCCAGGCATCGGGGCTGCGCGCCGCCAAGAAGCTCGACACCTGGCGCGCCCTGCGCGGCGCCGCCGTCGATCTCGTCACGGCCCGCGGTTTCGACGAGGTGAGCGTCGAGGAGATCGCCGCCGCCGCCCGCGTCTCCAAGAGCACGTTGTTCAACTATTTCGACTCCAAGGAAGCGCTGCTGCTCGATCCCGACCCCGAGGATCCGGCCCGCTGGCGGGCGTTGGCCGATGCGCGGCCCGCGGACGAGCCGGTGTGGCAGGCACTGTGCGAGATCCTCGTCGGGGTCACCTGTCGCGACGAAGCACGGCTGCTGCTGCGCAAGGCGATGATCGAGCAGTGCCAGGCGATGCTCGAGCCCGCGCTCGCCGCCAGCGAACCGTTCCGCGGATTCGTCCGAGAATGGGTCGGCGGCCGGATCCCCGCCGACCCGATGCTCGTCGCATTCGTCGTGAACTCCGCGCTCGCGGTGATGCACACCGCGTACCGAGGCTGGCGACCCGACGAGGGTGCGCCCGCCTTCGAACGGATACTGCGCGACGGGTTCGCCGTTCTCGGTCGCGGACTGCTCGACCTCCCGTCTGCGGGCCCGGTGTGACCGCCCTGCTGGAGTGGCTACAGGAGCTCGAGCCGCTCGTCGTCTACCTCGCCGTCGCTGCCTTCGTGTTCGTCGAGGACGCCCTGTTCATCGGGTTCGTCGTGCCCGGCGAGACGGCCGCGATCGCCGGTGGGGTGATCGCCAGCCAGGCCCGCGTCGACCTGTGGGCGATGATCGTCGTTGTCGTGGTGGCCGCACTGCTCGGTGACACCGTCGGCTTCGGGGTCGGCCGCCGGATCGGGCCTCGGATCCTGCGGTTGCCGTTCGTCGCGGGCGGCCGACTCGACGGGGCACGCGACCTGCTGCGCCGCCGTGGTGGTCCGGCCGTGTTCCTCGCCCGGTTCGTCGCGTTCCTCCGGACCGTGATGCCCCCGCTCGCCGGGATCAGCGGCATGCCCTACCGGCGGTTCCTTGCCTTCAACGCGGTCGCCGCACTGATCTTCGGCGCGGGCAACGTCCTGCTCGGCTACCTTGCCGGGCACTCCTACGAGCGGGTCGAATCGGCACTCGGCAGCGGCATGTGGCTGCTGGTCGCCGTCGCCGCGGCGGGGGCGCTCGGCTGGTGGGCGCGGCGCCGTTTCAAGCCCGGGTCCGGCGCGCACACACCGGAACCTGATCCCGTCTGAGAGCAATTCTCATGTGCGTGCCAATCCCTCCCCAGGGACCGCACGTACGGTCGGTTGCATGCCTGATGTCCTACCCGTCCTCCGCCGCCGGTGGCCCGTTCTCGCGTTGACCGCCGTCCTGCTGATCGTCGGGGCCGGGCTCGTCCTCGGATTGCGGCCCGCGGCGCCGCCGCCGCGCACGGTGGCGATCGTCAACGACGACCGCGGGGCGGACGCGATCGGGGAACGCGTGATCGACGCGCTCGAACGGTCCGAGGGATTCGCCTGGGAGGTCGTCGACGCCGACACGGCTGCCGACCGGAAGTACCTTGCCGCGGTCACCATCCCGGAGGACTTCTCCGACGCCGTCACCTCGCTCGGAACCACGGCGCCGCGGCAGGCGGAGGTGACGGTCCGGCGCGGCAGCGCCGCCGACGACGAGACGCTGACCCGGCTGGCGGCCACCGTCACCGAGGTCACCTCCTCGGCAGGCATCCGGGACCTGCTGTCCGGGATGGCCTCGGCCCGGTCACAGGTGCAGCAGGCGCTGCTGCCCGCCCAGGTCCTGTCAACCGCGACCGCCGCCGCCGACACCCAGGCCAGGCAGATGTTGGACGGGGTGACCGCAATGCTGCCGTACCTGCAGACCGCGAACGACGGCGCGAACCAGCTCGTCGACGTCGCAGGGCAGGTATCGGGCATGGTCGAGCAGGCCAGGGGGCCCGCGGGTGAGCTGGCGACCCGGCTGACCGACCTCGGTGTCACGGTCGGGGATGTCACGACCGGCCTCGACCGCGCGCAGCGGGGACTCGACGAGGTGGCGGCGCGGGTGACGGCCGTCGACGGCGACGCCGCAGCGGCGCTGGAACGCACCGGCAGTGACCTGGCCGACCTCAGCCGGCAGCTGGGCGCGATCACCGGGCTGCTCGGCAGCGGGGTCGGACCCGACACCACCCTCGGCGATGCGGTCGGCGACGGCTTCGGGCAGCTGGAGTCGGTCTCGGCCCAGCTGTCCGGCGCGGGCCGCCAGCTGCAGGACGGGATCGGTCCGATCGCCGCGCAGGCCCCCGAACTGCTCGGTGGAACCACCGACCAGATCCTCGCCGGCATCGATCAGCTGAAGTCGGTGTCCGGGCAGCTGCGTGACCAGGTGGCGAAGGGGGTCGACGCGATCCCGGCCCGCAGCGGTGCCCAGCAGGACGCGATGTCCGATGCGATGGCCGCGCCGGTCGCGGTCGCGGTGACCGGCACCGCCGGGACCGGCCCGATCGGTCCCCAGGCCCTGATGATCCTGTTCGCCGGGACCACGGTGGCCCTGGCCGCGGCGCTGGCCTGGGTGGGGACACGCCGGACCGGTAACCCGACCGCACCGGCGTCGGCTGCGTCATAGTTGGGGCATGGCAACCTTGCGGGCGGTGGGCGTGGCGGTGTCGGCGGCGGCGGTGATCCTGGTCGCGGGCTGCGCCGCGGACACCCCGTCGGGTGGCGGATCCGAGTCCGCGCCTCCGGGAATCAGCACTCAGGGTGTCGGGAAGGTCAGCGCGGCCCCCGACACCGCGACCGTGGTGCTCGGCGTGCAGACGCAGGACGCCACCGCGGAGGCCGCGCTTGCCGCGAACGCGGAACGGGCAACGGCCCTGACGGATGCGTTGAAGAGTCGCGGAGTGGCGGCGGCGGACATCGCCACCAGCGGGCTGTCGGTGCAGCCGACCTATGCGCCCGCATCGTCGACGATCACCGGCTACCAGGTGACCAATCAGGTGACCGCCACCGTTCACGACATCGCCGGTGCGGGCGGCCTCATCGACGGGGCGGCCGCCGCGGCAGGGGACGCGGTGCGGGTGCAGCAGTTGACCTTCTCCATCGGCGACGACAGTGACCTGCGCGCCGAGGCCCGCGCCAGGGCCGTCGAGCAGGCGCGGGCGCAGGCCGGGCAGATCGCCGACGCGGCGGGCGTCGAGCTCGGTGACGTCCGGTCAATCAGCGAGGTCACCGCGGCGGCACCGCCGATGCCGGGCGTCATGATGGACCGGGCGCCATCCACCCCGATCGAGCCGGGCATGCAGGACCTGACCGTCACCGTGTCCGTGGTCTACGACATCGACTGACCGAGAGCCTTCACCGCTGCATACCCGGCCCGCGCGTAGGCGGCGTCCTCGTCGGGTTCGGCGCCGCTGACCCCGATCGCCCCGACCACGGTGCCCGCCAGCCGAATCGGCACCCCGCCGGGAAGGGTCGTCATCGGGTGCGCGGCCTGCGCCCCGATGAGCTCAAGCAACTCCGGGTGCGCGACCTTCAGCCCGGCGAGGTCGCCGGACGCCGCCCCCATCGCGGCCGCCGTTGCCGCCTTCGCGCGGGCCACCCCCGCCGTGAACCACGGCGCCCCGTCACTTCGCGCAGCGAGCACGTCATGACCACGGTCGTCGACGACGACCACGCTGACCCGCTTGTCCTGTTGCGCCGCAGCCGCGAACGCCGCGTCGACCGCGGCCCGGGCTCTCACCAGATTCAGCACGTTGTTCATCGGGCGACCGTACCCGGCGAGCCGGATCCCGTGGTGCGGGACCGAGACCGGGCGCCCGACCGTGACCGATCGAGCGCGCGGCGCCGGTGACCCGCTCGGTCCCACTGAGCGGGACCTGCTCGGAGTGCTCCACGTCACACCGCTTACGTTCGCGTCAGACCGACGGATTCGGTGTGTTCCCGCGTGCCTCGGCACTGCATGGGTGCGCGTCGGGAAGGAATGTGTATGTCACGCAAGCTCGTTGTCGCCCTCGGACTGTCCGCCGCCCTGCTCGCCGGCTGCGGTGCTGCCGAGACGTCGTCGTCCGGGGTGGCCGATCCGAACGCCACCTTCCACTATGCGACGGTCTACGGGACCTCCTCGTTCGACCCGCACAAGACGAAGATCACCAGCGACGCGACCATGCTCAACCTGGTGTACGACCGCCTCGTTCACCGCGACACCGACGCCAATCCCATTCCAGGCCTGGCGGAGTCGTGGCAGTTCGGTGACGGAACGCTGACGCTGCTGCTGCGTGACGGGGTGACCTTCGCCGACGGCACCCCGTTTGACTCCGCCGTCGTCAAGGCGAACCTGGAACGGGCGATGGAGCCGGACTCGGTGACCGCCTCGATGCTCACCGTGGTTACCGGGGTGCAGACCCCGGACCCGCGTACCGCGGTCCTCACCCTGAACGGTCCGGGAGCCCAGCTGGTGCTGACGCTCTCCGATCTGCCGGGAATGATGGTCAACCCCAACGCCTTCGGTACGCCGGAGAAGGACGCTGCGCTCGCCCTGTCGCCGGCCGGAACCGGCAGGTACACGGTCGCAGCATCTCGCCCCGGCGCCGAATACGAGTTCGCGGCCAGGGACGGCTACTGGGATCCCGAGGCGGTCACCTCGACCCGGTTTGTGTGGACCGTGATGACCGACCCGCAGACCCGACTGAACGGGGTCGCCTCCGGGGAAGTGTCCGCCGCCATCACCACGCCGCTGACCATCGACGCGGCCGAGCAGCAGGGTCTCACCGTCGAGGCGCCGATCCGGATGGATCACATGGCGATCAACTTCAACCGCACCAGGGGCGAATTCACGAAGCTCGAGGTGCGGCAGGCGCTCGCATACGCGATCGACCGGCAGGCCATCGCCGACACCGCGATGGAGGGTCACGCCGAGGCCGCGACACAGAACTTCCCGAAGCAGTATTTCGCGCACGACGCCGCACTCGACGACACCTACCGGTACGACCCGGAGAGGGCCCGGCAGTTGCTGGCCCAGGCCGGACTGCCGAATGGCTTCAGCTTCACCGCGATTCTGCTGAACCTCCCCGAGAATCAGCTCGTCGCCCAGATCGTGCAGCAGCAGCTCGCCGAGGTCGGCATCGACATGCAGTTGCGCCCGCTGCCGCCTGCGGACGCGTCGCCGACCTTCAATCGCGGTGACGCCGACGCGATCGTCACCACCTTCACCGGCCGGGCAGATCCGTCGATCCTGCTGACCTCGCTGTACGGGGCCGCGTCGCCGCAGAACCCGTCGCGCGGCAACGCGCCCGGCTTCCAGGAGGCGCTCGACGCCGCGAATTCGGAACCCGATCTCGCCGTCCGCGGCGAGAAGCTCGGCGCGGTGTCGACGATCGTCAGCGACAACGCGCTCGCGCTGCCGCTGGTGTTCTTCGCGCTCGGCTCGACCCTCGACGATCGGGTCGTCGGATACCAGCCGAACCTGCTCGTCGACGAATGGCGTGGCGTCGGTCTCGCCGCCGAATAGCCGCCCATCCCAGCCTTATTCGGTCCGATCAAAGGATGCCTGTGTTCCCACGTAGACTGACGGCCGCGATCGCGGTGTCCACCGCTCTCGTCGCCGGGTGCGGTTCCACCGAAACCGGCGGTGCGTCCGCCGCGGACGTCGACCCGACCGCGACGCTGCGGTACGCCACCACCTACGGCGCGTCCTCCTTCGACCCGCACAAGACGAAGATCACCAGCGACTCGACGATGCTGAACCTGGTCTACGACCGACTCGTGCATCGCGACGTCGACGGCAACCCCGTACCGGGACTTGCGGAGTCGTGGGAATTCGCCGCGGACGGATCCGCGCTGACCCTGCACCTGCGCGAGGGTGTCACCTTCTCCGACGGCGCCGCCGTCGACGCGGCCGCGGTGAAGGCCAACCTGGAGCGGGCGCTGGCCCCGGATTCGATCACTTCCTCGATGCTGGCGGGTGTCGCAGGTGTGGACGCCCCGGATCCCGGCACCGTGGTGCTGCGGCTCGCAGGCCCCGGCGCGCAGCTGGTCCTCACCCTCTCCGACCTGCCCGGGATGATGGTGAGCCCGAATGCCTTCGGCACCCCCGAGAAGGACGCGGCCCTCGTGCTCGCGCCGGTCGGGGCGGGCCGGTACACGGTGGTGAACGCGCAGCCGGGCGCCGAGTATCAGTACGCGGCGCGGCCGGGCTACTGGGATCCGGACGCGGTGCGGGCCGACGGCTTCCAGTGGACGGTGATGACCGATCCCCAGACCCGGGTCGGCGGCGTTGCATCCGGTCAGCTCGACGCGGGCATCGCGACCCCCCAGTCCATCGACTCGGCGACCGCACAGGGCCTCGAGGCGCAGGTGCAGACCAGCCTGAACAACTACGTGCTCAACCTGAACCGGACGCGCAGCGAGTTCGGGAAGATCGAGGTGCGGCGGGCGCTCGCGCACGCGGTGGACCGCGAGTCGATCGTCGCGTCCGCGCTGGAGGGGCACGGTGAGGCGGCCAGCCAGAACTTCCCGACCGGCTACTTCGCACACGACGACGCGCTCGACGGCCAGTACCCGTTCGATCAGGCGACGGCAAAGAGTCTGCTCGCCGACGCCGGTGTGCCGGAAGGCTTCACGTTCGTCGCCGGGGTGTCGAACCTGCCGGAGAACACCATGATCGGGCAGATCATGAAGGAGCAGCTGGCGCAGGTCGGCATCACCATGGAGATCCGGTCGATGACGCCGACCGACCTGAACCCGGCGTTCAACCGCGGGGAGCTGGACGCGATTCTCACCACCCTGGTGGGTCGGGCCGACCCGTCGCTGCTGCTGACCTCCTTCTACGGCCAGAACTCCGCCCAGAATCCGTCCCACGACGCGATCCCCGGGTTCCAGGAGGCGATGGACGCCGCGAACCGGGCGACCGACCCCGGGCAGCGCGCCGCGCTGCTCGGAGACGTGAGCGAGGTGCTGATGGGCGAGGCCGCGATGCTGCCGATCGCCTTCGCGCAGCTCGGTGCGATCACCTCGGATCAGGTCGTCGGCTACGAACCCAACCGGGTCGTCGACGAGTGGCGCGGTGTCGGCGTGGCGGCCAACTGACGTCACGTGTCGTGCGTCACACTCGGGGCGCTACGGGAGTCTTAGCAGCGGGTGAAATGGGAGGGAACATGTCTCGCAAGATGATCGTCGCGGTCGGGTTGACCGCCGCGCTGCTCGCAGGCTGCGCGGGGACCGCCACCGACGGGGCCTCCGACAGCTCGTCGATGGCCACCGATCCGACCGCCACCTTCCGCTACGCGACCACGTACGGCACGTCGTCGTTCGACCCGCACAAGACGAAGGTCGCGCAGGACAACATCCTGCTCGCGCAGGTCTATGACCGTCTCGTCCAGCGTGATCCGGACGCGAACGCGATTCCGGGGCTCGCGACGTCGTGGGAGTTCGCGCCGGACGGGTCCACCCTGACGCTGCACCTGCGTGAGGGGGTCGTCTTCCAGGACGGGACCCCGTTCGACGCGGCAGCGGTCAAGGCGAACCTGCTGCGGGCGAAGGAGCCGGACTCGATCACCACGACGATGTTGGCGCCCGTCGACCGGATCGACACCCCCGACCCGCGCACCGTGGTGCTCGGCCTGAACGGCCCCGGCGCCCAGTTGGTGCTGACCCTGTCCGACCTGCCGGGGATGATGGTCAGCCCCAACGCCTTCGGGACCCCGGAAAAGGATGCCGCGCTGGTCCTCGACCCGGTCGGCGCCGGCCGGTATACGGTGGCCCGCTCCACACCGGGAGCGGAGTACGAATTCGCGTCCTGGGACGGGTACTGGGACGCGGAGTCGGTCGGGGCGAACCGGTTCCAGTGGACCGTCATGGCCGATCCGCAGACCAGGTTGGGCGCGGTTGCCTCGGACCAGATGGACGCCGCGATCGCGACCCCCCTCATCATCGACCCGGCGCGGTCGCAGGGGCTCGACGTGGAGGTGCAGACCAGCCTCAACCACTACGCGCTCAACCTCAACCGGACCCGCAGCGAGTTCGGCACGGTGGAGGTCCGGCAGGCCGTGACCCGGGCCATCGACCGTGAGGTGCTCGCCGCGACCGCGCTCGAGGGTCACGGCGAGGCGGCATCGCAGAACTTCCCGTCCGGCTATTTCGCGTACAACCCCGACCTCGCCGACCGATTCGCGTACTCCGAGGCGGAGGCGAAGGACCTGCTCGCCAGGGCCGGGGTGCCGAACGGATTCACCTTCACCGCCGGGGTGATGAACCTGCCGGAGAACCAGCTGATCGCGCAGATCGTGCAGGAGCAGCTCGAGAAGGTCGGCATCCGAATGGAGATCCGCACCATGACGCCGCAGGAGATGTCGCCGGTGTTCAACCGGGGCGAACTCGACGCCGTGCTGACCACCGTCGTCGGGCGCGCGGACCCGTCCCTGCTGCTGAGCACCTACTACGGGGCGACGTCGCCGCAGAACCCGTCCGCGGACGCCTTGCCGGGCTTCCAGGAGGCGCTCGACGCGGCGAACCGGGAGTCGGATCCGGTGCGGCGGGGTGAGCTGCTCGCGACGGCGTCCGCGGCCGCGATGGACCAGGCGCCGATGGTGCCGCTGGCGTTCTCAGATATCGGGGGCATCGTGACCGACCGTGTCGTCGGCTACCAGCCGTACCGGGCGATGGACGAATGGGGCGGCGTCGGTATCGCCGCCGCGGACTAGCAGGAGGAACACACACAGTGCTACGTCTGATCGGGAGCCGGCTGCTCGCCGTCGTCCCGCTGCTCCTGATCGCGACCGCGATCACCTTCAGCCTCGTCTTCCTCATCCCCGGCGACCCGGCGCACCGGATCGCAGGCGAGTCGGCGACGCCGGAACAGGTCGAGATGGTCCGGCAGGAACTGGGTCTCGACCAACCGGTCGTGGTGCAGTACGTGAACTTCCTGACCGGCCTCGTGCAGGGCGACCTCGGCACCAGCTTCACCTACAAGGCGCCGGTGCTGGATATGATCGTCGACCGGATCCCGGTGACGCTGTCGTTGGCGGTGGTCTCGGTGATCGTCGCCCTGCTGATCGGTATCCCGGCGGGCATCGTCGGCGGCAGCAGGCCGGGCAGCTGGCAGGATCGGGTCGCCGGTGTCGGGTCAACCCTCGGTGTCGCGACACCCAACTTCGTTCTCGCGCTGCTGCTGGTGCTGCTCTTCGCGATGAATCTGAAGGTGTTGCCCGCCACCGGATACACGCCACTGGCGAAGGGGCTGTGGCCGTGGCTCTCGCACCTGCTGCTGCCCGCGATCGCGCTCGGCGTCGCCGCGGCAGCGGAGATCGCCAGGCAGCTGCGGAGTTCGATGATCGACGTGATGCAGCAGGACTACATCCGCACCGCGACGGCGAAGGGCCTGCCGCGGCGCACCGTCCTGGTCAAACACGCGTTGAAGAACGCCTTCATCCCCACGGCCACCGTCCTCGGCATGCAGATCGCGTTCCTGCTCGGCGGTACCGCCGTCATCGAATCGGTGTTCGGGCTCAAGGGTCTCGGCGATCTCGCGATCCAGGCGGTGCTGTCCGGTGACCTGCCGACGATTCAGGGCGTGGTCATCTTCGGAGTGCTCGCCACCGTGGTGATGAGCCTGCTGGTGGACATCTCGTACGGCTACCTCAACCCGAAGACTAGGAGGGCCGCATGACCGCACTGGATGCGACCAATTCGGTCACCGACGGATCCGTTGCCGATGTCGTGGAGTCGCCGCGCCGCCGGTTCTTCCGCAGGCTCCGCGGTCGACGGGCAGCGGTGCTGTCGGCGGCCTTCCTGATCGCGATCACCGTCATCGGGCTGCTGGCGCCGCTGATCGCCCCGCACGACCCCCTCGCGCAGGAACTGACCGCCCGCCGACTGCCCCCGCTGCGCGATGGCTACCTGCTGGGCACCGACAACCTCGGACGGGACACGTTGTCCCGGTTGATGTACGGGATGCGGGTCGCGGTGTCCGCCGCCGCGATCTCGGTGTCCGTCGGGTTGGTGCTCGGGGTGGTCCCCGCGCTGATCGCCGGCTTCCTCGGCAAGCGGTGGGACGCGGTGATCTCGCGTGTCGCGGACGCCTTCCTCAGCTTCCCGCCGCTGCTGCTCGCGATGGCCATCGTCGGTGTGATGGGACCGAACCTGACCAACGCCATGATCGCGATCGGCATCGTGTTCGCGCCCCGCTTCTACCGGGTGGTGCGCGGCGCGGTGATCTCGGTGCGCGAGGACACCTTCATCGAGGCGTCTCGGAGCATCGGGACCCCGACCGGACGGATCATCCGCACCCACGTCCTCCCTCACATCTTCTCCCCGCTGATCGTCCAGGTCAGTCTCGCCTGCGGGTTCGCGATGCTCGCGGAGTCGTCGCTGAGCTTCCTCGGCCTCGGTGTGCAGCCACCCGACCCGAGTTGGGGGCGGATGCTCGCCGAGGGGCGCGAGGCGTGGAACTACACGCCGTGGCCGGTGCTGATTCCGGCGGTCGCGATCATCCTCGCGGTGCTGGCCTGCAACACCCTCGGCGACGGCATCCGGGATTCCGTCGGACGCGAGAACAGGAGTGAGCGATGAGCGAGACGTTGCTGTCCGTCGAGGGACTCGGCGTCGAGTTCCTCACCCACGGCGGATGGACCCCGGTGCTGCAGGACGTCACCTTCGACGTCCGGGCGGGTGACCTCGTCGGGCTGGTCGGGGAGTCGGGGTCCGGCAAGAGCGTCACCTGCTCGTCGGTGCTGCGGCTGCTGCCGCAACGCCAGTCGCGGGTGACCGCCGGAAGCATTCGCTTCCAGGGCCGCGACCTGTTGGCCGCGTCCGAACGGGAACTGGGCGCGGTGCGCGGTAACGACATCGCGATGATCTTCCAGGAGCCGATGACGAGCCTGAACCCGGTGTTCACCGTCGGTGACCAGATCGCCGAGGTGGTCCGCAGGCACCGCGGCGTCGGCCGCAAGGCGGCGCTCGCCAGGGCCGTCGAGGTGCTCGACCTGGTCGGCATTCCGAATGCCGCGCGGCGGGTCACGGAGTACCCGCACGAGTTCTCCGGCGGCATGCGGCAGCGGGTGATGATCGCGATGGCGCTCGCCTGTGAGCCCAAGCTGCTGATCGCCGACGAACCGACCACCGCGTTGGACGTCACGATTCAGGCGCAGGTTCTCGACCTGATCCGGGACATGGCAACACAATTCGACATGGGTGTGCTGTTCGTGACCCACGACCTCGGGGTGGTCGCGGACCTGTGCACCGAGGTGGTGGTGATGTATGCGGGTCAGGTCGTTGAGCGGGCCCGCACCGGTGACCTGTACGACACCCCCCGGCACCCGTACACGGAGGGGCTGCTCAAGTCGGTGCCGTCGATCGACGGCCGGGTCGACCTGCACACCATCCCCGGCTCCCCGCCGGTCCCCGGCTCAATCCCGACTGGCTGCCGCTTCGCGCCGCGCTGCGGGTACCGGGAACCGGTGTGCGACACCACCGTCGGGTTGGGGGGCCTCGGCGGCGAGCGCCTCGCGCGGTGTGCGCGGGTCGAGGAACTCACCCTGGAGGGATGCTCATGACGGTCGACGTGCAGGCCCGGACCGAGGCGCCGCTGCTCGCCGTGCGCGGACTGAACGTGGAGTTTGGTAGCGGGGCAGCACTATTCGGTCGCAGGCGGACCGTTCGGGCGGTCAACGACGTCAGCTTCGACATCCGTTCGGGTGAGACCTTTGCGTTGGTCGGCGAGTCGGGGTCGGGGAAGTCGACCACCGCGCGGGGAATTCTCCGGCTCGTCGACGTCGCATCCGGGACCGTCACCCTCGACGGCGTCGACGTGACCGCCCTGTCCCGCACCGAGCTTCGGTCCGCGCGCCGCGACATGCAGATGGTGTTCCAGGACCCGTACTCGTCGCTGGATTCGGCGCGCACCGTCGGCGATGCGATCGCCGAACCCCTCGAGGTGCACACCGATCTCGACGCGGAGGCCCGCCGGCGCAAGGTCGGGGACCTGCTCGAGCAGGTCGGGCTCCGGCGGGAGCACGCCCAGCGGTATCCGTACGAATTCTCCGGCGGGCAGCGTCAGCGCATCGCGATCGCCCGCGCGATCGCCGTCGAACCGAAGCTGATCATCGCGGACGAGGCCGTCAGCGCGCTCGACGTGTCCACCCAGAACCAGGTGATCGCGCTGCTCGAACGACTCTCGCGGGAGCTGGGCATCGCGTACCTATTCATCGCCCACGACCTCGCGGTGGTCCGGCACATCGCGCAGACCACCGCGGTGATGTACCTGGGCCGGATCGTGGAGTGGGGGCCGTCGGATCGCTTGTTCAGCGCGCCCGCGCACCCGTACACCAAGGCGCTGCTGTCGGCGGTCCCGGTCCCGAACCCGCGACGGCAGCGCGAACGGGAACGGATCCGGCTGTCCGGCGAGCTGCCCGACCCGGCCAACCCGCCCCCGGGCTGCGCGTTCAGCACCCGCTGCCCGGTGGCGGTCGAGCGCTGCCGGACCGAGGTCCCGGTGGTGACCGAGGTGGTCGGGGGTGGGCAGGTGGCCTGCCACCTGGCGTAGTCGCCGCGCGCCGGGCGTCGGGCGCATATCGTGGGCGAGGTGACTCGCACAGAGGGATCGTTCACCGGTAATCACGGCACCCGGATCACCTACGACACCTGGACCCCGGACGGGGCTCCGGTCGCGATCCTGGTGCTGGCCCACGGGTTCGGCGAGCACGCCCGCCGCTACGACCATGTCGTGCGGCGGCTCACCGACCTCGGCCTGGTGGTGTACGCGCCCGACCACCGCGGGCACGGACGATCCGGCGGTAAGCGCGTCGAGCTCCGGGAGTGGCGCGATTTCACCGACGACCTGCACCGGGTGTTCGCTATCGCCCGCGCCGCGCATCCCGGGCTGCCGGTGTACCTGCTCGGTCACAGCATGGGCGGGGCGATCGCCCTCGACTACGCACTCGACCACCAGGCGGACCTGGCCGGGCTGATCCTGTCCGGCCCCGCCGTCGACGTGGCCTCGGAAACTCCCGGCGTCGTGGTCGCGCTCGGCAAGATGCTCGGCCGGTATCTGCCGGGGTTGCCGGTGGAGACGCTCGACGCGAACCGGGTCTCCCGCGATCCGAAGGTCGTCGCCGCATACAACGCGGACCCGCTGGTGCACCACGGCAAGGTGCCAGCCGGCATCGCGCGCGGGTTGATCGTCAACGCCGAGTCGCTGCCCGCGCGACTGCCCGCGCTGACGGTGCCGTTGCTGCTGATGCACGGCGAGCAGGACGGGCTCGTGAACGTGAACGGCAGCCGGATGATCGCGTCCACCGCCGGGTCGACGGACCTGACGTACCGGGAGTACCCGGGCCTGTACCACGAGGTGTTCAACGAACCGGAGCGCGAGCAGGTGCTCGGCGACGTGGTCGAGTGGCTCGCGGCGCACCTGACCGACCCGACGCGCACGGAACGCTCCTGATGTCGGAGCTGACTCATCGGACCCTGCCGGTGAACGGCATCGACCTGCACGTCGCCGAGCAGGGGCAGGGGATGCCGGTGGTGCTGTGCCACGGCTTCCCCGGCCTGTGGTTCACCTGGCGGCACCAGATCGAGGCGCTGTCCCGGGCCGGGTACCGGGTGATCGCCCCCGACATGCGCGGCTACGGGCGCAGCAACGCGCCCGGCGACGCCGCCGCCTACGACCGTCCGCACACGGTCGGCGACCTCGTCGGGCTGCTCGACGCCCTCGACCTCGAGCAGGCGGTGTTCGCCGGGCACGACTTCGGCGCCCACCTGGTGTGGGACCTGCCCGCCTGGGCGCCCGGGCGGGTGCGGGCGCTGATGCAGCTCAGCGTTCCGCGGACGCCCCGGCTTCCGGTGCAGCCCACCGTGGGGTTCCGGTACCTGGCGTCCCAGCATTTCGCGCACGTGCACTACTTCCAGGAGGTCGGCGTCGCGGACGCCGAACTGAACGGTCGGCCGCGGGAGTTCCTCGCGAAGATCCTGCACGCGCTGTCCGGGGCGAACCGGTACCTGGACTGCTGGGAGTTCCCGTCCGAGGGCAACGGCTACCTCGACGTCCTCCCCGACCCACCGTCGCTGCCGTGGCCGTGGCTCGATGAGTCCGAATTCGACTACTATGTCGAGGAATTCACCCGAACCGGGTTCACCGGAGGATTGAACTGGTACCGCGCGGAGGATGCGGTGTGGGCGCAGAACGAGACCCGCCACGACCTCCCGATCGAGGTGCCGACCGTCTTCGTCGCCGGCGCGAAGGACCCCGTCCTGGAAATGATGGGACGGGACCCGTTCGCCACCATGCAGACCCTCGTCCCCGGGCTGGTCGGAACCCACGTCGTCGACGGGGCGGGCCACTTCGTCCAGATGGAGAAGCCCGACGAGGTCAACGCGATCTGGCTCGACTTCCTCGCCGGCCTCGACGCTTGACCGCTGCCCGGCCTGACCGCCGCCCGGCCTGACCGCCGCTCGGCCTGACCGAATGTGGGATTCGGTCAGTCAGACCTGAATCCACCGATGGAGATCGGCGGTACAACGTGTCATAGAAGGGCAGGTGCCCTCTGCGCTGGGATGATCGTTCTTGCGAAGGAATG
>NZ_JBHXNU010000019.1:0-52622 GCF_042719255.1 Rhodococcus sp. NPDC058532
CACGACTACGCCGAAGATCCTGGACCTACCCGATACGGCAAGTAGGCAATCGCTGGCATTGCCAATGATTGGCGCACCTGTGTACTGTCCTCTCATGTCGACCCGGACTCCGGGAGATCCGCCGCACGGCCGCCCCACACGAGCGGCCCAATCGAGAGTGAGAGAGCGATGATTCAGGAACTGTCGTACATCGGAATCGGCTCGCCACGCGCCGACGAATGGCGGAGGTACGGCACCGGTCTCATCGGGGCGATGCTCACCCCCGATGGCCCGGACGGCGCGGTACGACTCGCCGTCGACGACATCAACTACCGGATCGCCGTCCACCCCGCCGAGAAGAACGACTTCCGCTATGCCGGTTGGGGTGTGGCCAACGAGACCGACCTGCACGCCTTCGTCGCGCACCTCGAATCCCACGGCGTGGCGGTGCACTGGGGAGATCCGCAGTTGCTGCGCGAACGCCAAGTAGCAGGATTGGCCTGGTTCGAGGATCCGTGGGGAATCCGCCACGAACTGAGCTGGGGAAAGGCGGCGACACCACTATCGTTCTCAACCGGACGGACCATGCGAGGCGGGTTCGTCACCGGAGACCAGGGCCTCGGCCACATCGTCTTCCAAGTCCCCGACATCGAGAAGGCCAACGAATTCTACGTCGACATCCTCGGATTCCGCCTTTCCGACCGCATCACCAACAAGCACTTCAACGTCCGCTTCTACCACGTCAACGGGCGTCACCACTCGCTCGCCTTGTCCGAGTTCCCGGGCCACGTCGGCTTCAACCACCTCATGCTCGAGGTCGAGCACATGGACGACCTCGGCCGGATGATCGACCTGCTCGACGACCACGACGTCGACGTCATGCAATCCCTCGGCCGCCACACCAACGACCTGATGACCTCTGTCTACATCGGCAGCCCATCCGGCCTGCAAATCGAGTACGGGTACGGCGGACTGACCGTCGACGACCTCAGCTGGATCGCCCGCACATACACCCGGCCGAGCTACTGGGGCCACAAGCTCTCCGCAGTCGCGAAGACCCAGCTACCGGGCATCGTCACACCGCTCGTCACCGCAGAGAATTGAGCGCGCTGTCTGGTAACCGCCGGCCACTCGGCGAGTTGCGGGCGAACAGGCAGCGTGTCACCTTCCAATGCAACGGTATTCATCGCCGCTAGGGTCGGCGGGTCCGGACATGCAGTGCGGTCGCGCTCACCAACCCGAGCGCGAGGAACCCCGACGCCGCAAACAGCGAGATGCGGGTCGCGTCACCGAATCCCTCGGCGAGCGCGGACGTCGCCTCCGGACCGGCGGGGCCGAGCCGACCGGTCTCGCCCTGTTCCCGCAGGCCCTCGATGGTGCCGCCCGCCGAGTCGCGGGTCGCGGTCACCAACTGCTCCTGCACCGGCGCAGGCACCGCCGTCACCGGCTCAAGCCGGTCGGTCAGCGTGTGCGCCAACGACACCGACAGCACCGCGCCGACGATCGCCGACCCGAGCGCGGACCCCAACTGCCGGAACGTGCTTTGCGTTGCCGAGCCCTCACCGGACTTCTCCGGCGGGATGTCGGCGAGCACCGTGCCGGTCAGCTGCGCCGACGCCAGCCCCAGGCCCGACCCGTACACCGCGAGCAGCACCGCCAGCACCCACGGTGAGACGGTCGACGAGACGAACACCGCCACCACCGCGACCCCCACCGCCTCGAGCGCCAACCCGAGGATCACCACCCGCGTCGGGCCCATCGCGGCAGCCAGATGCCGGGCTGCCGCACCGGAGGCGAACGCCCCCAACGCCATTGCCGCCAACACCACGCCCGCGCCCATCGTGGTCAGGCCGAGCGCGTTGACGAGGAACAGGGGCAGCACCAGCAGCAGGCCGAACTCGCCGATCGCGACCGCCAGCGCCGTCAGGTTGCCCCAACTGAACGTCGGCACCCGGAACAGGCTCAGGTCGAGGATCGCCGACCGGTGGCTGCCCACGGCCCGGTGCCGTTCCCAGAACACGAACAGCACCAGCGCGGTCACCCCGACCGCGGCAGCGACGGGGACCACCGACACCGGGGCGTCGACGGGCCAGCTGAATCCGAGTACCTCAAACTCGGCGATCGGTGTCCACCAGCCGAGGCTCTGCCCCTCGATGAGCGCGAAGATCACGCCACCGAAACCGATTACGCTCAGCAGCAGGCCGTCGACATCGAGGCCCGGCGCCGTGATCGTCGCGCGGGTCTCCCGAACCGTCAGCACCGCACCCACCAGAACCGCCGCGCCGATCGGAAGATTCACCACGAAGATCCACGGCCACGTGAAGGCGGTGGTCAGCCAGCCGCCGAGCAGTGGTCCGATCGCCGCCATTCCGGAGATCACCGCGCCCCAGACCGCGAACGCGATCACCCGGTCCCGGCCGCGGAAGGTGGCGTTCACGCTCGACAGCGTCGTTGGCAGCACGAACGCCCCGCCGACACCCTGCACGACCCGGGCAGCGATCAGCGCCGCCGCACTCCCGGCGAGCGCGGCAAGCAGGCTGCCGGCCATGAACACCACCACGCCAGCGATGAACATCGCGCGCCGCCCCAGGCGGTCGCCGAGGCGGCCCGCCGTCAGCAGCAGCGCCGCGAACACCACCGAATAGACGCTGTTCACCCACTGCGCGTCGGTCAGGTCCATGTCGAGGTCGTCGATGATCACCGGCAACGCGACGCCGACGATCGTGCCGTCGACGACGATCATCGACAGCCCGGCGGCCAGCACCCCCAACCCGATCCACGCCCGCCGATCCGCTCCCGGTTCGGTGCCGACCTCCGACGCCATCACGCCTCCCCAGATCGTGGTCCGGAGGCCGCGACCGCGCCCTCCCCCTCGATCTCACCAGCGATCCGCCGGTCCCGCAGCGCTCAGGGGTTACCGCCCGGGGAGATACCTCATCACGGCGATGAACGGGGCGAGCACCTTCGCCCAGATCTTCGGCGGAAGTCCGCGCGGCCCACCGAGATTGAGCACCCGGGTGGTTGCGACGGTCTGCGCCTCGGTGTACTTGAGCAGCCCGTCGAGGCCGTGCCGCCTGCCGACGCCGGACACCCCCATGCCACCCATCGGGGCTGCGGTGCTGCCCCAGGCCGGGGCATACCCCTCGTCGACGTTGACGGTGCCCGCGCGGACCCGGGCGGCGATCGCCTCGCCCTCCGCCTTGGTGCCCGCCCACACGCTGGCGTTGAGCCCGTACTCGGTGTCGTTGGCCTTCACGATGGCCTCCTCGACGTCCGCGACCGGGTAGATCGACACCAGCGGACCGAACGTCTCGGTGCGGGCGCATTCCATCTCGTCGGTGACGCCGGTCAACACCGTCGGCTCGTAGAACAGCGGTCCGAGGTCGGGCCTTGCCTTGCCGCCCGCGACGACGGTCGCGCCCTTGGCGACGGCGTCGTCGACGTGCCCGGAGACGGTTTTGACCTGGGATTCGGAGACCAACGAGCCCATCTCGATCCCGAACGCGTAGCCCGGCGCCAGCGTCATCTTCCGGACCCGCTCACCGAACAGTCGGGTGAACTCGGCGGCGATCGACTGCTCGACGTAGATCCGCTCGATCGAGATGCACAGCTGCCCGGAGTTGGAGAAGCAGGCCCGCACCGCGGCGTCGGTGACCTCGCGCAGGTTCGCGCCCTTGGCGACGATCATCGGGTTCTTGCCGCCCAGCTCCGCGGAGAAGCCGATCAGCCTGCGACCGGCCTGCTCGGCGAGCAGCTGTCCGGTGGCGGTGGAGCCGGTGAACATCAGGTAGTCGGCGTTCTCCACGATGGCGGTGCCAACAACGGATCCCGGCCCGGGGACGACCGCGAACAGGTCCCTCGGCAGGCCGGCGCGGTAGAGCAGGTCGACGCAGGCCAGCGCGCAGTACGGGGTCTGACTGTCCGGCTTGATGACGACGGCGTTGCCGGCGAGCAGCGCGGCGATGGCGTCGGACACGGCGAGGGTCATCGGGTAGTTCCACGGCGAGATGACGCCGACGACACCCTTCGCGTGGTGGTGCACCACGGCCTTCGTCAGGGCGGGCAGCATGCCCTGCACGCGCGTCGACCTCAACGCCTTCGGCGCGAGCTTCGCGTAGAAGCGGGAGGTCATCGCGATGTCGAGGACCTCCTCCAGTGCCGAGGAGCGGGCCTTGCCGGTCTCCGCCTGCGCCATGTCCAGCAGCGCGTCCCGGTTGGCGAGCACCAGGTCGCGGTAGCGGTGGAAGACCTCGGCCCGCTCGGCCGGGGTGCGACGGACCCAGTCCCGCTGGGCGTCGCGGGCCCGCGCGATCGCGTCGACGGCGTCCTGCGCGGTGCCGATCGGGATGGTGGCCAGCTCGCGCCCGGTGAACGCCTCGACGACCGGGCGGGTTGGCCGGCCCGCGGCGTCCGGGATGGCGACGAGGGTGGCGAGCCGTTCGAAGGTCGCGGCGGACGGAGCAGGCATTTCGTACCCCTACTGATTGGTAGTTTCGGCGGTTACAGACAACCTACCGCGTCCGTGGCCGCCGTCACAGGGCGTCCGCCGTCACCCCTCCCGCGGGGTGATCGCGGTGATCCGGGTGCCGTCCGGGGTGCTCCCGGTCAGCACGGTCTGCGGGTAGTGCTGGATGCTCCCGTCGGGGCGGCGTTCGAACACGTCGACGGCGTATGCGCCGTCGGTGGCCCGCTTCACCAGCACGCAATGGGTGGTGCCGACGGGGATCTCCGCGATGCCGCGGCCGATCTGTTCCGCCGACCCGACCCGGGCGTCGGGGGCGACGTGCTCGCGGGCGCGGGCGCCGTCGCGCAGCACGTAGTAGGCGCGTTCGAAGCCGGCGATCGCCGCCTCCCCCGGATCGGCTGCGTCGAGGTCGGCCGGGTGGCCCGCCCCGAGGCCCGCGCACCAGGCGAGCTCGTCCGGTGCCGCGGCGGCGGTGCTCGGCGCGGTGCCGGGCGGCGAGCGGTCCGCCGCGTTCAGCGCCAGGCCGGCAGCGGCGACCCCACCAACGACGAGCACGGCGGCGGCGGTGACGGGCAGGACCCCGCGCCGCCACCGCCGCCGGGCCGGTGCCGGTTCCTCCGCCTCGACCGCGTCGACGGCGCGGGGGGACGCCGACGGCGGGGGCGGCGACAACCACGCCGGTGCGGCGACCCCCGGCGCCTGCGTCGACGAACGGTCGCCCTCCCCCGCGCTCACCTCCGACGGATCCATCGGCGTTCCCACTCTCCTCCTGCCGCACCCGGCGGACGCGGGCCGGACGACCCCGGCCGCACCCGTCTCCGTGGTGCTACCTCAGCCCGGCCGCGACGGCGCCGAGCACCTCCCCCACCGGACCGGAGACCGGGGCGGCGGCGGCCGCCGCCGCCGTCCCGGCAGCCTCGACGCGCCGGACCAGATCAGGGCCACCGGGGAGGCCGAGCGCGGCGGCGCGGGTGCCCGCGCCCGCGGCGGCGACCTGCGGCGGCACGACCTCGACGGCGTCCCGCACCGCGGCAACCGCGGCGTCGCCGCCCGGCAGCGACTCCACCCGGGTGACCGTGTCCCGGGTCGCCTGCGTGACCGCGGCCGGATCGGTGGTCGGGGCGTCCGGGATTTCCATCTCGATCGGCTCGGCGAGGGTGTCCCCGGCACCGAACGCGGCCCCGGTGACGCCGCCGACCAGCGCGCCTGCGGTGCCGGCCACCACGGCGACCGGGACGCCAACGGCGGCGGCGCCGATCGCGGCTCCTGCCGCGGTGCCGACCGCGCCCCCGACGACGGCGCCCGCCACCGGGCCGATCACGGGCAGGACCACCTGCCCGGGGATGGCGCCTGCGGGCACCCCGATGTTGCCGCCGATCGCACCACCGACCAGTCCGCCCGCGACCGCAGCAGGAAGGCCCGCCGCGGCGGCGGCGCCGAGTCCGGCGACCGCGGCGCCGCCGACGGTGGCGGCACCGATCCGGTCCGCGCGGGAGGCGTCGAGGCCGACCGACTGCCAGAACGTGTTGACCTGCGCCTCGAACGCGGCGGCGGTGTTGTTGGTCCGGTCGAGGTTCGCCTCGGTGAGCCAGTTCGGCCGGTCGGCGATGTAGTCGCCGAGTCGAAGTCGCTCGGCGGGCGCCTCGATCGGCGCGACCGGCGCGACCGGGACCGGCAGGTGCAGCTGCTGCACGCGCGCCGGTGCGATCGGCTCCTCCTCGTAGTACCGGGTGGGGGCGGGCCGGGTGGGCACGTTGTCGTACTCGACCGGCGGCGCGACCCAGTACATCTTCGACTCCTCGGGGACCGGCGCGGCGGCGGGCGGCGTTTCCACGACGGGCGGCGCGAGCTCGGCGTCGACGCCGGGCTGGGCGTCCGGGGTGTCGCTGACCCCGGGCTGGACCGGGACCGCGACCGCGACCCCAGCGCAGGCGATCGCGATGGCGACGGGCAGCGCACCGGCCACCACGACACGTTCGGCGCGGCGGCGATGCGGACCCTGCGATGTGGTGCGGCTCATGTCGATGTCCCTCCGATCGGTGCAACACCGGCGGCACCGTGCCGCCGGTGCGGGAGGGAACGCGGGCGGCGCGGAGTGCGCACGCCGAAAGCAGTCGAGCTCAAGACAATTCCCCCTGATGCGGTGAGGGCTGCCGGTAGCGACGTGCCCCCACACGTGTACTGATGCGCTCGCGGACCACCCCCCTGTAGGTGCGACACGAGCGCTGCGAGCATAGAGGCGCCGGGCCGGTGCCGACAACCCCCAACAGACCGTTCGGTCTTCGACGGGTGCGCTGGCGCGACTACGCTGGGGCGCATGGACCCACCCGGGACCAGGTATGTCGAGCGTGACGGGCACGCGCTGGCCTACCAGGTCGTGGGCGAGGGCCCCGCGGACGTCGTGCTGTTCCTGGAGATCGGCCTGCACCCGGACCTGATGTGGACCGATCCGCACATCCACTACGTCTTCGAGCGCGCGGCCACCTTCTGTCGGCTCGTGTACTTCCAGCGTCGCGGATTTGGGCTGTCCGACCCCGTCGACCACGTCCCCACCCTCGAACAGCAGGCCGACGACGTGCTCGCGGTGATGGACGCGGTCGGGATGCGGCGGGCGACCCTGGTCGGGATCGGCAGCACCTGCGGCGCGCTGGCGTTGATCGCGGCGCGCGACCCGGACCGGGCGGCGGGCCTGGTGCTTCAGCAGCCGTTCGTCGAGGGCGCGCTCCGTGAGGGCGACAGCCTGCCGCGCGGGTGGACCGAGGAGGCCCGCGACCGGTTCGTCGACGGGTGGCGCGCCGTCTACGACAACTGGGGATCCGGACAGGTCATCGCGATGTGGGATCCCACCCAGGACTCGCCGTTCAACCGGCGGCTGATGGCACTGCTCGAACGCTGCTCCGCGACGCCCGCCACCGCACGGGCGCACCTCGAATGGCTGTTCCGGATCGACTATTTCGACGCCCTGTCCTCCATCCAGTGCCCAACCAGGGTGCTGCATTCCGCGCGAAGCGCGGTCCCGCTGGAGGCCTCGCGACGGGTGGCCGAGGCGATCCCGCACGGCGCCCTGCACGTGCTGCCGCCGCTGCCGCCGGGCACCTCGATGGGCGAGGCGTGGATCCCGGTGCTCGACCACATCGAGCACATCGCGACCGGGGTCGGGCGCCCGGTGAACGCGGAACGCTATCTCGCGACGGTGCTGTTCACCGATGTGGTCGGCTCGACGGAGACCCTGGCCCGAATCGGGGACGGGCCCTACCGCGCACTGCGGTCCGCGTACGAGCGGCAGGTCCGGATCGAGGTGGAGCGGGCGGGCGGGCTGCTGGTCAACGTCGCCGGGGACGGCACGCTCAGCGTGTTCGAGGGCCCGGCCGCCGCGGTCCGGTGCGCACGCACGGTGTGCCGGGCGGCGCGCGAGTTGGGGCTCGGTGTCCGAGCCGGGGTGCACACCGGCGAGGTGGAGGGCATCGGCACCGAGGTGACCGGCCTGACGGTCCACATCGGGGCCCGTGTCGGCGCCTCGGCCGGTCCGGGGGAGGTGTATGTCTCGCGCACCGTCCGCGATCTGGCCGTCGGATCGGGCTTCGTGTTCGTCGACCGCGGCGAGCACAACCTCAAGGGTGTCCCCGGCCGCTGGCGACTGTTCCTGCTCGCGGACACCTGCGACCGATCCGGCATCGTCGATCGAAAACCGTTGAGCCTCCACGTGATCGACCGGGTGGTGCTGAGCGTGGCCCGCCGCGCCCCGCGGGTGCTGCGCGCGGCGAGGCCGTTCACGCCCCCCGATCGGCTCCCACCAGGCCGGTGACGGGCCCTCCCCCGGTCCGCGGTGCACACTGGACGCGGGCTTGACCCTCACGCGACGGGAGGCGGCACGGTGACCGGTGTGAGCGAGAACAGGGAATCCCGGCTGACCGTCGGGGAGGTGGCGAGGCTGGTCGGGGTGAGCGTGCGGACCCTGCACCACTACGACGAGATCGGGCTGGTCCGGCCGTCCGGCCGCACCCCGTCCGGCTACCGCACCTACTCGGCAGCCGACGTCGAGCGGCTGCATCGGGTGCTGACCTACCGGGAACTGGGATTCCCCCTTGAGGAGATCGCGACCCTCCTCGACGATCCGTCGGTGGATGCGCTGGCGCACCTGCAGCGACAGCGAAAGCTGTTGGAGGAGAAGATCGATCGCTTGCATCGGATGGTCGCAGCAGTGGAGAACATGATGGAGGCGAAGCAGATGGGAATTCAACTGACCCCCGAGGAGCAGCGCGAGGTCTTCGGTGACGACTGGCCGGGCGAGGAGTACGCGGCGGAGGCCGAGCAGCGCTGGGGCGATACGGACGCCTGGGCCCAGTCGCGGCAGCGGACGGCGGCGTTCACCAAGGACGACTGGACGGCGATCAAGGCCGAGACCGACGCCATCGAGGCGGACTTCGCCGCGGCCCTGGCGGACGGTGCCGCCGCCGACTCGGACCGCGCGTCCGGGCTCGCCGAACGGCACCGGGCCGGCATCGACCGGTTCTACGACTGCTCTCACGAGATGCAGGTGTGCCTGGCGCAGATGTATGTCGCCGATGAGCGCTTCCGGAAGCACTACGACGACGTCGCGCCCGGGCTGGCGCAGTACGTGCACGACGCGATCGTCGCGAACGCCGCCCGGCACGCCTGACCCGGGCGGCGTCCTACCCTGTACTCATGTCCGACCGCCGCACCCCCAGCTTCGGCCAGTACCTCGGGTACCTGGTCGGCCGCACCCTGCCGGATTCGATGCAGGACTGGGTCCGCAACGACGTGATGGGGCCGGGCTCGTCGGTGCGGTACGTGCTGCGGTTCACGCTGCCGCTGATCCCGATCTTCGTTGCGTTCTACCTGCTCATTCCCGGGGAGCGCTGGATTCCGCTGGCGATGATGGCGTTGCTGCTGCTGCCGGTGCTGTACTTCGCGATCGCGCTGATGAACATCTACCGCAGGCATCGCCTGCTCAGCCACGGCCTCGACCCCGAGCTGCTCGGGGAACGGGCCCGCAGCCGGGCCGCCCGCACCCGGGACGACTATGAGTCCCGGCACGGCCGGGGTACCGGCGAGTAACTACGCTCGTCGGTGTCCGCCAACGAAGGGAAACGCACATGACCGAGCAGGTAGCCACCGCAGACCTGGCCGACGAGATCGGCCCCGACATCCGCAGTTGCGACACCCAGTTCATCCAGTTCGGCGGTCACGCGGTGTTCTCCGGACGGATCACCACCATCAGGTGCTTCCAGGACAACCTGCTGGTCAAGCAGACGCTCGGCGAGCCGGGCGAGGGCGGCGTCCTGGTCGTCGACGGCGATGCCAGCGTGCACACCGCCCTGGTCGGGGACATCATCGGCGGCAAGGGCGTCGCGAACGGCTGGGCGGGCGTGATCGTCAACGGCGCGGTCCGGGACTCGGCGATCCTGCGCACCCTCGAGATCGGGATCAAGGCGCTGGGCACCAACCCGCGCAAGAGCACCCAGACCGGGTCCGGGGAGAAGAACGTGCCGGTGACGTTCGGCGGTGTCACCTTCCACCCCGGCGAGATGGTCTACAGCGACCACGACGGCGTCGTGGTCCGTGCCGAGGACTGAACGGCGCCGCGTCGAACGGGCGGCTACCGGGGCATCGTCGCAGTGACGGTCGCGGGAGCCGCCCGTTCGACGATCAGCCGACGATCGTGACCAGGTCCCCGACCTGCACGTTCTCGTAGAACCACCGCGCGTCCTCCGGGCCGAGGTTGATGCACCCGTGGCTGACGTTCTCATACCCCTGGGAGTCGACGGACCACGGCGCGGAGTGCACGAAGATGCCACCCCAGGTGAGCCGGACCGCGAACTCCGTGTCGATCCGGTAGCCCTCGGGCGAGTCGATCGGGACACCATACGTGGACGAGTCCATCACCAGGTGCCGGAACTTCTCCAGCACCTCGAACGTGCCGAGCGGGGTCTCGTACCCCGGCTTGCCCATCGACGCGGGCATGGTCCGGACCTCGCCGTTCGCGGCGACCGTGAAGGTGTGCGTCGACACATTCGCGACCGCGGACGTCACCCGCGCCGACGCCACCGGAGCTGTAAGCGCCCACTGCAGCAACAGAACTGCGGCCGACGCGAACACGATCGGCGCCACCGCGGCGCGCACTGTGCGTGAACTTCTCATGGCCACACCACCCTTCAGACGTGACCGATCACTCCAGTGTCGCACCGCGGGACGGCGTACAACAGCCCCCGGCCGCCGGAACTACGAACCGAAGACCGAACCGCCTGCCGCGCGTCGCCACGGTCCGCGGATCGCGAGGACCAGCCCCGGCGACTGGATGTTCGCGTACAGCGTTTTCCCGTCGGCGCTGAAGGCCGGCCCGCAGAACTCGCTGTCGTTCAGGTCGTTTCGGGCCATCGGGAACGGATCGCCCTCCTCGGCGACGCCGATCAGGTGGCTGATGCCGTCGCCGTCCTCGGCGAGGATCACGCCGCCGTAGGGCGAGACGGTGATGTTGTCGGGGCCGTCGTAGTTGCCGGTGTCGACGGACGGATCCGGGTTCACCCCGAACAGCGTCTTCAGTTCGACCGTCTCGCTGGCCGGGTCATAGAACCACACCTGACCGTCGTGCTCGGCGACGCTGCCGTCGGAGGTGCGGGCGTAGCTGGCGACGAAGTACGCGCCGCCGTCGCCCCACCACTGGCCCTCGAGCTTGCGGCTGCGGGTGACCTGATCGTTCGCGAGCTGCTTGCGGATCGAGGTGGACGTCGCGTCCCGGTCCGGGACGTCGACCCACTGCACCTGGTAGCGGACGCCGGGAACGGTCGCCTGGGACAGGTCCGCGACATGGACGCCGTCGGCGAGGCACCGCATCGCCTGGAAGCCGCCCGCGGTGTCGCCGCCCGCGGACTGGGCGAGCGCGTGCAGCGCGCCGCGGCCGCCGACGAATCCCGGCGGCGGCGTCCACCGGAAGAACAGCCCGTTCGGCTTGGACGCGTCCTCGGTGAGGTAGATCGCGTTGCTGCCGGGGTCGACCGCGACCGCCTCGTGCGCGAACCTGCCGAGGAACTTCAGCGGGATGCCGCTCTTGCCGATGTTGGCGTCCCTGCTGACCGGGTCGACCTCGAAGACGTAGCCGTGGTCCAGGGTCGCGCCGTCCTTTCCGGCGCGGTCCTCGGTCTCCTCGCAGGTCAGCCAGGTGCCCCAGGGGGTGATGCCGCCCGCGCAGTTGTTCACCGTGCCCGCGACGCTGACGTACTGTCCGAGGCGTTCCCCGTTCGGACCGATCATCGTCGTCGTGGTGCCGCCGCGCGCGCCGGGATCGTAGGTGAGGCCGTCGACGACGGGAACACCGAACGGCTCGTCGCCGCCGATCTCGTGGTTGGTAACGACCGCGGTGCCGGTGCCGTGCGCGAACACACCGTTCGCGTCGGGGTCGCTCGGGACCGGGGAGCCGTCGTCGAGCAGGGTCTCCCCGGATCGGGCGACGATCGTGTAGGTGAATCCGACCGGCAACGCCAGGATCCCAGCGGGGTCGGGCACGAGCGGACCGTAGCCGACCAGCGGGCCGGGGGCCGCCGATCCGAGGGCAGGCCGGAACAGGGTGTCGACGCTGCCCACGAGCGCCACCCCCAGCCCCGTGAGTGCGGTGCGCCCGAGGAACGAGCGACGGTTGAGCGGTGTGGTGGACACGGTGCGGTACCTCCGTCGGTGAGCTGGGACGCCAGGACGGTAGGCGGCCGAGCACCGGGTCCGGTGGATTCCGTGTGTCCGGCCGGTGAACCGCGGAACAATTTCCGCCGCCGGTGGCCATCCCGAAACTGCCTGCCCGCCAACAGTGTTGCCGCGCCAAACGGTAGCCGTCGGGTTGCGGCTCAGTGCGCGACGCGGGCCCGCATGCCACCGATCTCGACGACGTCACCGGCCCGCAACTGCCTGCCGCGGCGCACCTCGACCTCGCCGTTGACGGTGACCAGGCCGTCGGCGATGACCTCCTTCGCCTCCGCACCGGACTCGATCAGGTTGGCGAGCTTGAGGAACTGGCCGAGGCGGATGACCTCGTCGCGGATGGGGACGTCTTCGGCGGCGGACATGACCCCATTCTCGCGCACCCGGCCATGTCATCCGGCACCCGGGCGCGGGACCGTTCACACTGGGACGATGCCGCCGATCACCGTGGGTGCACCGTCAACTCCGACGCCCGCGCGGGTGCTGCCCGGTCCGCCCGGAACGCGGCTGACCCGGGTCCCGCACATCGCCGGGCTCACCCTCGGGGTCTACGCGGTCCTGGTGTTCCTGTGGAGCCTGTCGCCGGTGCTGCGCTACCTGATCCATCCGGTGCGCGTGTACGTCGACGAGTACTACTTCGACGCACCGGATACCAGTGTCGCGTGGGCGCTGGTGCTCGGACTGCTTGCCGCGGCGCTCGCCAGCCGGAAGCGGATCGCGTGGTGGTTGCTGACGGTCTACCTGTCGCTGATCGGGTTGGCGAACCTCGTGGTGGCCGTCGCCGACCGCAACATCAACGCCGGGGTGGCCTGCGGCGTGCACGTGGCGGTGGTCGCGGTGCTGATCGCCGCGCGGCCGCAGTTCTACACCCGGGTGCGGCGGGGCGCGGTGTGGAAGGCACTCGGGGTGCTGGTTGCCGGGCTCGCCGTCGGCACCCTGCTCGGGTGGGGCCTGGTGGAACTGTTCCCCGGCAGCCTCCCACAGGATCAACGCCTGCTGTGGTCGGTCAACCGGGTCACCGCGCTCGCGGTGCTCGACAACGAGCAATTCGACGGCCGCCCACACGGTTTCGTGAACACCCTGCTCGGCCTGTTCGGGGCCGTCGCGCTGCTCGCCGCGGTGCTGGTCCTGTTCCGGTCGCAGCGCGCCTCCAACGCGCTCACCGGCAACGACGAGTCCGCGCTGCGTGGACTGCTTGCCGGTTCCGGCGGGGACGACTCGCTCGGCTACTTCGCGACCCGACGCGACAAGGCGGTGGTGTTCGCGCCGTCGGGCAAGGCCGCCGTCACCTACCGCGTCGAGGTCGGGGTGTGCCTGGCGAGCGGCGACCCGATCGGCGACGAGCAGGCGTGGCCGCATGCCATCGACGCCTGGCTCGCGCTCGCCTCGACCTACGGCTGGACGCCCGCCGTGATGGGGGCGAGCGAGGCCGGCGCCACCGCATACGCCAGGGCCGGGTTGACCGTGCTGCAACTCGGCGACGAGGCGATCGTCCGTACCCGCGACTTCGACCTCGCAGGCCGGGACATGCGGCAGGTGCGTCAGGCCGTGAACCGGGTCCGCAAGCAGGGCGTCACGGTCCGGATCCGGCGACACCGGGACCTTCCACCCGAGGATATGCGCCGGGTGATCGACCTCGCCGACGCCTGGCGGGACACCGATGCCGAACGGGGGTTCTCGATGGCCCTCGGCAGGCTCGGTGACCCCGCCGACGGCGACTGCCTGCTCGTGGAGGCGCTCGGATCCGACGACGAGGCGCTCGGGCTGCTGTCGTTGGTGCCGTGGGGCGCCAGTGGGGTGTCGCTCGACCTGATGCGCCGGAATCCGACGGCGCCCAACGGGGTGGTGGAGCTGATGGTCACCGACCTCGCCACCGGCGGTGACCGGTTCGGGATCACCCGGATCTCATTGAACTTCGCGGTGTTCCGCTCGGTGTTCGAGGAGGGCGCCCGGATCGGTGCCGGACCGGTGCTGCGGATGTGGCGGTCGCTGCTGATGTTCGCGTCCAAGTGGTGGCAGCTCGAGGCCCTGTATCGCTCGAACGTGAAGTACCAACCCGATTGGGTGCCGCGCTACCTGTGCTTCGCGGACCGCCGGGTGCTGCCGAAGGTGGGGGTCGCGTCCGCGATCGCCGAGGGGTTCCTCGCCGTGCCCAGCCTGCGCCGCCGCGACGCGAGCAGGCACACCGGGGTGCACGAGGCGGTTCCCGCCGCGGTGGCGGGCTCCGGGACACTGCACGCGGACGGCAGTGCGCCCGACGGAGTCCCGGCCCTCGCCGCACCGGCCCCCGACGCCGGGCCGGGGCCGCGACGGCCGGAGCAGGTGCGGGTGCGGATGGCCAAGCTGGCCCGGCTCACCGGCGAGGGCGTGGACGCCTATCCCGTCGCGTCCCCGCCGACGCACACGGTCGCGGCGGCCGCCGCGTCCCCCGCTGGCACCCGACTCCGGATTGCCGGTCGGCTGCAGCGGATCCGCCCGTACGGCGGGGTCGCGTTCGCGGTGGTCCGGGACTGGTCCGGGGATCTGCAGGTGCTGTTCGACCGAGCCACGGTCGGCGACCGGCTCGACGAGTTCACCGCGGACTTCGACCTCGGCGACCTGATCGAGGTGAGCGGCACGATCGGCCGCAGCCGCACCGGTGAGCTGTCACTACTCGCCGCGGAGTGGCGGATGAACGGCAAGTGCCTGCACCCGCTGCCGGACAAGTGGAAGGGTCTGTCCGACCCCGAGACCCGGGTCCGGCAGCGGTACCTGGACCTGGCGATCAATCCCGAGGCCAGGGACCTGTTGGTGGCACGCAGCGCGGTGGTGCGGTCGCTGCGGGACACCCTCACCGCACGGCGGTACCTGGAGGTGGAGACGCCGATCCTGCAGCGGGTGCACGGCGGCGCCAACGCGGCCCCGTTCCTGACCCACATCAACGCCTACCACCTGGACCTGTACCTGCGGATCGCGCCGGAGCTGTACCTCAAGCGCCTGTGCGTCGCCGGGATGGAACGGGTCTTCGAGATCGGCCGGGTGTTCCGCAACGAGGGGGTCGACTTCAAACACAATCCCGAGTTCACGATCCTCGAGGCGTACGAGGCGCACAGCGACTACGAGAAGATGATGGTGCTGTGCCGGGAACTGATCCAGGCGGCGGCGGTCGCCGCGCACGGCAGGGAGGTCATCCTGCGACCCGGGCCGGACGGGGCGATGGTCGAGGTCGACATCTCCGGGGTGTGGCCGATCAAGACGATGCACGGCGCGGTGTCGGAGAAGATCGGTGTCGAAATCGGTCCGGAGACACCGCTTTCCGATCTCCGGCGACTGTGTGACCGACATGAGATCCCGTACCGGACGGACTGGGACGAGGGTGCGGTGGCACAGGAGATGTACGAGCACCTCGTCGAGGATCACACCGAGTTCCCCACCTTCTACACGAATTTCCCGACGTCGATGTCGCCGCTGACCCGGCCGCACCCGACGATCCCGGGGGTGGCCGCGAAATGGGATCTCGTCGCGTGGGGCGTCGAACTCGGCACCGCGTACAGCGAACTCACCGACCCGATCGACCAGCGGGCCCGGCTGACCGAACAGTCGCTGCTCGCGGCGGGCGGGGACGAGGAGGCGATGGAACTCGACGAGGACTTCCTGCAGGCCCTCGAGCACGCGATGCCGCCGACCGGCGGGCTCGGCATGGGGGTGGACCGGGTGGTCATGCTCATCACCGGCGGCAGCATCCGCGAGACCCTCGCATTCCCGCTCGCGAAGCCGAAGCAGTGACCGGCGCGGCCCGCGTCCGGGTCGTCGTCGTGGTGCTGCTTGCCGTCGGCGCCGTCAGCTACACCTCGTGGCTGCTCGAGCTGGTGCTGCCGACCGGGCTCGACCCGGCCCGCGCGTACACCAGCGAGCTGGCCGCGTTGGACCAGCCGTACGGATTCTGGTTCCGGACGGCGGATCTGGTGACCGGGGCGATCCTGCTGACCGCAGCACTGCTGGCCGCCGCGCTGCTGCCGCGGCGTCCGCTCACCACCACCGGCTGGGTCGCGCTCGGGGTATTCGGGATCGCGACCGCCGCCGATTCGCGGATGCCGCTGCACTGTTCGGCGCATGCCAGCGCCCGATGCGCGGCACTCGAGGCGGCCGGGGTGTACGACCAGGCCCGTCTGCTGCACGCGTCGACGAGCACCGTTGCCGCGACGTCCGCTGCGGTGTCGGTGTTCGCGTTCATCCTGGCCGCGTATCGCTACGGGTGGCCGGGGTGGCTGCGCTGGACCGGCATTGCGATCGTCGTCGGGTACGTCGCCGGGCTGGCGTGGACGCTGTGGGCGGTGCGGGCGGACGGCCACGGGGACGAGGTCTGGCTGCTCGGGTACGCGCAGCGGCTTCAGCTGCTTGCGGTGTCGGGGTGGATCGCCTACGCCGCGGCGGTCGCGTGGTGGCAGCGCAAGAAAGTTCGCTACTAAGTATTGCCAAGTACCACTACTCAGCGTTACTTTGTACCGGTAGTCAGCAACACCGAGTACTGGAGAAGGTGCGATGGGCAAGCAGGCAACCGAGATGCTCAAGGGAGTCCTCGAGGGCATCGTTCTCGCGCTCCTGTCGGTACGACCCGCCTACGGATACGAGATCACCGCGCGACTGCGCGATCAGGGCTTCGCGGACATCGCGGAGGGCACCATCTACGCCCTGCTCGTGCGGATCGAGCAGCGCGACCTCGTCGACGTGGAGAAGGTTCCGTCCGAGAAGGGGCCGCCGCGCAAGGTCTACACCCTCAACGACAGGGGCCGAGACCAACTGACCGAGTTCTGGAGGACCTGGAGCTTCCTCGCCGAACGGATCGAGCAGCTCCACGAAGGAGAGAAGTGATCATGGCCGCGAAATGGATTGAGACCATCACCGGATCACTCGAACAGAAGAAGCAGTTCAAGCAGTACCGGGCCCGGATCGAGGCGCTGCCCGAGCCATACGCGACGTTGGCGAAGGCGCTCGAGCGGTACTTGACCTATTACGCGGGCGTCACCGATGGCGACACCCTCGTCACGATGTACGTCGACGCCGCCGACCTCTGGGAACGCGCCGCGGCCGATGGCACCACGGTGCGGGCGATCGTCGGCGACGATCCGGTCGAGTTCGCCGAGACGTTCGCGCAGGCCTACACCGGTAAACGGTGGATCGACAAGGAGCGCACCCGCCTCACCCGGACCATTGAGGACCTCGAGCGGGAGGACGAGCAATGAGCACGACCACGGCCATCCGGGTGCGCGGCGTCGAGAAGTCGTACGACCAGCTGCACGTTCTGCGCGGCGTCGACCTTGAGGTCGCGCGGGGAAGCATCTTCGCGCTGCTCGGGTCGAACGGCGCGGGCAAGACCACCCTGGTCAAGATCCTGGCCACCCTGCTCCGCGCCGACGCGGGCACCGCAACGGTCGACGGGCGCGACGTCGGCACCGAACCGGACCGGGTGCGCGAATCCATCAGCCTCACCGGCCAGTTCGCCGCCGTCGACGAGATACTCACGGGCAGAGAGAATCTGGTACTGATCGCCCGGCTCCGGCACCTGGCCGATCCCGCGAAGGTCGCCGACGGTCTGCTCGCGCGCTTCTCCCTGAGCGAGGCGGGCGACCGAAAGGTCGGCGCGTACTCCGGCGGCATGCGCAGACGCCTCGACATCGCGATGAGCCTGATCGGCGACCCGCCCATCGTGTTCCTCGACGAACCGACGACGGGACTCGATCCGCAGGCCCGCAACGAGGTGTGGCAGGCGGTGCGGGAACTCGCCGCGAACGGCACGACGGTGCTGCTGACGACGCAGTACCTCGAGGAGGCCGAACACCTCGCCGACCGGATCGCGATCCTGCATCAGGGGCGGATCATCGTCGACGGCACGCTGGGCGAACTGAAGGCGCTGCTGCCGCCCGCGACGGTGGAGTACGTCGAGAAGCAGCCGACGCTCGAGGAGGTCTTCCTCAGCCTCGTCGGCACCGACAGCCGTCCCGCGGGCACGCGGACGGGCACCGACGGAAGGGACCCGTCATGACCACCCACGTTCTCGCCGACACCACCGCCCTCACCGGGCGATCCCTGCGGCACATCACCCGCAGCCCGGACACCGTCATCACGACCGCCATCACCCCGGTGGCGATGATGCTCCTGTTCGTGTACGTCTTCGGCGGTGCCATCGACACCGGTTCCGGCACCGGAACGAGCACCGGGGAGTACGCGACCTACCTGCTGCCCGGAATCCTGCTCATCACGATCGCCTCGGGCGTCGCCTACACCGCCGTTCGGCTCTTCAATGATCTGCAGGGCGGCATCGTCGAGCGGTTCCAGTCGATGCCGATCGCCCGGCCGTCGGTGCTGTGGTCGCACGTGCTCACCTCGCTGGTCGCGAACCTGGGCGCACTCGTCCTCGTCGTCGGTGTCGCGCTGCTGATGGGATTCCGCTCGGAGGCGAACCTTCTCGAATGGCTTGTGGTTGTGGGCATTCTGGTGTTGTTCACGCTGGCCCTGACCTGGCTGGCAGTGATCGCGGGCCTGTCGGCGAGTTCGGTCGACGGCGCGGGGGCGTTCGCCTACCCGCTGATCTTCCTGCCGTTCCTCAGCTCCGCCTTCGTCCCGACCGACTCGATGCCGGGGCCGGTGCGGGCCTTCGCCGACAACCAGCCGGTGACCGCGATCGTCGACGCGATCCGCGGCCTGCTTGCCGGCCACCCCGCCGGCTCCGACGTCTGGGTCGCCCTCGCCTGGTGCGGCGGTCTCCTACTGGTCGCCTACGCCGCCGCGGTGCTGATCTACCGGCGCCGGTTCGCCTGACCCGGCCCGCGGCACGTCCCCCCGTGACACGGGGGGACGTTTCGCGGCGGCGGGTGGCACGGGGCATGACAGGGTGAGGTGGTGCAGTTGCTCCTGATCCGCCACGCCCTCCCCGACCACGTCGTCACCGTCGACGGCCCCGCCGATCCGGCGTTGACCGCGGAGGGCCGGGCCCAGGCCGAGCGGCTGCCCGGTGCGCTGGCGCCGTATCCGGTCGCCCGGATCATCAGCAGCCCGCAGCTGCGGGCCCGGCAGACCGCCGCGCCGCTCGCCCGCACGCTCGGGATCGAGGTCGACGTCGACCCCGGCCTCGCCGAGTACGACAGCGAGCTCTCGCACTACATCCCGATCCACGAGGCGAAGACCGCGGCGCCCGAGGCGTACGCGCGGATCCTTGCGGGCCACCTGCCCGGGTTCGTCGACGAGCCCGCCTTCCGTGCCCGTGTCCTCGCCGCGATGGGCCGGATCGTCGCCGCCGCCGACCACGAGCACACCGTCGCGGTCGTCGCGCACGGCGGCGTCATCAACATCTACCTGCAGCACCTGCTCGGACTGGACCGTCCGCTGACCTTCCCGGTCGACTACACGTCGGTCAGCCGGATCCTGTTTTCCCGCAACGGCAAGGCCCGACCGGCATCGGTCAACGAGACGGGGCACGTGCGGGATCTGCTACCCCGCTACCGCTGAGCGGGCGACCGGGCCTGCCCGCGAAACCGAGACACAGCCGGGTACACACGTCGGCGAGTTCCTCGGGTGATTCGTCGGGATGCACCAGCCAGTTCTCGACGAGGTGATTGACGCCGCCCGCGACGAACCGGGCGAACCGCCGCGGGTCGGCGCCGCCGGGCGTCCCGAAACCGGGGATTCCGCTGCCGTACTGCAGGATCAGGTCCGCCACGATGTTCAGGCTGTCCACCCGGCGGTTCTCCAGGCCGGGTATGCCCGCGAGGTCGGTCCGCATGATGCGGTGCAGGTCGGGGTCGGCGGCGATGGCGCCCAGGAACGCCGAGAGCGCCGCGCGCAGCTTGTCCTCGAGGGTGCCGTCGGCGTCCCGACTGGAGTCGACGAGGGTGGCAAACAGCTCGCCGCGCACCTCGTCGGCGACCGCCACGAGGAGGGCATCACGGTTCGCGAACTGCTCGTAGAAGTAGCGGGGCTGCAGACCGGCCGCGGCGCACACCCCGCGCACCGTCACCTCGCCGAGGCCCGCGTGCCCCCAGGACCGGCGGGCGGCGCCGACCAGCTTGCGACGCCGGTCGGCGCGGCGGTCGTCCGCGCTGACCCCGCCGTAGGACCGCACCACATCTCCCCGTGCCATTGACAGCACTCTACCGTCGCCCTATGTTTTGGAAAACATGCGTTGCCCAAAACTCGTGCCGATCGAAGGGCTCCCGATGACGTCCGCGCCGCCCACCCGTCACCCGGACGCACCGTGCACCGTCCCGCCCGGCATCCGGATGTTCGGCCTGATGCTGGGACTGCGACGACCCGATGCCGCCGAGTTCCGCCGCATGGGCGACTGCCTGACGGTCGGCGACGCCCCCGCGGACCGACTGGTCGAGTGGATGTACGCGGCCGGGATGTCCGCCGCGCGCCCGCTGTTCGAGCGGGCCCTGTCCGAGGGGATCGGCGCCATCGAGGACGCGCCGGAACCGTTGCGCGCGTTCTTCTCCGGGGTCGAGGCGGTCCCGGACTGGGTCGACTGGCCGACGATCGAGCTGGGCGCGGCGGTGATGCGCAGCGGCGGCGCCGATGGGCTGTACATCGCCAGGGACGTCGCCCTGCTCGGCGGCTACATGTTCGCCGGATTCAACCAGACCCTGCTGCGCACCGGTGCCCTCGAGAAGGGCTCCAACGCCCGGTTCGCCGAGACCTCCCAGTGGGCGCTGGACGTGATCGGCGAGGACGGGCTCCGGCCGGGCGGGGCGGGCTACCGGTCGACGCTGCGGGTGCGCCTGATCCACGCGATGGTCCGGCGGCACGTGGCGGCGCTCCCCGACTGGGATCCCGGCGCCTGGGGGCTGCCGATCAACCAGACCGACATGGCGGCGACGGTCGTCGGCGCGCTCGTCGCCCCCAGCATGGGCGCGATCGCGATGGGAACGGTGTACCGCCCCACCGAGTACGACGCCGTCGCGCACCTGACGCGGTACGTGGGGTGGCTGATCGGGGTGCAGGACGAGTTCCTGCCGACCGGATTCCGGGACGCGGTGCGGGTGCTGCTGCACACCTCGTACGCGCTCTCGACACCCGACGAGACCACGCGCCAGCTCGCGGTCCCGATGATCGACGACCCGCTGTCCTGGAACTACCGCGTCCTCCCTGCGCTGCGCAGACGCATCGCGCGGTCCCAGCACCTGTCGGTCACCAGTGCCTTCCTCGGGCCCGGCGCGATGCGGACCCTGGGCCTCCCGGCGCTGGTCCTGCCCTGGTACCCGCTGATCAGGTTTCCGCTCAACGCTTTTCGATCGGTCCTTGCCCTACGCCGCGGCGGACGGGACCGTGCCGCGGCCCGCGGCGCCGCCCAGCAGCGCGCGTTCATGCGCACGATGGTCGACGGCGACGCCACCGTCGGTCACGCGGCGACGGGGATCACCCACCGCGCCGCATGACCCGTCGGCGTCAGGCCTTCTCGCGCAGCCATCCGGCGAGCCAGGCCGTCGGGGTGGTGCCCGCGGCGTCGACGGCATAGCCCTGGTAGTTCTGGTGCGCGCCGGAACCGTAGAACCGGGCCAGGTCCGCCGCCCGCTCCAGGTTCGCCCGTTCGGTCAACTGGCCGCGCAGCGTGGGCATGCCGCCCGCCCCGGCGAGATCACCGAGGATCACCCCGGCCTCCGGCACGTAGTCCGGCGAATCGGACGAGCCGGGGTCCGCGTTCGTCGCGGCGAAGCCGGCCATCCGGGTCACGAAGTCGTCGGACTCGGTGGCGCAGTACAGGTCACCGGGCGCGCAGAACGTCACGGTGCGGTCGCTGACCCAGCCGAAGCCGCCGGGACGTGCCCCGCCCGCACCGGCGCCCGGCACGCTCGGGCCGATCAGCGCGTCGGTCGGGGACCGCTTCGGGTCGGACAGCAGCCCGATGCCCGCGATGCGCTCCGGCCGGATGGTGCTCAGCCCGGTGCCGATCTCGTTGGCCAGATCCCCGGCCGCGTCGGCGCCCTGGCTGTAGCCGATGATCCCGAAGCGGGTGCCCGCGCAGCGGGCCTGCATCGCCTCGAGCATGCCGCGCGCGAAGTCGGTGGCCTGCTGCTTGGACGCGCCGTACATCTCGCCCTCCCACGGGAAGGCGGTCGCGACGTACCGCACGTAGTCGGTGCGGATGTCCGCGCCGCGCAGCCGGTTCGTGACGTCGGCGAGCATGCCGCCACCGGCCTGCTTGTCGGGGGTGACGCCGGTCTCCCAGGTCCCGGGAATGGCGACGACGTAGAGACTGGGACATGCCGGGTCCGCCTGTGCCGCACCGGCACCCGCCCCCACCAGCAGCCCCGCTGCCGCCGCGACGGCCGCCGATGCCATCGCCACGAACTTCCTCGGCCCCATTCAGCCAACCCCTTACTTCCTGCACTCCCGACAACGACGCCGCGATCGTCGCACCGGGATGTGTCGAAAAGATGCACAAGCGGTAAAGAAACGTTACCCCGGCCGACCGCTGGTCGGCGAGGCGGAACACAAATACCATGCGCGCCCTCCGGGGCAGGCAACCGGGCGCGTCGCTCAGCCGGTGCGCTGCCCGGTCAGCGCGGCGGTGCGGCGGTCGATCCAGGTGCGCATCGCGTCGACGTCGGCCCGCAGATCCTCCGCGGCGAGCCCGTCGCTGACCGGGACGGTGACCGCGAGCCGATCGAGGAGGTCGGCGGCCAGCCCGCCCGCGTACATCTGGTCGAACAGCGCCCAGTAGGCGTCCTCGTACGCGGCGGTGAAGGCGGCCGACTCCAGGAAGCGGGTCTTCATCGCGTTGTCCTTGCTCGTCCCGGGCGGCCCGCCCTGCGGCGGGGTCATGCCGCTCGGCGGCATGCCATTCGGCGCGGCCATGCCCTGCGGCGCGGTCATGCCCGCACCGGGCGCACCGGCGTCCGGTCCTGCTCCCGGACCACCCGCCCCCATCGCCAACGCAACCTCGTCGTGCGGGCCGGCCGTCGCGTCCCCCTGCATCGCGAGGTTGAGGTCCCACGAGACGACGGTGAACTTGCCGGTGTCGAGGTCATACCAGAGGTAGTAGTTCTGCCCGGGCCCGCTCATGTCGTCGCCGTTGACGATCAGGTTCTGGGTTGCCAGGTACCGGGCGAACGAGTCGACGTCGACCCAGTCGGCCAGGTGCGCGTCGAACTCCTTGTCCGACGCCGTGTCCAGCCACCGCAGGAAGCCGATGATCGGCTGCAGGTTCCCGCTGCCGACGGCGTTGATCTGCTTGAACTGGTCGGCGTAGGCGGACTGGTCATCGCCCGCGTACTCGAAGCGGGAGTTCGCATCCGCCTTGTACAGGTAGCCGTCCGAGTCGAACAGCGCGTTGGCGTAGGTGTCGTCGGGGTGTTCGAGCAGCAGCCGGGTGGTGGTGGCGCTGTCGTTGATCGAGTACACCGTGTACGCGTAGCGCTGGGACGGCTGCCCGGTCCCGGCCGTCAGCGACAGCGACATCGCCTCGTTCAGCACCGGGGAGCCGGGCCGGACCGACAGCTCCGTCATGCCCTGGTAGGCCCGCCCGTCCTCGTTCTCGTCGAAGCTGATGAGCAGCGGCAGCGAGGTCGGGTCGTCCTCCGAGGCCTGCTCACCCATCGCGCCCATCGGGTCGGCACCCTCGGGGATCTCGATGCCCTCGGGTGGTCCCATGCCGTCCGGCGGTTCGAATCCGTCGGTGCCGGGGCCCCGTCCGCTGACCCCCATCAGGGTGGAGTTGCCCTTCAGCCGGATCGACACGTCGTTGACGAAGGTGCCGTCGATCGTGAGGTCGGCGGTGACCCACTTCTTGTCCCCGGTCGCCTGGAACTCGGTGATCATGTCGTCGTACTCGGCATCGGTGATCTCGAGGGACACCTGGTGCGTCACGGCATCGTCGAACAGGTTCACCGTGCCGATGATGTTGTCGGTGATCGGGGACGCGATCACCGAGGCGTCGCCGGTGATCGTCGGTCGGATGCGGGTGCCACCGAAGACGGTGGCCATCACGGTCACGAACGCAACGAACACCACCAGCAACTTCCAATGCTGTCGGAGCGATGTCGGGATCCGGTGCCGGAGACCGAGTTTCGGACCAGGAGGCCGGGCGGCGTTCGTCGGTGGCATCAGATGTCCGTCTGGTCGTATCCGGTCAGTACGGTCACGCGCTGCCCGGTGTTGACGGCGCCGAGGGCGGCGATCAGCTCGGCGGGCGTGCGACCCTTCTTCAGCTGGACGGTGTAGTACATCTCGTTCAGGGCACCCGATCGGACCGCCTCCGTGGACACCAGCTCGAACTCGGAGCAGTACCGAATGAGGACGTCGTCGACGAGGGCCGCGTACTCCTGCTCCGGCGGCACCTGCACCTTGACCACCTGGCGCTGCACGTCGAGCTTGAACCAGCTGAACCTGTTCATGATCAGCAGCACCAGGCAGATCGCGACGGTCGCGGCGATCGCCAGCAGATAGAACCTGGTGCCGGTCGTCATGCCGATCGCCATCACCAGGAAGATGAACCCGACATCGCGGGTTTCCTTGATGGCGTTGCGGAATCGGACCACCGACAGTGCGCCGACGAGAGCGAAGGCGCGGGCGATGTTGGAGCCGACGACCAGCATGATCAGCGAGATGATCATGCCGACCATCACCAACGTCTGCACGTACGACTGGCTGTACGACACGTTCTTGTGGGTGTACCGGTAGACCCAGCCGATGATCGCCGACAGCACGAACGACAGTGACAGCGACACGATGATGTCGAATGTGCTGAAGGTACCGCTGAGGTCCTGGAGATTGAGATTCATGGGTTTCCTGTCTTGCTTTCCGTGCAGCGCACTGGGTTACAGAGGAAGCGGATCGGCCCGCACCCGACGGTCGAACCCGTCCGGGAGCACCAGCTCCGGCGCACCGTGCCGCGATCGCGGCGCCATCCCGAAGGCCTCCACCGACTGGCAATACTTCGACACCCGGATCACCGACATGTTCAGGCGCGCGGTCAGATCCGTCGCCCAGTAGGGGACCCGCTCGTTCGCCTTGAGCTCGACGATCGCCAGCTTCGGCGGGATGATGTAGCGGTTCTCGGCACCGGAGGCGAAATGGAAGTCCCGATCCCGGCCGTGCACCTTATGATCGATCGTGACCCGCAGCCCGAGATCCGCCTCCCTGCCGACGAACGCCTCCCGCAGGTAGCCGGTGGTCACCGTCGGACGCAGATCAAGGTTCCCGATCAGCGTGGTCACCTCGTTCACGAACGGTCGCTGCGACGGATCACCGTCGATCTCCTCGCGGCCGTTCAGCCAGCGCTGAGCGAGCCCGTACGGCAACGCGATCCGGCGCTTCTGGGTCACCCGGTTGACCCGCTGCTTGATCTCGATCTGAACCGGGGTCTCGTCGGTGCACGCGGCAGGCGGGCCGTACAGCCGCAGCCGCAGCTTGCGCCGGAACTTCAGGCCCTCGATCTTCTCCCAGTAGAACCGCAGATCGGGGGTGTCGTAATACAGCGACGTCACCGGGTAGCCGCCGTGCGGCGAGTACGGGTCGGTGTCCATCCGCGCGGCGAGTTCGGCCCGCAGTTCGGGCACCTTCATCTCGTCGACGAAGTACTTGATCTCGTACCGGTTGAACGCGTGCAGCCTGCTCGCGGTCCGCTGGTAACCGGTGGGATCGGTGAGGACATCCTCCGTCCGGTGCCTGCCCTCCGCGGAGGGGGTGCGGAAACGGTCGAACAGTCCCATCGGATCGGCCTTCCTCGGTCTCGGTCGAACGTCGGACGACGTTCACCAACCGATCACACCGGCTTCACCTTGATGTTCGGTTGGATGCACCTGACAGTCGGCTGTCAGTGCGGGAATTGGAGGATCGCGGCATGGTCGACTCGTCGGTACTGCTCACCATCCATCGGCTCCGTCTGCATCGGGTGTTGTTCGTGACGGCGGTCGGGATCAGCGCCGAGCCGTATAGCCAGCGCACGGGGCGGTGGCGCCGCGCGTCGCGGATGCGCAGGAACTCCGCGGTCCGCCGCATCGTCTCCCGACTCTCGGGCAGCACCGTGTCCTACGCGAGTCGATCGGACCCCGGTCCCGGCTCCGACGTCAGTGGTCAACATCGTTCTGCAGGATCGGTCCGGTGTCAGTGGCCACGACTGGCTCCCTACCGCGCCGACGGGCTTGGACACTCTGACAATGACGGATTGGGTACTGGCACAGTAGGGCACGCAGCACACCACAGAAAGGGGCGAAGTCGACCAATGACACCTGCACGAGGGCGCGGAACCGGACGGCGCTACTCCGGCCTGGACGCCGAGGAGCGGGTGCGCGTCCGCCGAGCGGCGATCCTCGAGGCCGCCTTGGACCTGTTCGGCACGGTCGGATATCCGGCGACCTCGGTCAAGCAGATATGCGACACTGCCGGGCTCACCGAACGGTACTTCTACGAGTCGTTCCGGGACCGGAAGGCGGCGCTGGCCGGCGTGTATGGCCTGCTCGTCACCGAGGTGCGAGAGGCGACGCAGTCCGCGATCGGCACCGCGGACGGGGACCTCGAAGCCAGGATCCGTGCCGGGTTGACGGCCTTCGTCGGCTACCTGACCGACGATCCCCGCCGTGCCCGCGTGGTGTTGATCGAGGTCGTCGGCATCTCCCCCGAACTCGAGGAGGTCCGACACGCGGTGCTGCGCGGGTTCGGTGAGGTCATCTGCGCGGTGTGGTCGACGCAGTCCGGGTTCGACGCCACCACCGAGCCCGCCCGACTGACTGCGCTCTCCCTGTCCGGCGCGGTAAACAACCTGCTCGTCGACTGGATGATGACCGGGCAGCAGCAAGATCCGCGGGTCCTGATCGAGGTGTCCACAATGCTCTTCGTCTCCGCGCTGGCAGGCCTACGCACCCACCTGCACCAGGGGAAGTAGCAGAGACGGTTCCCTCGGCTCCAACACTGTGACATACTCTACAGTAGATTTGACATGTAGCCATGTCACATGGCGCGAAACTGTCACCGGAGAGGATCTCTATGCGCTCAACGAACCCACCGACATCGCGTGTGATCGCGGTGACCGGCGCCGCCCGCGGTATCGGCCTGTCCATCGCTCGCCAGCTCGCCGCCGAGGGGGCGCGGATCGCCATCGGCGACCTCGACGCGGACCAGGCCACCGCGGCCGCCGGGCAGCTGCCCGGCGAGGCGGCCGGATTCGCCCTCGACGTCACCAACGAGGACTCGTTCACCGACTTCCTCGACGCGGTGGAGGCGAAGTGGGGTCCGATCGACGTGCTCGTCAACAACGCCGGCGTGATGTGGGTCGGGCGTTTCGACGAGGAGACCGAGCAGGCCACCCGCCGCCAGCTCGAGGTGAACCTGCACGGCGTCATCCGCGGGGTGCGGCTGACCGCACCCCGGATGCGGGCCCGCGGCCGCGGCCAGATCGTGACCGTCGCCTCGGCCGCATCCCGGCTCTCCCCCGCCGGCGAGGCTACCTACGCCGCCACCAAGCACGGCGTGTTCGGGTATCTGAAGGGTGTCCGCACCGAGCTGCGCGGCAGCGGTGTCGACCTGTCCGTGGTGATGCCGACCGTGGTGGCCACCGAACTCGCGGCGGGCACCTCCTCCGGATCGGTCAAGATGCTCACCCCCGACGACGTCGCGAAGGCGGTGGCCGGTGTCATCGCCCGACCCCGCTTCGAGGTGTCCGTCCCGCGGTACGTCAGCCCGCTGGCCCGCGTGATCGACGCGCTGCCCGACCCGGTGCGGGTGATGCTGTGGGGCCTCATGGTGCCGAACCAGGTCACCACCCTCGACGGCGACCGCTCCGCGCGCGCGAAGTACGAGAGGGCCGCCCTCACCGAAACCACCACCGACGATCCAGGAGCCGCCCGATGACCACCGACATCAACGGCCAGGGCCCGCAGGGCCAGGCAACCGACATCGTGCGGCCCATCCCCGAATTCCAGGGCGTCCACGACATCTGGCCCCGCGGCGACCGGCTCGAGGCGGTGCGGGACGCGGCGGTCCGCTACCGAAAGCGGTTCCTCGCCCAGGGACAGGTCAAGGCGATCAAGAGCATCGACATCGCCGCGGCGCCGTACCCGGCCCGGTTCGCGTTCCAGGGCTACTCGATCAACGCGAACCCGATGATCTCGATCATCAACCGGATGTTCGTCATCCAGTTCGAGGGCTTCGACGGCAAGCGCAAGACGTTGGTCTGGGAGCCGACCGTCGCGGCGGGTTCCGCGGAGGCGCCGTTCTACCACACCCTGCAGAAGTTCTCCCAGAAGTTCTACGCGGAAAAGCTCTTCGTCAAATACTACAACGATCCCGACAAGGTGCTCCCCGGACTCGGGTTGACCAACGAGGACGTCGACTACATCAGCTTCGACCATCTGCACGTCCAGGACGTGCGGATGATCATGGGCTCCACCGAGCCCATCGAGGGTGAGACCGAGCCGCGGAAGCCGTTGTTCCCCAACGCGAAGCTGCTGGTCCATCGCCGCGAGCTGGGCACCTTCGAGTCTATGCACCCGATGCAGTGGGCCTGGTACGTGGACGGCGGCATGAAGGGCGTACCGCAGGACCGGCTCGAGATCTTCGAGGGCGACGTCGAACTCGGTGTCGGCGTCAGCCTGCTGTGGACCCCGGGCCACACCGACGGCAACCACTCCCTGGTGGTCAACACCCCGGACGGGGTGTGGGTCTCGTCGGAGAACGGCATGGCTGCCGACAGCTGGCAGCCGGAGCTGTCCAAGATCCCCGGCGTCAAGCAGCAGGCCAGGTTCTATGGTCGCGAGGTCGTGCTCAACGGCAACACCCTTGAGGACTCCCTGGACCAGTACGACTCGATGGTCAAGGAGAAGACGATGGCCTCGCCTTCGCCGCGTGACCCGCGGTGGCTGCAGATCATTCCGTCCTCGGAATGCGCGGCATGGAAGCGGCAGTGGCCCGTGGTGCCCACCCACAGTCACGGCGGGCTCGACTACGGCACCATCGTCGCCCCGGACCGCACCGCGAAGTAGCAGCGCGCTCGGCGAAAACACCGGGTGACGCGTGCCACGAAAAGCATTCCAGCAAAAGTGAACTCAGTTGGTCCGACGCATTTTCACCCTCGGGCGAGATGCCGGTCGCCCGTCCAACACAGCTTCAGGGATCGGGAAAAAGGCACGGAATCCAGCGAGATCGCGGGCATCACCACGCTCGTCGAGCCCGATCGAGAAGGAAAGCGGGGGCAGCTCCGGGTCGGAGACGCCATCGGAGTCGGGCTCGACGCCCTAGCCCGCACCTCGGCCGGAGTGGGGCGCGGACCGGTCACCGGTCCACGCCCCGCCCTGCGTTCCACGGGTTCGCCTGTCCGGCAACACCACCGCGAACGCCGACGTCGATACCACCCTCGGTGACCTGCCGCTGGTCGTGTTCTCCCCCGGCTACCTCGCACCCCAATTCGCGTACTCGGCGCTCACCGAGGACCTCGCGAGCCGCCGGGACGTCGTGGTCTCGATCGACCACACCGGCGAGGCGCTGGTCACGGTCGAACCGGACGGGACCGCCGTCGGCTAATTCGCTACTCGGCACCAGCCATTTCGGCTTCAGCGACCTGCAGGCCGTCGTGCCGCAGTGGGTGCCGGAGGTGCCGGGTACCGATGGCCCCGCCGGGCTGAGCGTGGGCTCGTCGCCGCGCAGTGAGGTCATCGCCGCGGCGCGGGACCTGGTCGGTGGGCACCTTCGACCGGTTCCTCATGGATTCTCCGGCGGCCGTGTTGGACGACCCCGGCGCCGTGCGCCCATTCGTCGTGCCGATGACGCCGACCTGACCTCGCACAACGCAACCCGCCGCCCCGGACCAGGTCCGGAGCGGCGGGTTGCCGAGATGATGCCGGGCGACGCTGACCGGCGGTCTTCCTACCGTTGCGGGGCAGCGGTGGGCTTGATCGGGGACGGCAGGAAGGTCTGCCCGCCCTCGAGGTAGGCGTCGACGGCGGCCGCACACGAACGGCCCTCCGCAATCGCCCACACGATCAGGGACTGTCCGCGGCCCATGTCACCGGCCACGAAGACGCCGTCGACATTGGTGGTCCACTCGTCGGAGCGGGCGACGTTGCCGCGGTCGGTCAGGTCGACGCCGAGATCGGTGAGCAGGCCCGGCTTCTCCGGTCCGACGAACCCCATCGCGAGCAACACCAGGTCGGCCTCGAGATCGAAGTCCGAGCCCTCCACCTTCTGGAAGCGGCCGTCGACCATCTGGACCTCGTGCGCCTTGAGCGCGGTGACCTTGCCGTTCTCGCCGACGAATTCCTCGGTGTTGACGGAGAAGACGCGCTCGCCGCCCTCCTCGTGCGCCGAGGACACCCGGTACATCAGCGGGTACGTCGGCCACGGGGTGGAGTCGGCACGCTCCTCCGGCGGGCGCGGCATGATCTCGAACTGGTGCACGATCTCCGCGCCCTGCCGCAGCGAGGTGCCGAGGCAGTCGGCGCCGGTGTCGCCGCCGCCGATGATGACGACCTTCTTGCCCTCCGCCGTGATGGTCGGCGCGTCGAGATCGCCGAACTGCACCCGGTTGGCGATCGGCAGGAACTCCATCGCCTGGTGGATGCCGTCCAGCTCCCGGCCGGGAATCGGCAGGTCGCGGGCCTCGGTGGCGCCGCCGGCCAGCACGACCGCGTCGTACTGCGCCCTGAGCTCCTCGGCGGTGATGTCGACACCGACATTGACGCCGGTGCGGAAGACGGTGCCCTCGGACTCCATCTGCACCAGGCGGCGGTCGATGTGCCGCTTCTCCATCTTGAACTCGGGGATGCCGTAGCGGAGCAGGCCACCGATGCGGTCGGCCCGCTCGTACACCGTCACCGTGTGCCCGGCGCGGGTCAGCTGCTGCGCGGCGGCCAGGCCAGCCGGGCCGGACCCGACGACCGCGACCTTCTTGCCGGTCAGGCTGGAGGTGCGGATCGGGTTGACCCAGCCCTCGTCGAAGGCGCGGTCGATGATCTCGACCTCGACCTGCTTGATGGTGACCGGGTCCTGGTTGATGCCGAGGACGCAGGACGCCTCGCACGGGGCCGGGCACAGCCGCCCGGTGAACTCCGGGAAGTTGTTCGTCGCGTGCAGCCGGTCGAACGCCTCCCGCCACTGATCCTTGTAGATCAGGTCGTTCCACTCGGGAATCAGGTTCCCGAGCGGGCAGCCGTTGTGGCAGAACGGGATACCGCAGTCCATGCAGCGGCTGGCCTGGGTGCGGAGGGTCTTCGAGTCGAAGTCCTCGTACACCTCCTTCCAGTCCATCAGCCGCAGCGGCACCGGCCGCCGGACCGGGGTCTCCCGGGAGGTGTGCTTGAGGAAGCCATTCGGATCAGCCACGAGCGGCCTCCATGATCGCCTCGTCCACGTTCTTTCCGTTCTTCTTCGCGGTGTCGATCGCCACGAGCACCTTCTTGTAGTCGCGGGGCATGACCTTCGCGAAGTGGTTGACCTGCTGTGACCAGTCCGCGAGGATGCGCGCGGCAACCTCCGACCCGGTCTCGTCCCGATGCTTCTCCACGGTGGCCTTGAGCCACGCGAAGTCGTCGTGCTCGAGGTCCTCGAGATCCACCAGTTCGGTGTTGAGGTTCGCCTCGAAGGACCGGTCGGCGTTGTAGACGAACGCGACGCCGCCGGACATGCCCGCACCGAAGTTGCGGCCGGTCGCGCCGAGGATGACGACCCGGCCGCCGGTCATGTACTCGCAGCCGTGGTCGCCGACGCCCTCGACGACGGTGGTGGCACCCGAGTTGCGGACCGCGAACCGTTCACCGGCAACGCCGCGGAAGTACGCCTCGCCGCCGGTGGCACCGAACAGCAGGACGTTGCCCGCGACGATGTTGTCCTCGGCGACGAATTCGCTCGGCGCCTGCAGCGACGGCCGCACCACGATGCGTCCACCCGAGAGGCCCTTGCCGACGAAGTCGTTGGCGTCGCCGTTCAGGCGCAGCGTCATGCCCTTCGGCACGAACGCGCCGAAGCTGTTGCCCGCCGAGCCGGTGAACGTGATGTCGATCGTGTTGTCCGGCAGTCCTTCCGCGCCGTACACCTTGGTCAGCTCGTGGCCGAGCATGGTGCCGACCGTCCGGTTGACGTTGGTGATCTTCGACTCGATCCGCACGGCAGCACCGGCGTCGAGTGCGGGCCGGGCCTGGGCGATCAGCTCCTGGTCCAGCGCCTTGTCCAGCGCGTGGTCCTGGGTTCCGGTGCAGTACAGGTCCTGGTCCGGGAACGCCGTTGTCGGCGCGGCGAGGATCGGTGAAAGGTCCAGCTTGGACGCCTTCCACACCTCCTGCGCCTTCGTGGTGTCGAGGACGTCGACCTGACCGACCGCCTCCTCGAGGGTGCGGAAGCCGAGCTCGGCGAGCAGCTCACGCACCTCCTCGGCGATGAACAGGAAGAAATTCTCCACGAACTCCGGCTTGCCGGTGAACCGGCTGCGCAGCAACGGGTTCTGGGTCGCGACACCGACGGGGCAGGTGTCGAGGTGGCACACGCGCATCATGATGCAGCCGGACACCACGAGCGGAGCGGTCGCGAAACCGAACTCCTCGCCGCCGAGCAGCGTCGCGATCATCACGTCCCGGCCGGTCTTCATCTGACCGTCGACCTGCACCACGATCCGGTCCCGAAGACCGTTGAGCAGCAACGTCTGCTGCGTCTCGGCGAGGCCGAGCTCCCACGGCGCACCCGCATGCTTGAGCGAGGTGAGCGGGGAGGCGCCGGTGCCGCCGTCGTGACCGGAGATGAGCACCACGTCGGCGTGCGCCTTGGAGACGCCAGCGGCGACGGTGCCGACACCGACCTCGGAAACCAGCTTCACGTGGATGCGGGCCGCCGGGTTGGCGTTCTTCAGGTCGTGGATCAGCTGCGCGAGATCCTCGATCGAGTAGATGTCGTGGTGCGGCGGCGGCGAGATCAGGCCGACGCCCGGCGTCGAGCCGCGCACCTCGGCGACCCACGGGTACACCTTGTGCGGCGGCAGCTGGCCGCCCTCACCGGGCTTGGCACCCTGCGCCATCTTGATCTGAATGTCGGTGCAGTTGGTCAGGTAGTGCGAGGTGACACCGAAGCGTCCGGACGCGACCTGCTTGATCGCGGACCGGCGCCAGTCACCGTTCTCCTCGACCTCGAAGCGCCGCGGATCCTCGCCGCCCTCACCGGAGTTCGAGCGTGCGCCGAGCCGGTTCATCGCGATCGCGAGGGTCTCGTGGGCCTCCGCGGAGATCGAGCCGTAGCTCATCGCACCGGTGGAGAACCGCTTGACGATCTCGCTCGCCGGCTCGACCTCGTCGATCGAGATCGGCTCGCGCAGACCGGACTTGAACGCAAACAGGCCACGCAGGGACGCCAGTCGCTCGGACTGGTCGTCGACCATCTTGGTGTACTCCTTGAAGATCGAGTACTGGCCGGTGCGGGTGGCGTGCTGCAGCTTGAAGACCGTGTCCGGGTTGAACAGGTGGTACTCGCCCTCACGGCGCCACTGGTATTCGCCGCCGACCTCGAGCTCGCGGTGCGCGCGCTCTTCCTTGCGGGGCAGGTAGGCGTGCTGGTGCCGCACCTTCACGTCGGCCGCGATCTCGTCGAGCCCAATACCGCCGAGCTGCGACCGCAGGCCGGTGAAGTACTCGTCGATGAGCTCCTGCGACAGGCCGATCACCTGGAACAGCTGCGCACCCGTGTACGAGGCGAGGGTGGAGATGCCCATCTTGGACATCACCTTGAGCACGCCCTTGCCCGCCGCCTTGATGTAGTTCGCGACACCCTGCTCGTAGGTGACGCCGGTGAGCTGGCCGCTCTCGATCATGTCCTCGATCGACTCGAAGGCCATGTACGGGTTGACCGCGGCGGCACCGAAGCCGACGAGCATCGCCATGTGGTGCACCTCGCGGGCGTCACCGGCCTCGACGACCAGGCCGACCTTCGTGCGGGACCGCTCCCGCACCAGGTGGTGGTGCACGGCCGCGGTCAGCAGCAGCGACGGGATCGGCGCGAACGTCTCGTTCGAGTTGCGGTCGGTGAGCACGATGATGCGGGCACCGCCCGCGATCGCCTCCGACACCTGGAACCGGATGCTGTCCAGCGCGGCGCGCAGGCCGGCGCCGCCGTCCGCGACCCGGTAGAGGCCGGGGATGACGACCGAGCGGAAGCCGGGGAACTCACCGTCGTCGTTGACATGGACCAGCTTCGCGAGGTCGTCGTTGTGCAGAATCGGCGAGGGCAGGAACAGCTGCTTGCAGGAGTCCGGTCCCGGGTTGAGCAGGTCGCCCTCGGGGCCGATGCTGCCGCCGATGCTGGTGACGACCTCTTCCCGGATCGCGTCCAGCGGCGGGTTGGTGACCTGCGCGAACAGCTGCTGGAAGTAGTCGAACAGCAGGCGCGAGCGGGCGGACAGCACCGCGATCGGGGTGTCGGTGCCCATCGAGCCGAGCGCCTCACCGCCGGTCTTCGCCATCGGCGCGAGGAGGATGTTCAGCTCCTCGGTGGTGTACCCGAACACCTGCTGACGGATCAGCACGCGCTCGTGGTTCATGTGGATGACCTCGCGCTCGGGCAGGTTCTCGGTGCGGACCATGCCCGCGTCGAGCCACTCCTGGTACGGCTGCGCGGCGGCGAGCTCGGACTTGATCTCGTCGTCGGAGACGATGCGGCCCTGCGCGGTGTCCACCAGGAACATCCGGCCCGGCTGCAGGCGGGTCTTGGTGACCACCTTCGCGGGATCGATGTCGAGGACGCCGACCTCGGACGCCATCACGACGAGACCGTCGTCGGTGACCCAGACCCGGCTCGGGCGCAGGCCGTTGCGGTCGAGGACGGCGCCGACGACGGTGCCGTCGGTGAAGCACACCGACGCCGGGCCGTCCCACGGCTCCATCAGCGCGGAGTGGTACTCGTAGAACGCCTTCCGCGCCGGATCCATGCTCTCGTGACGCTCCCAGGCCTCCGGGATCATCATCAGCACGGCGTGCGGCAGGCTGCGGCCGCCGAGGTGCAGCAGCTCAAGCACCTCGTCGAAGCGCGCGGTGTCGGAGGCGCCGGGGGTGCAGACCGGGAAGATCTTCTCCAGCTTGCCCGCACCGAACACGTCGGAGGTGATGAGCGCCTCGCGGGCCCGCATCCAGTTCTCGTTGCCGGTGACGGTGTTGATCTCGCCGTTGTGCGCGACGCGGCGGAACGGGTGCGCCAGCGGCCACGACGGGAAGGTGTTGGTGGAGAAGCGCGAGTGCACCAGGCCCAGCGCGGACTCCATGCGCTCGTCCTGCAGGTCCAGGTAGAAGCTCTTGAGCTGCGGGGTGGTCAGCATGCCCTTGTAGACGAAGGTCTGCCCGGACAGGCTGGGGAAGTACACCGACTCCTTGCCGGGGCCGTCCGCGCCTGCACCGCCGTCGCCGAGCTCGTGCTCGACGCGCTTGCGGACGACGTAGGCCCGGCGCTCGAGGTCCATGCCTGCCAGGCCGGTCCCGGCCAGGAACACCTGCCGGAAGGTGGGCATCGCGTCGCGGGCCATCGCGCCGAGCGACGACGCGTCGGTGGGGACCGCGCGCCAGCCGAGGACCGTCAGGCCCTCGTCCGCGGCGATCTTCTCGACGCCGGCTGCTGCCTCGTCGGCGGCGGCCTCGCCCTGCGGGAGGAAACCGATGCCGGTCGCGTAGGCGCCCTCGGCGGGCAGCTCGAAGTCGACGACCGCGCGCAGGAACGAGTCCGGGACCTGCAGCAGGATGCCCGCGCCGTCACCGCTGTTGGGCTCGGCGCCAGCGGCGCCGCGGTGCTCGAGGTTCACCAGCGCGGTGATGGCCTTGTCGACGATGTCGCGGCTGCGGCGACCGTGCATGTCGACGACGAACGCGACACCACACGCGTCGTGCTCGTTTGCGGGGTCATAGAGGCCCTGGGGTCCGTGAGACCGGTGGCCTGGAAATTGCTTCATACCTAGCCTTCGTGTGCGTGAAAGTGCACAGACGACCAGCAACGCTGATGGCCATCACGTGGCAAAACGAGCGCCGACACAGCGTCGGATCGGCGCGCCCACCCTGCGGTCGCGGCGGACGGATCCGGCGGGGGTTCCCGCCTCCGTCGGCTCGACCGGGTGGCCCTCTGGACTCTTGTGTGTCCAGCATGTTCCGAAAACGATAATTCACGAAACCCACATCGCGCCAACCAAGGGTAGCCTTTTCTGGCCGCGACCTGGGGTGATTCGTTGGACGCCCGGTCAGAAGCGGCCCGCGTCGGCGCCGAACACCGCGCCGAGAACGGTAACAATCCCCGCCCGCGGGTCGAACTGGTCCGCCGCCGCGGCGGGCTCGGCCGGGGTCGGCGGCGGGGTCAGCCGGTGCAGGATGACCCCGTCCAGGTAGTCGGTGAGGAGCACCGCGTTCCGGTGCGGATCGGCGGCCCCGAGCATTGCCAGCATCGTGCTCCCCCACGCCACCAGTTCGGCGCGGCCCGCACCGATCGGGGCGGCCAGCGTCGGGTCGGTCGCGGCGGCGGCGACCAGCACGAACCGCGCGGTGGTCCGCACCCGGTCCCGGCCGACGGCGAGCAGCACGTAGCCGGCCAGCCCGTCGGCGAGGTCGGTCAGCGTCGCGGGCAGCCGGGCGGCGCCGAGCGACGCCCAGTCTTCCCTGTCCCGCTCGACGAGCCGCGCGACCACGGCCGCGAGCAGCGCATTCCTGGTCCGGAAGTGGTTCGACGTGGATCCCTGCGGCAGGCCCGCCGCCGCGTCGACACCGCGATGCGTCAGCCCCTTCAGGCCGCGCGTGCCGAGGAGGGCGATCGCGGCGTCCAGCGCACGGTCCCGGTTGGCTGGCATGCCCGGAACACTACCGAGGTAGTCCCCGACCGCCGGCGCGGGCAAAGACTACCGACGTAGTGACGCGGCACTACGTCGGTAGTAGGGTGGCGGTCATGCGCGGAACCGTGACCATCGTCGGCGGCGGCATCGGCGGGCTGACCGCGGCCACGCACCTGATTCGGGCGGGGTGGGAGGTTCGGGTGCTGGAACGCTCCCCCGCGGTACCGGACACCGGCACCGCGCTGGGAATGTGGCCCGCGGCGCTGGATGCCCTCGACGCGGTCGGGCTCGGCGACCCGATCCGCGGGCGCGGCGTCGCGCTGCCGTCCGGCGCGATCCTGCGGCCCGACGGCAGCACGATCGCCCGGCTCGCCGTCCGCGGGTCGCCGGTCCTGGTGTCGCGGCCCGCCCTGCTCGGCGTGCTCGCCGCCGCCCTGCCCGACGGGGTGCTGCGGTTCGGCCGGACCGTCGACGCCGTCCCGGCCGGGGCCGACGTGGTGATCGGTGCGGACGGGATCGGCAGCGGCATCCGGGAGGCGATCGCCGGCCCGCGGTATCGGGCGCGGCCGCTCGGGATGACGGCGTGGCGCGGCTGGGTGCCCGGCGACACCGACGTCACCGCCGAGACCTGGGATGCCGGGGCCCTGTTCGGGATCACCCCGCGCGACGGCGGCCTCACCAACGTCTTCGCCGCGGCGCGCGTCAAACCTGGATTGCCGGACGGTGGAATTGCGTTCCTGCGCACCAGGTTCGGCGGCTGGCATGCCGAGGTTCGGGACGTCCTCGACCGTCTCGACGGGGCGGCCCTGCTGCATCACGACCTGTACGAGTCGCCTGCGCTGCCGTCGTACGTGCGCGGCAACGTCGCGTTGATCGGCGACGCCGCGCACGCGATGGCGCCGAACCTGGGTCGCGGCGCGTGCGAGGCGATCGTCGACGCGGCCACCCTCGCGCGTGCCCTGTCCGAGAGCCCCGACGTCGCGACCGCGTTGCGCCGCTACGACCGCGCGCGTCGATGGCGGACGCGGATGCTGGTGCGCGGCTCGCGGATGATGGGCCGGGTCGCGACCGCGGGCACGCTGATCCGACTGCGGGACGCGGCGCTCGGGGCGGCGACCGGAACCCGGCGGACGGTGTCCTGAGGGGAAAGGGCCCCGAAACGACTACTGACCGCAGCGATTCGAATCAGCTGCGGCCAGTGCTGTCGGTAACCATAGCGTGACCGGATCGTGATGTCGCCGCACTGTGGGCAGCGTCACTGCGCCAGCCGGCCGACGACCCAGCCGGCGGCCTGCGGGCTCGACCGCAGAGCGGAGTGATCGACCGCGGGGGCGCCGGGGAAGGCGTCCTCGAACAGGGTGTTCGTGACGCCGGGTTCGTCGATGAACGAACAGCTGGGGGCGGGGGTGGCGATCTCGTCGCGGGCGGTGGCGAGGATCGAGTAGGACACCCCGGCCTGGGTGACCGGCCCGGATTCGAACACCTCGCGGTGCACCCGGGAGCCGGGCGCCAACTGGAGCGCGACCGCGAGGTCCGGCGACAGGTGCCCGAGCAGCGGCGGCAGGAACGGCAGCGCCCGCAGCACCTGGACCGGCGTGACCGCCGGGTTGCGGATCCCGTACGCGGCAAGGAAACCCGCGCCGTCGCAGGACCGGCCCTCCGGTGCCAGGAACACGGCGTGGGTCACGGCGGGCGCCCCGCCGAGAACCTTCAGGTAGTAGTTCGAGACGACGCTGCCCGCGGAGTGGGCGACGAGGTCGACGGTGTCCGCGCCGGTGTGTTCGCGCACCGCGGCCACGAACGACGCGAGCTGCGCGGCCGCGTCCGGGATGTTCCCGGCCCACCGCGTGCCGTCGACGACGCCGCCCTGAAACACCAGCGTGCAGGCGCCGGCGTCGCGGAGCGCGGAGGTGACGGTGGCCCACTGGTCGGCGGTCTGGGCGGTGGTGCCGTCCGCGCCGGGCAGCACGATCACCGGCCGGGGACGTGCCGCGGTGGACGCGCAGTCGATCGGCGGCACCACCGCCTCGCCTGCGGGCAGCGCCACCGGATCGAGCGACCCCGATCCGGGGGCCGCCTGCGCGATCGCACCGGTGCCCACCGCGACCCCGATCGCCAGCAGCGCCGACGCCAGCACCCGCACACCACCCATGACCGGTCCTCCCACCCTCATCCCCTGCGCGACGCGTCGACGGTAGCCCGGACGGCGCACGATCGCGCGGATCACGGCGCCCCGGGCCGCATTCCGCGGATCATCCGGTCCCGGAGGCTGTCGTAGATCGGCGCGGCTCCGGCGAGCTGCGCGACGAGCACCGCCATCGCCGTCGCGGCCGCCATCGGGACGGTGAGCTCCGCGGTCGCGGTCATCTCGATCACCAGCACGATGCCCGTCAACGGTGCGCGGACCGTCGCACCGAAGAACGCCGCCATCCCGACGACCGCCATCGGCACCGTGAGCGCCGCGAGGTCGGCGGGCAGGACGGCGTCCGCGAGCCGGGTGTAGAGCACACCCCACAGGGCGCCGACGGCGAGCAGCGGCGCGAACAGGCCGCCGGGCGTCCCCGCGGCGTAGGAGAGGGGCCCGGCAACAAACCGGACCAGCAGCAGCGTGAGCACCGTCGGCAGCAGCAGCGTCCCCCCGCCGACGATCTCCTGGGTCAGGGTGTCGCCGCCGCCCGCGGCCCGCGGGTCGGCGATCAGCAGGCAACCGATCAGGGCGCCGATCACCGCCGCCCGCACCGCTGGCGGAACCCGGCCCGCTGCCGCGGCGAGGTCGAGGAAGCCGATCACGAGCCGGTTGTATGCGACGCCGAGCAGGCCGGTCAGCAGGCCGAACACCGCGAACATGGGCAGCCACGCGATCGCGGGGGCGGCGCCGGGCCGGACGTCGAAGTCGGGGTGGTCGCCGAGCACCAGCCGGGAGCAGGCGACCGCGACGGCGACCGCGAGCAGGGTGGGGACGACGATCCGCAACCGGAACGTGTGGGTGACCTCCTCGAACGCGAACAGCGCCCCGCCGACCGGGGCGTTGAACGCGACCGCGAGCCCGGCGCCTGCGATGGCGGACTGGGTGAGCCGGACATCGTCGGCGCCAAGGCGGGCGCGGCGTCCCGCCTCGGCGCCGATCGCGGCACCCATGTGGACGGTCGGGCCCTCCCTGCCGAGGACGAGACCGCCGCCGATCGCGAGCAGTCCCCCGACGAACTTCGCGGGCACCAGCGGCAGCGTCGGCGGCGCGGACTCGCCGCGGGCGGTGGCCTCGACGTGCTGGATGCCGCTGCCCGCCGCGAGCGGCATCCGCTGCGCGATCACGGCGGCGGACGCGGCGCCGACGGCGGTGACCGCGACGGGCACCAGCCACGCCGGGCCCGGTGCCCGATCCGCCCAGTCCAGGAGGTCGAGCCGCCACCGGTCGGCGAGCCGCAGGCACCACCGGAAGGCGCCGCCGACGAAACCGATCGCGACGCCAGCGCCGAGCGCCACCGCACACAACAGCACCAGCCCGCGGGTGGGGTCGTCGGAACCTGCCGGTGTGTGCGCCATGTCGGCTTCCATGGAGGTGCACGGTGGTCCCGCCCAGTATCGCCGACTTGGGGCGCCCGCACCGGGGTCCGGGACACGACGGCGGGACGCAATCGCCGGAAACGGCAGGGGCGGTGGGCGATAGTGGGTGCATGCGGTCGACCTGTTCCCTGTACATCGATGCCGGCTACCTCCTCGCGTCCGCGGCGACGCGGATCACCGGGACGTCGCTGCGCAGCGGGATCCACGTCGAGTACGCCCCGCTGATCAGTTCCCTGGTCGACGCCGCGGAGGCGCGGTCGGGTCTGCCGGTGCTGCGCGTGCACTGGTACGACTCGGCCCGCGACGGCATCCCCGACTGTCAGCAGGAGCGGATCGGCGAGCTCCCGAAGGTGAAGCTTCGGCTCGGCCGGTTCGGGTACACCGGCGAGCAGAAGGGCGTCGACATCCGGATCGGCCTCGACCTGGTGGCGCACGCCCGCAACGGCGCATCCGATGTGTTCTTCCTCGTTTCCGGCGACGACGACCTCACCGAGGCCGTCGAGGAGGCGCAGGTGCACGGCGTCCAGGTGGTGCTGCTCGCCGTCCCCACCGTCGGCGGCAAGCCGCACGGGGTGAGCAGGCACCTGATCCGGGCCGCCGACGAACTCGACAGCATCGACGGGGCCGCGGTCGACGCCGCGGTAATGAAGGTGGACCGGCAACCCGTGCTGGCGCCGGCCCCGGTGCCCGCGCCGCGCACCCCCGCGGTGGCGGCGGCCCGGCCGACCGCCCGCACCCCCCTCGACGTGGCGACCGCGGCGCACCCCCCTGCCGCGCCGCGGCCGTCGAGCGTGCTCGCCTACAGCGTCTCGACCGGATCCCCCGCACAGGCGCAGCGCGGCTACGAGGACGTCGACCGCGACGACCTGATCGACGAGGTGGTGCTGCGCGTCCTCACCTCGTTCCGGGAGAGCGCCACCCCCGCGGGCCTGCAGGAGCTGCAGAACGCGAAGCCGTCGATCCCCCGCGACATCGACCGCGCGCTGCTGCTCGATGCCTCCGACGTGATGCAGCGGTACGACCTGGACGAGCGGATCCGGTACCGGCTGCGGGCGCGGTTCTGGGAGAAGTACGACGAGAGCTGAACTGCCGTGGGCCGCAGTGCTGTTCGGCGATTCGCCGCAGGCCTACCGATTCGGCGCTGGCTGCACTACCCCTGTGCACAAGCCTTTTCCGGCGTGCACAGGGGCAGTGCGCGTCGAATAGCCCTGCGTGTGCCGCAGAAGGTCTGTGGACTGCCGCACGATCGGATGACGGTCCCGCCGACCGGACGTTCTCGACGGGACCGCGTCCCCCGCTCACGCGTCGTGACTGCTGTCCCTGGTGAACCTGACGCGGTGGACCTCCTCGTCGGGTCCGGTGAGCAGGTACCGCCGGGGCGTGGTGCCGACCGTGCGCCGGAACGCCGCCAGGAACGCACTCGCGGTGGCGTACCCCACGGCGTGCGCCACGCGCGACACCGGCTGCCCCTCCGCCAGCAGCGGCAGGGCCGCGCGCAGCCGGACCCGGGTGCGCCACCGATCGAAGCTCATCCCGGTGTCGCGGCTGAACTGCCGCGTCAAGGTCCGCCTGCTCACCCCGACGACGCGCGCGTGGGCCTCCAGGCCACGCGGGTCGGCCGGATCCGCGAGCAGGGCGTCCGCCACGATCCGGACGCGCTCGTCGGTGGGCTGCGGCACCTCGATGGGACGGGTCGGCAGCGGGTGCAGCAGGTCGGGCACCACCGCCTCGGCGCGCAACCGCGCCTCGTCGGGCAGGTCGTCCCGGGCCAGGTACGCCGCCAGTTCGGCCAGCAGGCCGTCGATGCCGACCACCGTGGGCTCGGTCCAGTCCAGCGGGCACTGCTCGGGGGCCAGATACAGGCTGCACAGCACCGCGTCGCGGGTGGCACCCGTCGTGTGGGAGATGCCGGCGGGTATCCACAGCGCCCTGGTCGGCGGCAGAACCCAGTACAGCTCGCCGACCCCGACGCTCAGGACTCCCCGGCGGGTCCAGGCGATCTGGTGGTGGGTGTGACGGTGCTCGGGGATCCACTCCCCCGAGGCCAGCGGGAAGTGACCCACGACGATCGCGCCGATGTCCTCCATGCGACATAGTGTGGCCTCCGTGCGGATTGTGGCCAACTGTGGCGGGTCATAGCGTCGTCTGGTGCCGATGATTCTGCTGTGTCTCGTCCAGTTCATGCTCGTGCTCGATGACACCGTCGTGAATGTGGCCCTGCCCAGCATCCGAGATGAGCTGGGATTCAGCCCATCCGGCTTGCCCTGGGTCGTCAACGCCTACTTCCTCGCGTTCGGTGGGCTGCTGCTGCTGTGTGGCCGGATGGCGGATCTGCTGGGCCGCCGGCGCGTCTTCCTGATGGGCGTTGCGCTGTTCGGGGTGGCCAGCCTGGCGTGCGCGATCGCGCAGGAGCCGTGGCAGCTGGTGGTCGGGCGATTCGTGCAGGGGGCGGGGGCGGCGATGGCCAGCCCGGCGGCGATGTCGATGATCACGTTGCTCCATCCGGGGCGGGAGGAGCGCGCCAGAGCGCTCGGCATCTGGGGTGGCATCGCGGCACTGGGCGGCACCTCGGGGCTGGTGCTGTCCGGGGCGCTGACGGAACTGGTCTCCTGGCGTGGCATCTTCCTGATCAACCTGCCGATCGTCGCGCTTGCCCTTGCGCTGCTCCCGCGGCTGCTCCCCGAGTCCCGCGCCCCGGGCCAGCGCCACCTCGACGTTCCCGGCGCGGTGCTGGTGACCGGTGCCGCCGTGTCGCTGGTGTACGGACTGCTGCGGGCCGGCGAGACTGGCTGGAGCGATCCGATCGTCGTCGGTGCCGTCGGGCTGTCCGCCGCCCTGGCCGGGGCGTTCCTGACGGCGGAGTGGCGATCGACGGCGCCGCTGGTGCCGATGTCGTTCCTCGCCTCGCGCACGCGCGCCATCGCCAACGTTGCGACCCTGCTGTTCTCGATGGCGATGTATGCGATGGCGTTCCTGTTGATGATCCAGATCCAGACCGTGCTGACGTACAGCCCGCTGCTGGCCGGCATCGCCTACCTGCCCTACGGCGCGGGCATTCTGGCGGGGATGTGGCTGTCCTCCCGCGTCTCCGTCAGGATCGGCACCCGCTGGGCTCTGCTCCTGGCCTTCCTGATCAACATCGTCGGACTGCTGCTGCTGTCCGGTCTTGCCGCTGGCGATTCCTACGTCACCCATGTGCTGCCCGGAATGCTGGTGCTGAGCGTGGGCAACGGGCTGAGCCTGCCGGTCCTGGCCGTGACCGCGGTCGACGGCACCACCGACAAGGACGCCGGGCTCGGCTCGGCGCTGTTCACATCCGTCCAACAGATCGGCGGCGCCATCGGCGTAGCCGCACTGGCCATCCTGGGCTACTCGGGTGGACTCACCGCGGGCGCGGTCTGCGTGGCGCTCGGCGCGGTGCTCATCGTCATCGCGCTGCCGCGGGCCTCGCGTACCTCGAGCGGGGCCTGGTCGACGAACCGGTCGCAGTCGGGCATCGTGAGCACCTAGTGGCATTCGGCCAGCGTGAGCTTCCACGGACTTCCCCGACCGACCAGAATTCGTGAACCGCCCACCAGGAGCAGTTCCACGAACTGCACAGAACGAGGCCACGAACTCGAAAGAGGTCGTGGCCTCGTTTCTTTGCTGTCATAGTTCAGGTTTGCGCGGCGGACGGCACGCTGCGGCCTTCGGCGCCACGCCCGGCAGACGGCCGTGCGCGGTGGTCCGCGCCCTCGGAGAGAGATTCCAAGAGCGCGTGTGCTCTTCCCATGATGTCGCGGGCAGCCTCAGCCGTCGCGAGGCGCTTGGTGGTCCGATCGAGTTCACGCTTGAGCCGGGCGATCTCGGCCTGTCCGGCGGTCAACTTGCCGACCGCCGCCTCCGCCGGGGTGAACGCACGCCGCCGGGGTCCGTCGGCACGAGAATGCGAGGAGTCCATGCGGGCATTGTCCCCGGCCACGGCCAGGCTGGAAATCGTCATCGAAGTGTTGATCCGTATGTCGCCCTGCAGGCGGGGTTGCTGTGAACCATTGGACTCAACTCACCCTGGCACGAAGGGCCCGAACCCTTACACATCAGTGTTACGAAGTCGACCGCCGCCGCGATGAGCTTGGTGAAGCACCTGTGCACCCTCAGGACATTCCCACATGTCACTGGGGACTACCCCTGGGGCAGTCCCCCGGGCCGTATGGAGGCGAGATCAAGTGAATTCTCAGGGATCCGATCAGAGTCGCTCGACTCGCCTCCAAGATGCGGTTGCCCGCGTGGACGACGAACTCAATGCTGCACTCGATCTTCCGCAGCAGATCGAGCCCGGCGAGTTCGCATTCACTTTCATGGTCGACGCCGGCGACGGACCGAGCGCTCAGGACATCACATTCACCTGGGACGGTTCATCGTCCGCCACCTGGAGGCAGGACATCTCTGAACATGGAGGTGACCTGTCCCCAGCTTCAAGCTCCCCAGCATACGGCTGGATTTCCTGGTACAACGGCACAGGACTGCTCGTCGCCTACGGATGGCCGGATCTAAACGTCGATGGCTGGGCTCATCTCCCCGGAGCTGCTCCGGGTACAGCTTCCGCTGAGGTACGAACCGCTTCGGATTCCGAAGATGCCCTTCTCAAACCCTGGACCTGGGTTCTGTTAGCGCGGGCAATCGTCCATGTGCTCCACGGCAACTACCCACCGGGCGCGACCGGCGATTCGTACGGGTAACACCGGGAAGGACCCGAGCGCCGACAGCGCCTCGGAGCTTCCGAGGCTCGTCGGTGGGCATCAGAACTCTTGCCAATGTGTCGTGAAATCTCGAGTGCAACCTCACCACCAAGGAGTCCTCATGGACGAAGTGAGCCGTGCCACCCGCTTCCTCTCAGCATTCGCGGAGATCGAGAAGCACTTCCGGGCACGCTTCGACAAGGGTGACAATCGCCTGAGCTTCATTCGGATGGCGGAACTCTACGCACTGGGCAATCGCGCTCAGCGCGACCTGCCTGCATTGCGCACCTTCGCCGACCTACGAAACGCACTGGCACATCAGGATTACTACGAGGGCAAGCCCGTCGCTGAACCCGTCTCGGACGTGGTCAACGAGATCGAACGCCTCCGCGACAGGATCATCCGGCCTCCGGCGGTCCTGAATGTCCTTGAGCGTCGTGAGATCAAGCTGTTTCGACCCGAGGACAAGCTCCGAGATGTTCTCGAAGTGATTCGCCAGCACGACTACTCGCAGTTCCCGGTCTACCACGAAGACGCCTACGCTGGCCTGCTCACCACGAACTGCATTGCACGGTGGCTCGCCCACCGCCTGGCGACCGATGAACTGGTCGAGGAGGAAACTGTCGGTAATGCGATGGAGTTCCACGAACCGCAGGATCACGCAATCCACCTCGGCCGCGATGCCACTGTTCCCCAAGCCCTGAAGAAGCTTGCCCCGGCGACCGGCAACGGACAGTCGCCAGCTGCGTTGATAATCACTCACAGCGGCATCGCACAGGAGAAACCACTCGCAATAGTTGTCGCGGGCGATATTCCATCGATGGTCGCGTCCCTGGACGTCAGGTCCTGAGGTCGCTCACCCCACCAAGGCGTCAATTGGAGGATCCGTGAAACCCGGAGAGGTCAGACTGGGCCAGGGAGTCTGGTGGGCCGACAGTTACTGGCGCGTGATGGGTGTATACGCCGACGGCAAGCTATTGCGACTGACCAGACCCACCACCGATGCGAACGGAAACACCACATTCAACGAGAACGTCTTCAACGACGTGCCCGTCGAGTTCGTCTCGGCGCCTGAATCCAATCCCCCCATGAAATCTACCGAATGACCATGTGGTCACGAACTATCCCTCCCGCACCGACACTGACCCCAGCGAGTTCAGGCTTTCACCTTCCTCGATGGAATCCTGCAACTGTTCGACGAGTCGGCGGAGGCTGTCGTGGAGGGCAACCTGGTCGGCCGTCTCCGAATCGATGACATCCCTGACGTCGTCGACGAAGGGCTGCCAGACGGCGGCTACGTGTGCCGTGCAGCTGTCGACGAGCTGTCGAAGGTCTCTCGTCGGCGCCGGCTGACCGCTGCCCTGCGTGACACGGTCTGCGGAACTGTCGTCCACCCATTGCGCGATGTGCACCGCGAGCGGAAGCGCAGCTTCGGCGATCCCGATATGTCGGTTCAATCCGCCGGCTGCCTTCGCACCACTCGCAGCTTTGGCCGTGAGTGCCTTCGCCTGCTGTGATCTCTGGCCGTCCGCGGCCTTGAGAACGCCAATCAGCATCTTGCCGATTTGTTCCACATGGGGAGCAATCTGTTCCCTCGGTTCGTTCACGATGGCATCCGGCTCCGTGCCTACGGATGCGATCAGTGATGCGAAGCCTTCCCACGATGGCCGAGCTCGCTCACGGCTGACGGCCTTACCGATCGACTGCTTCAACCGCTCCAGGCGTCCTTCGTACTTCGTGAACCACTGTTCGACTTGCCGTGGGATCTCCCCTTGCAGGTATCCGGTGTCCAACCCCGGATCAGACTGTCGCGCCACTTCGATGAGTAGGCCGTCGAGGTTTGCACGGGCTGCTCGGTCAAGTGCATCCAGCTCGTCTTCCCAGCCGTCGCGTCTCGCTACGCCGGTTGCGGCAACTTCGGCGCTGGACCTGTATTCCACCAACTGTCCTCGCAACTCGTCGAGGACGTCGGCCAGAACGCCGCCCCAGTACCGACTGCCTGCCGCGTCTCGGAGTGCGGTTGCTGGTGTGAGTGAAATCGAGTCGAGGGATGCATTGAGGTCGCGCATCCCGTCCCAGTCCCTGTACGCGTCCCACTCCCCGCGGTCGATGTCGGTGCCCGGGCCGGCCGTCTCGAAAGGGTCTTGCGCGACAACGAAAACCGGAACTTCCGTGCTCAGCTCGAATACCTCGCGGAGCTCCTTCACCTTTCGAGCACTCAGCTCGCGGTACTCGTCGAGGTCGTATTCGGGGTCCACCCCGGCCTCGTCGAATCGCGAGATGACGAACCACAACGAACCCTGCGGCCACCCCTCGGCCACGACCGTCTGAAGCAGGTCGCGCTCGGCAGTTGCCAACTGCGGTGTCAGGACGGCGATGCCGATGTCCGTCAGTCCCACCGCCGCCATGGCGCGTTGCGAGTTGTTCTGACCACGAGCGTCCGACGCTCCGACGACAAATCCCGGCGTGTCCCGGATGGTGTAGCCGGCAGTCACGACCTCGTTGACCTCGAAGGTTTCGTGGCGGGCACTGATCGTCAGCCAATCCGGAACCTGCGATCCGGAATCGACGAGCACGCGACGCAGCAGGGAGCTCTTCCCCGTGTCATAGGAGCCGAAGATCGTCACCACCGGGCGGTCCAACGTCGCAAACGCCGCCCACCCGTCGGCGTACTGCTCGGCCAACGACCCACCCGGAAGCCGCCCCAGCCAGTCCTGCACTGCCTCGATGTCAATCACGGTCATTTCTCCCTCGCTTGGGCTTCCATCAGGTTGTCAGCCGATGCCAGCAATACCCCAACCATTGCCATCCGGGAGTCCCCGTCATCCATCATCTGCCGCTTCGCCCTCGCGTGACCGGTGTGGTCGGCACAGAGTGACTCGAGCTCTTTCGTCCTCTGTTCGAGGTAGCCGAGTGGCCCAGCCCCGCCATCACCCTGCACAATCGTGTCGATCAGTTTTGCGGCGAACTCGTCAACAGCCTGAGCTGCCGCGGCCTGATCGTCCTTGTGCTCATCGGCTTTGATGGCATCGTTGACCATCACGGCTGCGTCCACCGCAGCGCCGACGACCGCGAGTACTGCTCCGACCTTGGCGACCTTGGCCCCACCCTTGACCGCGCCCCACGGCTTGAACTTGTGACCGAACTGTTTGCCGATCGCGTATACAGCGTCCCGGTTCCCGAAGGCCTTCACAAGTGGCGCTGCAGCTGCCACGATCTTGCCAGCACCTTCTGCCACGTCCTCGTACAGCGGGTCGCCGTGAGCCTGGAATTCCTCGGCGATCTCATGAGACAGCTGGAAGTCCGCCGCTCGGATCTCGCGATCGATCGCGGAGGAATGTTCGCTTTGCCACCGATCCAGTCGTTTCTTCGCGTCTGTGAGGTACTTTTCCAGCGACTCCTGAACTTCTGGTTCCTCGAACCAGGAAGCTACGAGCTTCTCCAGCTTCTTGGTGTCGTCCCGGTCGATCTCGTGGATTCTGGACTTCGCCGTCGATGCATGCCTGTCGACGATCCGACGGGCCTCCTCTCGCAGCGACGCACCGAGGACCGCTGCGTCATCGAGAGCGGCCTGCACTGCCGCGATGATCGGTTCCAGGGCCCGCAACTCCTCCGCCGCGGTGTCGTTCGTCCGCTGCAGTCGCAGCCGGTGACGTTTGAGTCCGGTGATCGCGGTGTCGAACGCGCCGGCAACAGTTGCCGAGGCCAAATGGCTGTCGGACAGGTCCGCTATCGCCTCCGTCAACGCTGCCACCCCGTCCCAGAGCCGGTTCTCTGCGAAATCCTGCGGTTCCGCCGTCGCCGCACTTCCCACGAGACCGAACGGGTCGCCGGACAGGCAGTGAATCCTGTCGCTGTCGATCTCGATGGATCGGCCCGAAAAGGCAGCGCGAAGCTCGTCTCGCTTGCGGTCCTGCAAGTTCGTGTACGCGTCCGATGCAGCGAGAGGATCCACACCGAGTTCGTCACATCGATTGACGAGGAACACCATCCGCCCGCCCTTCGCGGCGATGTCATCGGAGCCACGTGCGATCTGTTCCAGCATGAGGGTGTCCCCGACCAGCAGATTGATGTGAACGACGACGAACACGAGCGCCGACTGCACCACCGCCTCCAACGCCTGTGCGTCGTGGTCGGCATGCCCGCTCTGCAACCCTGGGGTGTCCACGAGGTCGAACCGAGTGAACTCATGCCGCTGAGCGGTGTCGGTCGCCGGTACAGCACGGATGTCGAGTCGTGCGTCGGTGTACTGACCGTTCTCGACGAGGATTCGGCGGATCAGCGACGACTTTCCGGAGTTGTAGTCGCCTAGCACCGACAATGTCGGCTTCATCCGGGAGACACGCGAGAAGTCGCGTGCAACTTCGAGAATCGAGGGATCGCGCATCGCGGCGTCCTCGAGCTCTTCGCGCCACGCTCGAACGTGCTCCACCTGGGGCGTACTCCACGCGCTGGCAATCGCGCGTTGCAGCCTGCTCTTGTCGTGGTCGTGGCGGGCGTCGTACAGAGCTTCGACAGCGGGATCGATTTCAGCTGAACCGTATTCGGATTGCGGGTTCGTCAGCCAATCCTCGCCGAGCATGATGCTGGTCAGAGCTGCGGGTGTGTCAGCCATTCGATGCTGCGCTCGGCGCAGCACGTCGGACACACGCGGCGCGGCCTCGACCGAGGTCGCACCCGCATGCAGCGCGCCAACCAGCTGCTCAGCCCTGCGGCAAGCGTCGCGCAATTCGATTGCACTACTGAGGGATTCACGAAGAATCCCGGCGAGAATCTGCCATGCCGCGTCGCGGCTCGTAGCGACGACAAGTTCCTCGCGATCGTCGAAGGTTTGCTCGACGGCACGATGGGAATCGGCGATCGCCTGGGCTCTCGCCTTACGTCCTCGTTCGTCTTCCTGATCGCTCATCCGCTTGCCGAAGAACTGCTGTACCTGACTCGCGATACCGACACCCGCGATGGCCACTCCGATCGCCCAACCCGCGGGGTTCCAAAAGTTCATGAGGGCGGGTACCGCGAGGACACCGAGGCCGGCGGCGATGCCTCCGCCCTGGATCACCTTGCCGAGTACACCGGTGCCTTCCGCGCCGAGAATCGAGGCGGTGTGGCCGATCGGGCCCGAGCTGTGGGTGTGGTTGTGCTCGACGGCGATCTCGAGTTCACGCTGCAGGAATTTGCCACGGTCCGCCCAGATCGTCTGTTCAGCCGTGGCGACCGCGTCGTCGTCGAACACGGCTTTCGTGAAATCGGATCCGTCGACCGACTTGCCCTCGTCGAACGCACTCTGGATCAGTTCGTCCGCCGCTGTCTTCGCCTTGCTCCTGCACACCACCAGGTGTGACGTGGCGATGTCGCGGACATAGCGGTCGAGTGAGCCCTCCGCCCTCGATGTGTACGGCCGGCCTCGCGCTGCCTCAGAAGTGGCTACGAGGTCCCGGTCGGACTCGTGTAGCCATCTTGCTCGTTCCTCGCGTTCGGGATAGCCGAGCACCGCGAACAGCGACTCGATCTGACGCTCCAGTTCCTTGGCTTCGCGCGCGATGTCGACCGTCAGGCGTTCGAGCTCGATGACCGTGCGGGCACACCGTCCGCGGACGTCCTCTCGGAGCGCAGACAGGCGAAGGTCGGCGCCGCCTTCCGTGATGGAGGCGGCGATCAACTGTTCGAGTGTCCCGAAGTTCGACCAGCGCGCGAGGTAGTCGACCCCGAACTCATCCCGTTCGCGCAGGAATTCCTTCTCGGCCGGTCCGTGAAACGGTGTGGTGGCGCGCGCAAACAATGCCCGCCTGCTGTGGATTGCGACGACCGGGGTGTCCGGCAAGCCGATCTGTGCGAGCTCGGTCCGGATGTTGTCGGTGTGCTGGCGAACCGATTCGGACAGCGTCTTGCGGCGGCCTTCGTCGGATACCTTGGCGGGGTGCCGCCAGCGTGGGTTGCGAACATTGAGCACCGCCACCACCGGCTTCCCGTGGTCACGGATCCACGCGGCGATCTTCTCGAACTCCAACGCCTGCTGGCTCTGGTTGTCGAAGCACAGCAACACCACGTCTGCGATCTCGACGGCCCGGCGAGCCTTCGACTCGAGATCGTCGCGGCTCTCGGTGCGGCCCCACCCGTTGATGCCTGGGGTGTCGTAGAGACGGCACCCACGCCACTCGACGTGGTGCACGTCGGTGGTCCAGTCGCTGGCACCGGGAGACACGTACTCTCCGTCGAGCTGCCCGAACGCCGACAGCAGGGTGCTCTTCCCGACTCCGGTCCGCCCGAAGAACGCGATGTTGAACGATCCGAGGGAGTCGCGCTCGCGGTCGAGGTGACGACGAAGGTCGCGTGGTAAACCCCGAGCGAGGTCGTCGAGCTTTGCGACCAACGGCGACATCGGATGCGGACACGCCGCCACCCCGGCGAAGGCACTGACGAGACCGTCGACAACGTCATCCAACCGGGACAGCTCCGCTCGTCCCTGCTCAACCGCCGTATGGGCCGCGTCCTCGAGTGACACCACGTCCAGAGTCATGCCACCTTCCCTCCTCAAGACGATCTACCTACTCACCAGCACTGCGCCCGCAATATGCCAGGTCTAGGTGACACGGGCGCCGAAACGGACAGCAACTCACATTCTCTAGCGGGATCGCGATCCAGGAAGCCCTCCGCGAACAGACCGAGCCGGCCGAATGGTCGTCTCGTAAGCTTCGATGACCTCGACAGCGACCTCGACAATCGGGTCATCTCCGTCGTACCCGAGTCGACGAAGGATCGCGGTGAGCCGGCTCATGCGCTCCGCCGCCTCAGCCTGTCGACGGGCTGAGGGAACCACCGCGATCTTCGGCGCAGCGGCCTTGTGGGCGATTGTCGCGCTTCGTTCCAGAAGGTCATCCTTTCCACGCCGCCACTGCCTGTTGATCGTCACCCACAACCGATCGCGGAACAGCGCCACTACAAGCTTCTCGTCAGGCGTCAGCATCATCTCGGCCCTATTCGCACCGGCTGAGGTCGTCAAAACTTCTCATATTCAGCCTATTTGAGGGATTCCGACGCGGGGACCGGCAGCAGTTCGCTGGGTGCACCCGCGTACACCACCACCAGTTCGTCCCGCGCACGTGTCGCGGCGACGTACAACAGCGACCGCTCGCGGCGGAGCGCATCGGCACGGTCGCCCTCGGGCAGTCCGTCGATGATGTACTTCCGCGGGAGGCTCTTGGCGCCGACGCCGATCAGAACGACCTTCGCGAACTCCATGCCCTTGGCGCGGTGCATGGTCATCACCTGCGGGGCGCCGGACGGGCCGGCGGCGTCCCTGTCGATGAACGTGACCGTCAGGCCGCGGTCACCCAGGGCTTCGGTCAGTGCGTCCTGACTTAGGACATTACCGGCCGGTAGATTCTGCGGCGACGTCGTGACCTGCAGTATCGATTGCGGATGAGGCAGGAATGGGGCACTAAGCAGT
>NZ_JBHXNU010000020.1:0-6813 GCF_042719255.1 Rhodococcus sp. NPDC058532
CCATCTGGTGTTTCATGCGCCCGGGCATGATCAGCGGCGGTTCTTGGAGTTGTTTGAGCGGGATCTGGCGCCGCGGCTGCGCGCCCTGGGCTGACATCCCCGCCGACCCCACCCCACGACCCGACGGAAGGACGCGCGGCCATGGCAATGGCTCGACTCGGGACGACGAGCACCCTGCCCACCGCGACCCTCGACGCCTGGGATTGGCAGTTGCGGGCGCGCTGCCGCGGCATGGACAGCGCCACCTTCTTCCACCCCGAGGGCGAGCGGGGCCCCACCCGCGCCTGGCGGATCCGCACCGCCAAGGCGCTGTGCGCGGAATGCCCGGTCCTGCTGGAATGCCGGCAGCATGCGCTGAACATCGGTGAGCAGTACGGGATCTGGGGTGGCCTGTCGGAATCGGAACGCTACCGCGACGGGCGCCCCGCGGCCCGCATGGCGCACTGAGGCACCCTCGATGGGCTAGGGTGTGAGACAAGGTAGCCCCGCACCCGACGGCGTCGTCCGTTGGTTCTCCTAGTGCGCGGGGTCGAATGATGGTCGCCGACATGGCACGTCACGCGTTGCCCGTTTTCGTTCCCGGCTGGGTTCTCGATGATCGGTCGCTGGCACCGCCCGCGGTCGGTGACGTGATCGAGGTGTCCCTCGCCCTCGCCCTCGCCGCCGACGCGGACCCGCCGCCGCCATGGACGAGGCCCGTCCGCGCAACGGTGCGCCCGGCGTACGGCCGCAGCCCGGTGGACGGCGGGGACGGCCTGCGGTGGCTGCTGGAGGTGTCGGGCGACGGCTGGGCCGCGCGGTGGTGGTCGGAACGGCCGATGCCGCGCCGGGTGGACCTGGACGCCGCGTTCGTCCTCGACCTCCCCGAGGGGCAGGACGATCCGCCGCCGACCCGCGGGAAAGTGCGCCGAATCCGGGTGGTGCGGAAGCGATTCGAACGCACCGACACCGGGGTCCGCGCCGTCGGCGGCTCCGAGCGGTTGACCGAGGTCGAGTCGACCCCGCACCAATTCTGGTCGACCCTGGAGTCGGACGCGGACGGATTCGTCCCGACCGGGGTGCTGGTCGACCTGGACCTCGACGACGTTCCGCCGCTCGGGACGCCGTTCGTGCCGGGATCGGTGTCCGTCTCGGGCATCGACGTGTGGGTAATGGACAGATCCAATCCGATTCTGCTGCATGTCGATACGGCGGCCGACCCGCACCGAGTCGTCGAGTACTTGCTGCCGGTGCCGATCGAGGTGTCGGAGCGGTGGGGCTGGGCGCGGGCCGTGCACGCCGACCCGGACGGATGCTGGATCGTCTCCGCCGACGACGTGTTCCGCTGTGACCGGACCGGGACCGCCACGGTGACGGTCGAGCGGGTGAGCACCGTCGGCGGCCGGAGCGTGCTGGACGACGGCTCCCTCTACCTCCTCGGCCGGACCACGCCGATGCTGTGCGGGGACCGTCGGCACGGCACGGTTCGCGTCGACGCCGACCCCCACCCGGTGCGGGTCCTTGACCGGGATCGGCGGCTCCGGCCGGTCGACGACTCGGAGACCGTGACTCGGGTGACGGCGATCTCCGGTCGACGGAACGAGGCCCGCGGCGACGACGGCACCCGCTGGATCGCCAGCCGTGCGCTCGTCGCGCGGGCGCCGGACGGCACGGAACGCTCCGTCGACGTCACCGCACCCGCCCGCGGCAGCGTGCACTGGCGCCGATCCAACCCGCTCGACGATCCCGCGAATGCCGGTCTGGTGCCGATCATTTCGCTTCCCTCGCCGACCGAGAACCGACCAGATCGGGTGTGACGCCTATCCGCCGCCGAACTTCTCCGACGTGCCGAGGTCGACGGGCAGCGCGATGCCGGTGATGCCGCGGCCGGTATCGCCGACCAGGTACAGGACCGCGTCGGCGACCGCCTCGGCCTCCAGCCACGGCTGCGGCAGCAGGTTCAGCTTCTGCATCACCCCCGCGGTGTCCTCGAGGACCGGGTTCTCAAGGTCGGGGCGGAATCCGCGCACCATCGGCTCGTTGTCAATCATTGTGGTCCGGACATTCCCCGGGTGCACCGAGTTGACCCGAATGTTTGCCCACGCCAACTCGTTTGCCAGCGACTTCGCCAGTCCCCGGACGGCGTGCTTCGCCGCCGAGTAGTGCACGATGCCCGGCACGCCGCGGAGCCCGGCCATCGAGCTGATCAACACGATCGAACCGCCCCGGTTGCCTGCAAGGAGGTGCGGGACGGCGACCTTGGTGGTCTGCCAGACGCCGGTGACGTTGATGTCCATCATCTCGCGGAACTCGTCCGGGGTGAGGTCCCAGGAGAGCTTCGGTGACGCGGCGATGCCCGCGTTGGCGACGACGATGTCCAGTCGGCCGAATCGTTCGACTCCCGCGTCGACGGCCTTCTGCAGCGCGTCGAGGTCCCGGGTGTCGGCGACCGACGCGACGATGCCGCGGCCCGTGGCCTCCACCAGCGCGACGGTCTCGGCGAGGTCCGCCTCGGTGGCCATGCCGTATCCCGCGGTGGTGACGGGTGCGCAGCGATCGACGGCAATGATGTCGGCGCCCTCCGCCGCCATCGCCACCGCGTGCGCGCGTCCCTGGCCGCGGGCCGCGCCCGTGATGAACGCGACCTGGCCGGTGAGCTTGCCCATTGTTCTCCTCAGTTCGGATGAAGCGAAACGACTTCATCCTCCATCGGGGAGCGGGCCGCTGCGGCGGTTTCGGCGGGCTACCCGATGGTGATCCGGCGGTGCGCGAGCCGCCACCGGCCGTCCACCCGGCGGAGGGTGTCGTCGTATCGACCGACGCTGGACAGTCGTGCGGCGGTGGTGGTGTCGACGAAGAACGTCCAGTACGCCGTCGAGGTCGCAACGTCCGGGTCGTCCCCGCCGGGGTCGACCGCGATCGTCGTCAGCACGTGCCGGGTCGCGGACCCCGGCCCCTGGATGCCGGAGGCGCGCCTGGTCCGCACCCCCTCCTCGATCTCCGCGCGGCCGGTCCTGATCTGTGCGGGCATCCCGGTGGTCGGGTTCGGCGCGGATTCCCACACCGCGTCGGCGGTGAAGTGTGTTAGGTAGTCCTCGACCGTCCCGTCGTCGGCGAGGTGCGCCACCCGGGCGAGCAGGGACTGGATTTCGACCACGGATTCGGTTGCGTTCACCGCTGCCACCCTGCCCGCGCCCGCCGCGGACCGGCACCGGCGATCCCACCCGGCGGGACGGCAGGGGAGGGGGTCAGCGGCGTTCCCGCTCGCGAACCTCGGCGACCGCGTCGGCGATCGGCAGGGACAGTGCCGGGCCGTGCCCGGGGAGGATGACGTCGGCGTCGAGCGCGGCGAGGTGGTCGAGCGCGGCGAGGGTGTCCGGCCCGCCGTGGTCGAAGACCGGCGGAAGCAGTTGCGGCCCCACGGCGGTGGACAGCGGGTGCGCCGTGACCAGGGCGTCGCCGGTGATGACGACGCGGTGCTGCGGCAGATGAAACGCGGTGTGCCCGGATGTGTGGCCGTGCGTCGCGACCGGGACCGGGGCGCCGGGCAGGTCGAGCGGCCCGCCGGTCCGGAATGGGCGGGCGCCGCTGGTCTGGAATGGGCGGGCGCCGCCGAGGGATACCTTCCGCGTCGCGCCAGCCCTGGCGATGCGCAGCAGCCACGGCAACACCCCCGGCCGGTGCAGCATCGGGATGAAGTCCGTTGCGGTGGCCTGCTCCAGGTAGTCGCGGCGCGCGTGCGCCACCTCGGTCGGATCCGTGTACACCGGGATGCCGCAGCGGTCATGGAACGCGGCGAGCGCACCCATGTGATCGATGTGCGCGTGGGTGAGCAGCATCGCCTCGATGTCCTCGGGGCGGCGGCCGAGGGAGCGGACGGCGCGTTCGATGGTGTCGACGTCCCGCGGGTAGCCGCCGTCGATCAGGGTCAGCGCGGCGCCGTCCCGCAGGATCACCGCGTTGACGGCGGTTCCGGCTACGCGGAAGACATCGGGGGCCACCTCGTCCACTGTGCTCACGGACGACCATTGTGCGGCACGGCCGCGCCGGATCCGGACATCAAATGGTTCGTTTTGCTTCGGGAGTCGCGCGGGGACGTTAGGTTCCGGTCATCGGGCTCGACGTATTTGCTGTTGGGAAAGGGACGAATCATGAAGTTCAACCTCGCGGACGTGGTCGAGACGGTTGCCTCCGCGGTTCCGGATCGGGTCGCGTTGACCTACGAAGACGTGGAGCTCACCTACGGGCAGCTCGACGCCGAGGCCAACCGGACCGCCCATCATCTGGCGCAGTCGGGCATCGCGGCGGGCGAGCACGTGGCACTGTTCCTGAAGAACAGCGTCGAGCACGTCACCAGCATCCTCGGGCTGATCAAGATTCGGGCGGTGCCGATCAACGTCAACTACCGCTACACGCCCGCCGAATTGGAGTACATCTTCACCAACTCCGATTCCGCAGCGGTGATCGTCGAACTCCCGGAGCATCAGCGCACCCTCGCCGCGCTGCTCGGGTCGTGCCCGCTGGTCCGGACCGTGTTCGTCGTCGGGGAGACCGTCGACGAACTGCGTGACGCCGCCCAGGAGCGGGGGGTGTCGGTGGTGGCGTTCGCCGACGCGCGTGAGCAGTCGCCCGCCGCGGACTTCCCGACCCGCTCCGGCGACGACCTGTATCTGCTCTACACCGGCGGGACCACCGGCTACCCGAAGGGTGTGATGTGGCGGCAGGACGACTTCTTCCGCAAGCCGCTCTCCGGGGGCAACCCGTACGGCGACGAACCGCGGCAGGACCTCGCCGAGGTCGCCGCGGCGGCAAAGGAGTTCCCGGAGCTCGCGTTCCTGATCGCGGCGCCGCTGATGCACGGTGCCGCCCTGTACTCGCTGTTCACCTTCTTCACCCTCGGTGCCAGGGTGGTGCTCCGGCGGGACTTCGAGCCGAAGGCGGTCGTCGAGTCCATCGAGAAGGACCGGGTGCAGGTGATCCTGATCGTCGGCGACGGCATGGGGCTGCCGCTCGTCGACGAGTTGGAGCGCAGGCAGGGGGAGGTCGACTACAGCTCGCTGTTCTCGATCACCTCGGGGGGTGCGATCTGGTCCACCGCCGTCCGCGACCGGATGCTCGCGGTGAAGCCGGATCTGCTGCTGCGCGACAACTTCGGCGCCTCCGAGTCGGGCAATGACGGGGCGTTCACGATCGACGAGGCGGGCACCCTGCGGATGCCGCCGTCGCCGAGCAAGGTGCTCGTCGACGAGCGGCTCAACGAGATCGAGCCCGGCTCCGATGAGATCGGCTACATCGCCCGGATCGGGAACGTTCCCCTCGGCTACTACAAGGACGAGGAGAAGACGGCCCGGACGTTCCCGACCCGGTCCGACGGCACCCGACTGTCGGTGCTCGGCGACATGGGCCGGGTGGAGGCGGACGGCACGATCGTGTTCCTCGGCCGCGGCTCGCAGTGCATCAACACCGGCGGCGAGAAAGTCTTCGCCGAGGAGGTGGAGGCGGCGCTGCACGCGCACCCGTCGATCTCCGATGCGCTCGTCGTGCCGGTGCCCGACCCGCGGATGGGGCAGCAGGTTGCCGCCGTGATCGCGACCTATCCCGACGCGCCCGAGCTGACCCTCGAGGTGGTGCAGGAGCATTGCCGGGAGACGTTGGCCGGGTACAAGGTTCCGCGGTCGATCGTGGTGGTCGACGAGGTGAAGCGCACCCCCGCGGGCAAGGCGGACTACCGGTGGGCGACGGAGACGGCGGCGTCGTAGCACCCGGATCGACACCGCGATCGGCTTGCCGGTCGCGGTGTCGTGCTGTCTGGGGGTCGCCCCCCTTGAAATGTACAACCAGTTGGTTGTATGTTTGTTCTCGTGAACGGAGATGACGAGGACCGGGCCGACGCCCTGTTCCACGCGCTCGCCGACCGGACCCGGCGCGACATCCTGCGCCGCGTGCTGGCGGGTGAGCACTCGGTCTCCGGGCTCGCCGCGAAGTACGAAATGAGCTTCGCGGCAGTACAGAAGCACGTCGCGGTGCTGGAAAGGGCCGGCCTGCTGACCAAGCGACGCAGTGGTCGCGAGCAGTTGGCCAGCGGCGACGTGACGGCGGTGCGGTCGGTGGCATCCATGCTCACCGAGCTGGAGCAGGTGTGGCGGGGCCGCATCGCCCGCATCGACGAACTCATTGCAACCGACTCGATCATGGAGGACTGAGCCATGCCTGTGACCAACGTCCAGCACGATCTCGACAACCGGACGCTGACCATCATCGCCGACTTCCCCGCTCCGGTGGCGCGGATCTGGCAGATCTACGCGGACCCGCGCCAGCTGGAGAAGGTGTGGGGTCCGCCGACCTTCCCGGCGACGGTCGTGGACCACGACCTCGCCCCTGGCGGCCGGGTGACCTACTTCATGACCGGCCCGGAGGGCGAGAAGTTCGCCGGGTACTGGCAGGTCATCGACGTCGACGAGCCGAACCGATTCTCCTTCGAGGACGGCTTCGCGAACGAGGACTTCACTCCCAACACCGCGCTGCCGGTGTCGACGAGCGTCTACGCGTTCACCGAGCACGACGGCGGCACCCGCGCCACCTACGTCAGCACCTACCCGACCGCCGACGCGCTGCAGCAGGTTCTCGACATGGGGGTCGTCGAGGGGGCGTCCTCGGCGATCAACCAGATCGACGAGCTGATCGCGTCCTGACCGCCCACCGCGGGGGGGGGGGGCCCCCCCCGGGGGGGGGGAGCCGCCGGGGTGGGGGTACCCGAGAACGCGGGGGAGAAAAAAAAGGGGGGAGAACAAGAAGGGAGAGGGGGCAAACCCCCCACGCGGATAAAGGGGCAAA
>NZ_JBHXNU010000020.1:6821-41091 GCF_042719255.1 Rhodococcus sp. NPDC058532
CGCCCCCCCCCCCCCACCCCCCCCCCCCCCCCCCCCCCCCCCCCCCCCCCCCCCCCCTCCCCTCCCCCCCCCCCCCCCCCCCCCCCCCCCCCGGGGTCGGCGCACCCGGTCGACCGTGAGGTCACAGCAGGGTGGACCAGTACGGGTAGAAGCGGTGCACGACCAGCCCGGTGACGGCGAGGAACCACACCGTCAGCGGCACCAGATGATTGCCTGCCGCGGTCACGACCTCCGCGCGGACCGGCCTGCCGAGGACGCCGTGGTGCAGGTTCCGGAGGGTGACGTACCAGAAGATCGGGATGGTCGCGGCCCACACCACCATGCAGTACGGGCACAGCGCCCCGATGACGAACAGGCTCTGCGCGATCAGCCAGTGCACGAACACGACGGCGGCGGTGACACCGGCCTGGAGACCCAGCCAGTACCAGCGGGAGAACCGGGCGCCAGCGAGCAGCGCCGCACCGGTGGTCGTCGCCACCGCGAACCCGGCAATGCCGAGCAGCGAGTTGGGGAACCCGAACGCCGAGGCCTGTGCGGTGCTCATCACCGACCCGCAGTTGAGGACCGGGTTCAGGCTGCAGGACGGGATGTAGTTCGAATCCGCTGCGAGAGCAAACTTCTCGACGGTGAGGACGAGCGAGGCGAGCAGCCCGGTGAGGCCGCCGAGAAGCAGCAGCCAGGGCAGGCTTCGGCCGAACGGGACTTCGATGTCCCTCACGGTGGCGACGTCAGCGGAGGGCGCGATCGAATGCATCGGTCAGGTCCTGATAGGTCTCGGGTTCGAGCCGCTGTCCGTCGAGGAAGAACGTCGGGGTGCCCCGCACCCCCAGCGCCTCGCCGTCGGTGACGTCCGCCGCCACCCGCGCCGCGGTCGCCGGGTCGGCGTACGCGGCGTCGAACGCGGCCAGATCGAGTCCGAGTTCGGCGGCGAATCCGCGGAAGACGTCGTCCTTCGGCACCCGCTGCTCACCCCACGTCATCTGCGTCTCGAACATTCGCTGATACATCTGCTCGAACCTGCCCTGCTGCGCTGCGGCCTCGACGGCGCGGGACGCGGGTTCGGCGTTGGCGTGCCCGGGCATCGGGAAGTGGCGGACCACGAAGGTGACCCGATCCCCGTACTCGGCGCGCAACTCCTCGATCGCGGGGTATACCGCGCCGCATGCCTCGCACTCGAAGTCGAGGAACTCGACGAACACCGGACTGCCCTCCGGGGCCGACGTGATCCGGTGGCTGTCCGGGCGGACCACCGCCGCGGCGCCGACGTCCGCGACGTCCGCGGCGGCCGGGGCGGAGTCGCCGCCGGATCGACCGAGCCACAGGACCGCCGCGACCGCGACCGCGAACACGGCGACCAGGGCGAGGGAGATCCGCACACCCCGATTCATGAGGCCGACCATCGGGACGATTCGGGCGAACCGGGCGCGGTAATCATGGTGACACGCTAACGGATCTCGACGCGGGCTCGTCCAGCCGGATCGGCACCTCGACCGGCGAGGGCACAATGAGCGAAGGCGACTGGTCCGACTGAGGGGCTGTCGGCCGGGACGCTGATATGGGGGCGGGAGATGGAGACACCAAGCACGGCACAGGCCGGGGAATGGATGCGGAGTTACGTCGCCGACACCCTCTCCCGCACCGACCTGGCCTCGTTCATTGACGGGGTCGCGCAGTCGATGGGGGCCGACGTGCCGGAGCTGTCCACCGACGCGGAGATCCAGCGTGACCTGCACTGGGCGGTCCGCAGCCAGTTCCGCCTCATCCTCGCCGCACAGACGTCGGACGCCTCGCCCCGGTGGTCCGTTCCGGTGGCACCGGAGGCCCATTCCCTGGCGCGCACCATCGCCCGCCGCGGCCTGGAACTGCGCGTGCTGTCGCAGCTCTATCACGCGGGCCACCGCGCGGTGTGGCGCTTCGTCACGGAGTTCGTGCACCGGGCCGACGTGTCGGCGGAGTTCAAGGTGCAACTGGTGGTCATGATGTGGGAGCAGACAAGTGAGGTCATGAACGCGATGCTCGAGGACCTCGCCGCCACCTACACGCAGGAACGGGAAAGGCTGCTCAGCGGCGCCTTCTCCATGCGCGTCAACACCATTCGGGAGATCCTGGACGGAACCCAGAACAGCGCCGCCGATGCATCCGCATTGTTGGGCTACCCGCTGCATCGCGTTCACACCGCGCTGGTGCTGTGGACCACCGACCACGCAGCCTCCCTTGACTCGAGGATCTTCGAGCCGCTCGCATCGCGGCTTGCCAGGTCCGCCTCCGCGACCGAGATCATCTGTGTCCCTTCCGGTGCACGGGGACTGTGGGCGTGGATGGTGACCGGCGACGTCGACCCGGTGCTGGATTCCTCCCTGGTCGTCCCCGGTGTCCGGGTCGCGATGGGACGTCCGGGGTCGGGCCTTGACGGCTTCCGGCGAACCCACCGCGAGGCGCAGGCCGCGCAGGACCTCGCCGCCCGGTCGCGAGGACGCGTGCCCGTCACCGACTATCGGGACGTGGAGCTGATCTCGATGCTGTCCGCCCGACCGGACGCCATGAGCGCGCTCGTAGACCGTGAGCTGGCCGGCCTGCTCGGGGAGGACGAGGTGGCGGCGCGGCTGCGCGAGACCCTGCGAGCAGTCCTGTCCCACCAGGGGAACCTCGAGGCGACCGCGCGGCACCTCACCGTGCACAAGAACACCGTGCGCTACCGGGTGCAGCAGATCGAGGAACGGCTCGGCCGCCGGATCACGCATCGCGCACTGCATCTCGAGCTCGCCCTCGACTGCTACGACGCGTTCGGTGCCCACGCTCCCGCTGTGTCGACCGACCAATTCACCGGCGGACGTGTGGACGGTTAGTCCAAGCGCGTGGCGCGGCTCAGCTGCCAGGCTGATGGTCCCTGGACCAGAAGGAGATCGCGCGCCGTGACCACCCCGCAGCTACCCGCCGGATTCGACCCCACCGACCCGGACATCTACGCCACCCACGTCCCGCACGCGGAGTTCGCCGAGCTCCGCAGGACCGCGCCGGTCTGGTGGTGCCCGCAGTCGCCGGACGTCGGCGGGTTCCACGACGACGGATACTGGGTCGTCACCCGGCACGCCGACGTCAAGGAGGTCTCCCGCGACGACGTGTACTCCACCTGGGAGAACACCGCGATCGTGCGGTTCAACGACGACATCCCCAGGGACGCCATCGAACTGCAACGGCACATTCTGCTGTTCAAGGACGCCCCCGAGCACACCAAGCTCCGCAAGATCATTGCCCGGGGCTTCACGCCGCGTGCGGTCGGCAGCCTCGAGGACGCCCTGTCCGAACGGGCGGAGCGGATCGTTCGCGATGCACTCGCATCGGGGGCGGGGGACTTCGTGACCCGCGTCGCCAGCGAACTACCGTTGCAGGCCATCGCGGAGCTCATCGGCATTCCCCAGCAGGATCGCGGCAAGGTCTTCGACTGGTCGAACCAGATGACCGGATACGACGACCCGGAGTTCGAGGGCGACCCGCAGGCGGCGTCGATGGAGCTGCTCGGATACGCCTACCGGATGGCGGAGGAGCGCAAGGGGTGTCCGGCCGACGACATCCTCACCCAGCTTCTGCAGGCGGACATCGACGGTGACGAGCTCGGGCCCGACGAGTTCGGGTTCTTTGTCATCCTGCTGGCGGTCGCGGGCAACGAGACGACGCGCAACGCCATCACGCACGGGATGATCGCGTTCCTGGACAAGCCGGATCAGTGGGAGCTGTTCAAGCGGGAGCGTCCGCGTACCGCCGCCGACGAGATCGTCCGCTGGGCCACTCCCGTCACGGCGTTCCAGCGGACCGCACTGGCGGACACCACGCTCGGTGGCCAGCGGATCAGGAAGGGGGACCGCGTCGCAATGTTCTATGCGTCGGCGAACTTCGACGAGGACGTGTTCGACAATCCGATGACCTTCGACATCACTCGGGATCCGAACCCGCACCTGGGTTTCGGTGGAACCGGGGCGCACTTCTGCATCGGAGCGAATCTGGCCCGCCTGGAAATCGACCTGATCTTCAATGCGATCGCCGATCACATGCCCGACATCACCCGGCTCGGTGACCCGAAGCGGCTCCGCTCCGGGTGGCTGAACGGGATCAAGGAGTTCGAGGTGAACTTCACCGGAGGAACCTGTCCGCGCACTCGGTGATGTGCTCGTGCAGTCGCGTCGCGGCGGTCGTCGGCTGGCTGCTGCCCGTGGCGAGGCCGATCGTCCGGTCGCCCACCCCGCGCGGAACGCGGGCGATGGCCTGGGCGCGCCGCCGGGCCGCGACCTATCCGGTCGTGGCCTCGGCGGCTCCGTGGTTCTATTGTGTTTCAGGGTGTTTCAGGTGCTGAACAGCAACTGTCTTCGATTGTGTGCCGGGATGGGTTTGCGGTCGGGGTCGATCCAGTGTGGGGGTGTGAACCACGGGTGGCCGTCGTCTCCGATGTACACAGTCCATTTGCCTTTGTGGATGTATCGGTGGTGAAAGCGGCAGAGTAGCACCAGGTTCGACAGTTTCGTTTCGCCTCCGTTGGCCCAGTGATGAATATGGTGGGCGTCGGTCCAGGCGGTGGGTCGGCCGCATCCTGGGTAGGCGCAGCCGCAGTCGCGGGCGTCGAGGGCGCGGCGGAGTCGGCGGGGGATGATGCGGGTGGTGTGGCCGATGTCGAGTGGGTTGCCGTTGTCGTCCATGACGATGGGGGTGATGGTGGCGTCGCAGGAGATGATGGCGGCGGTGTTGATGCTAATGGGTCCCATCCATGGCATCCACGCCGGACCCCTGCGGATGTAGCTGTGGCCGGAGCCTTGGACGGTGTCTCGGCGGTCGTTCCCGTACGAGTGGCCGCTGGCGTTGTTGTCGTCGGTGGGTGTGCCGTTGCCCCTGCTGCTTTCGTTCGGCGGTTTCGTTGCGGGGGTGTGTCGTGCGGTGGCGGTGGCGAGGTCGCCGAGGCCGACGAAGACGGTCATGTGGGGTTGTTCGCTGCCTTCGCTGGGGGCGTCGCCGGAGTTGAGGTAGTGGCGGATGATGTCGGCGAGGGCGTCGGCGCGGCGTTGGGGTGCGGGGCGTGGGTCGGAGTCGGGTTCGCCGTGGGTGTTGTCGCGTCCGGGTTGCGGCTTCGACAGTGCGGACAGGGCGGTGAGGACTTGTTCTCCGGTGGTTTTGTCGAAGTGGCCTTTGATTCGGAGTCGTCCGCCGGTGGTGGGGGTGGTGAAGAGTTCGTTGAGGGTGGTGTTCTCGTCGTCGGGTGGAACGCCGTCGTCGTCGCTGGTGAGCATGGTGCGGAGGGCGGCGACGCGTCGGGCGGTGTCCGCGGCGTGTTCATGTTCGGCCGCTGCGAGGAGGTAGGTGGTGCACTGTTGGCGGCATTCGGCGATGGGGTCGATGTGCTCGCCGTTGATGTGGGTGGGGTCGAGGTCGGCGATGAGGTGGGGGATGTCGTCGAGGAGGGCGGTGATGGACCGGATCTGGTCGATGTCTGCTGTTCCGGCGGTGAAGGCGTCGGAGATGGCTTTCCTGTCGCGGAGGTTACGTCCGGTGGCGATGATTGTCTTGGCGGCTGCGGGGGTGAGTTTGCTGGTGTCGGAGAGCCAGGTTTGTGTGGAGGATGCGCCGAGTGTGTGGGTGGTGCCGCGTTCGTCGATCTCGTGGACGAGGTGGACGCGGAGGGCGTCGAGTTGGCGCAGTCGTTCGGATAGTTCGGGGATGAGTGTGAGCAGGGTGTTTTCGTCGAGTTGCCACGCCTGTACCCGGTTGGGTGTGGTGAGTAGCTCGTCGAGGTCCATGTCTTGACGTTACTCGTATGTGTGTTCGATAGCAAGGGTGTTCGAGTGTGGATGTGATTGATGCGCAACAATATTCGGATCTGGCAAGTTGGGGAATCAAGAGTTCGACGTGGACTTCACCGGAGGAACCTGTCCGCGCGCTCGGTGATGTGCTCGTGCAGTCGCGTCGCGGCGGTCGTCGGCTGGCTGCTGCCCGTGGCGAGGCCGATCGTCCGGTCGCCCATGCCGGTCAGGGGAATGGTCACCAGGCCGGGATGCGGGGTCTCCGCTGTGGGCAGCACGGCGACGCCGAGGCCGTGCCCGACGAGCGCCCGGATCGTCTCGAACTCGCTGATCTCGAATGCGACGTGCGGCGTGAATCCCGCCTCGTCGCAGCGTGAATCAAGGACCTGCCGAAGGTGATAGGTCGGCGGGTTGGCGATGAACCGTTCCCCGGTCAGCTCCGCGAGATCGACCCGGCGGCGACCGGCCAGCCGGTGGGCGCCGGCGACGTGTAGCAGCAGCGGCTGACGGCCAAGGACCGTCACGGGGAGGTCGTCGGGTGGTGGGATCATCACGGCGAGGTCGAGGTGGCCGTCGCGCACCATCCCGGCGAGCGCCTCGCCGTGCGCCTGGACGAGGTGCAGCCGGATGCGCGGTGCCACCCGGTGGAAGTCGGCGAGCAGGGACGGGATGCTCACCGGGCCGAGGGTTAGCGGGAAGCCGAATCGGACGAGTCCGCCGTCGGGGTCGGCGTTCCCGCGGACCGCGGACACGGCGTCGTCGAGCGCCGACACCAGGTCGCGGGTTCGTTCGTGCAACTCGCGGCCGGCGGTGGTCAGGGTGACTCCGCGTCCGAGGTGTTGAAACAGCGGCACGCCCAGCGTGTCCTCAAGCGATCTGATTCGTCTGCTCAGCGACGACTGGGGCACCCCGAGAAGGTCCGCGGCGCGGGTGAAGTGCCCCTCGCGGGCGGCGGCGTCGAAGGCGGCCAGCTGGGGTACCACCGCCGCGGCCTCGTCCGGCAAGAACCGTTCCATATTCGGATCATAAACAGACGATTACGTCATTGGACGGATCAGTCTTGTCGGAGCACGCTGGGGAGACCATCACCCGCGACAGGGAGGGCAACCATGAGGCGCAGTGAATCATCAAGCACGCGAACGGAAATTAGCGGTGAGGTGGCCGACGTCGTGCTCATCGGGGGCGGCATTATGTCCGCGACGCTGGGGGCGTTGCTCTCCCGGGTGCAGCCCGACTGGTCGATCGTCCTGCTCGAGCGTCTCGACGGCCTGGCCGGGGAGAGTTCGGGGCCGTGGAACAACGCGGGCACCGGCCACGCCGGGCTGTGCGAGCTCAACTACATGCCCGACCCCGACGACCCGACAACGGCCGAGAGTATCGGGCGTCGGTTCGGTCTCTCCCGCGAATTCTGGGCGGCGCTCCTCGACGGCGGTGACCCTCCCGCGGCGGCGTCGGTCGTCACCCCGACCCCGCACATGAACGTCGTCTTCGGTGCCGCCGACGTCGACTACCTGCGGCGCCGCGTCGCCACCCTGCGCCGTTCCCCGCTGTTCTCGGCGATGGAGTACACCGAGGATCCCGAGCTGATCCGACGGTGGGCGCCGCTGATCATGGACGGCCGAAGCGGCGACGGGCCGATCGCCGCCACCCGCCACCAGGCAGGAACCGACGTCGACTTCGGTGCCCTGACCCGCGCGCTGGTGGATGCCATGACCGCCCGCGGGGCGCGGGTCCGCCTGCACCTCGACGTCATCCGGCTGGCGCGCGGCGACGACGGGTTGTGGTCCGTGACCGGCCGGGACCGGAGCGCAGGCACCGGGTTTCGGCTCCGGTCCCGATTCGTGTTCGTCGGCGCGGGGGGCTACGCGCTGACCCTGCTGCAGCGAGCCGGGATCCCGGAGGTGCGCGGGTATGCGGTCTTCCCGCTCGGCGCGCAGTTCCTGCGCACCCGCACCCCCGATGTCGTGGCCCGGCACGACGCGAAGGTCTACGGGCAGGCCGCGGTCGGGGCGCCGCCGATGTCGGTGCCGCACCTCGACCGGCGCGTCGTCGACGGCTGCCCGGCGCCGATGTTCGGGCCGTACGCGACGTTCAGTACCCGGCTCCTCACGCACGGCAGCCTTCTCGACCTGTTTGCCACCGTCCGACCCCGGAACATCGTGCCGCTGCTGGCGGTCGGCGTCCGGAACCTGCCGCTGGTGCGGTACCTGGTTGGGCAGCTGCTCGCGTCGCGGAAGCGAAAGTTCGCGCAGCTCAGGCGGTTCTATCCCGAAGCGGACCCGGCCGACTGGGAGCTGGTGCAGGCCGGGCAGCGTGCTCAGCTGATCAAACCGGACCGCCGCCGGGGCGGGGTTCTGACCTTCGGGACCGAGGTCGTGACCGGTGCGGACGGCACCATCGCCGGTCTGCTCGGCGCCTCCCCCGGCGCATCGGTCGCCCCGTCGGTGATGGTGGATCTGCTCGCCGCCTGCTTTCCCCGACGCGTCGAGGGGTGGGCGCCGGTGCTGCGGGAACTCATGCCGGGGGTGCGGGGCCTGACGCGGATTCCGCAGGGCAACAGGGACAGTCGAGGATGACCCCGTCCCGACGCCGTCAGTGGTGCTGCACCGTGATGTCCACGTCCCGGGGCGTCAGGGCGGCCACCAGCGCGGCCACCCCGAGGAGCGCGACCCCGCCGAGCAGGCCGATCGTGGTGAACGATTCGGTGAAGGCGTCCTGCGCGTGGACTGCCAACTCGGGGAGATCCGCCTGGCGCGCGACCTCCATTGCGCCGCCGAGGGATTCCTCGGAGACGCGGACGGCGGCGGACAACTCGTCGCTCGGGGGCAGGCCGGCGGTGACGGCGTCGAGGTGTAGTCCGTCGCGGTAGACGAGGGCGGCGACGCTGCCGAGGATCGCGACGCCGAGGACGTTGCCGAGATCGTAGGCGGTCTCCTCGATCGCGGCGGCGCTGCCCGCCTTCTCGGGCGGGCTGCCGGACATGATCAGCGCCGACGCGATCGCCAGCGAACCCGCACCGGCGCCGAGCACCGCGAGCGCGGCGGCCACCCACCCGTAGCCCAGCGGCGCCGGGGCGAGGTACAGCAGCAGGAAGCCGATCCCGGAGACGGCCAGGCCGCCCGCGAGGACCGCGCGGGCCCCGATCCGGGTAGCCAACGCGGGCGCGGTGATCGAGGTGACCGCGCCGCCCGCCGCCAGCGGCAGCAGGTGCACACCCGCGCTCAGCGGCGAGCGACCCTGCACGAGCTGTAGCCACTGCGCGCCGAGCAGCAGCAGCGCCGCCATCGCGAACATCGCCGCGAGTGCGGCGACGGTGCCCGCCGTGAACGACCGCCGGGTGAACAGGCGGACGTCAAGCAGCGGGTCGGGCCTGCGCAGGCAGCGCATCGTGAACCAGGTCAGCAGCCCGGCGCCCGCGGCGAACACGGCCCACGCGGTCGGGTTGGCGACGCCGTGGTCGGGGTAGTGCTTGGCCATGTTCTTGATCGCCCACACCAGCGCAACCATGCCCGTGATCGACAGCAGCGACGCGAGCAGATCCCAGCGTCCGGCGGTCGGGACCCGCGACTCGGGCAGCAGCCACGCGCCGAATGCCAGACCGACGACCATCAGCGGAACATTCACCAGAAACGCGGCGTGCCAGGAGAAGTGCTCGAGCAGCAGGCCCCCGACGATCGGGCCGATCGCGGCGCCCAGCGCGGTGACCGACGCCCAGATGCCGAGCGCGGTGGCCCGCTCCGCGGGGTTGCGGAACACCACGCGCACCATCGACAGGGTCGTCGGCATGATCATCGCACCGCCGAGGCCGAGCAGCGCACGGACCGCGATCACGGCCTCCGGGCTATCGGCGACCAGCACCAGCATCGACGCCACCGCGAACACCGCGAACCCGGCGAGCAGCAGCCGCTTGCGGCCCCAGCGGTCGGCGAGCGCGCTGGCCGATACGAGCAGGCCCGCAAGCACCAGCGAGTAGGCGTCCACGATCCAGAGTTGTTGTGTGGCAAAGGGTTGCAGGTCCGCGGCGAGATCGGGCAGCGCGACGTTGAGGACGGTCATGTCCATCACCACGGCAAGTAGACTCAGGGACAACACCGCGAGCGCGGCCCACCGGCGTGCGGGTGGCAGGTCGACCTCGTCGGCGACGGCCTGCGTGGTTCGGTCACTCATCGTCGTGCTCCTCGATCCGCAGGAGAGCCGCCGCCGCCGCGGCGAGGAACGGCTCGGACAGGGGGGTGTCGTGCAGCAGGGCGTGGGTGGCAGCGCCGTCGGTGAACACCGCGAGCGCGACCGCGGCGTCGCGGCCGGTGTGGACGGACAGCACCTCGACCAGGCCCTCGAACCACGTCGCCGCCAGCTCTCGCAGGCTGTCCTGGTGCAGGGCGGCCGCGTAGGTCGCCGCATCCGCGCGCACCCGGTCGGTGTTGCTGACGTACTCGAACAGGATCCGCCCGACCGTTGCGGGCGTCGGACCCGCGGCCGCCAGCTGGTCGGCGATTTCCCGCAGGTCGGCGGCGGCGCGGTCCCGCAGCAGCGTCAGCGCCTCGCACCCCAGCTCGTCGAGGGAGGCGAAGTAGTAGGTCGTCGAGCCCAGTGGCACCCCGGCCCGCTGCGCGACGTGCCGGTGCGTCAGCTCGGGCAGACCCCCGTCGACGACCAGGTCGGCCGCGGCCTCGACGATCGCCCGGCGGCGGCCCTCGGGGTCGCGTCGCGCCCGGGTCCGTTCCTCCGTCATGCCCACCTCCCGATTGTGTACAGACGTACACTATGACCGCATATGTACATATGTACACGAAGTTGGGATCGGTGGCACGGCGGTCCGCGCAGGCCGGGTGATCCGCCGCGTTCGGCCTCCGGCGCGATCCGACCGGGATAGCCTGACGCGATCATGTCCTGAAACGGGGGGAGTGGTCATGCGGCGGAGCCTGACCCGGCGGGTGCCGGGATCGATGCTGATGCTGGTGGTTCTCGCGATGCTGTGGTCCGCGGCCGGAGCGGGCACCGCGCGGGCCGAGCTACCGGTCGACTACAACTTCTTCGCCGGGGTCCCCGCCGAACTCGCGAATCCAGGCGGGTCGCTGCCCGGCTCCAACGACTGGTCCTGCGCCCCGTCCGCGGCGCACCCGAACCCGGTGGTGCTGGTGCATGGCACATCCGGTGGCGCGCAGACGAACTGGGGCGCGTTCGTTCCGGCCCTCGCCAACGAGGGGTACTGCGTCTTCGCGCTTACCTACGGCGCGCTGGACGTGCCCTGGCCACTCTCGGCGATGGGCGGCATGCGGCCCATCGAGGAGAGCGCGGGCCAGCTGGCCGCCTTCGTCGACCGGGTGCGTGCGGCGACGGGCGCCGAGCGGGTCGACCTGGTCAGTCACTCCCAGGGGAGCGTCGTCGGCAACTACTTCGTCAAACGGCTCGGCGGCGAGGGTCGGGTGGACAGGTTCGTGTCCATCGCGGGTCCGTGGCAGGGGGCGTGGGGCGACCAGATGGACCTGTGGCGGGGGATCGGGCAGCGGTTGGGCGTCGAACCCGACGACCTGGACGGGATGATGTCCATGAGCGTCTGCGCCGCGTGCTCGCAGCTGGTCGGCGGATCGCAGTTCATGCGGGACCTGAATGCCGACGGCGTCTACGCGCCGGGCGTCGACTACACGAACATCGCGACGGTCTACGACGAGATCGCCTACCCGTACACCAGCGGCCTGATCGCAGCGCCCAACGCGGTCAACATCGTGGTGCAGGACGGCTGCCCGACCGACTTCTCTGAGCACCTCGCGATCGCGGGCAGCCCGCGCACCGCCGGCTTCATCCTCAACGCGCTCGACCCCGCACACCCGCGGCCGGTGGGCTGCGAGTTCGTGCCCCCGGTCACCGGCTGACCCGGGACGCGGTGGTCACCGGCCGCCGCCGATGCTGGGGTTCTGCGCGGAGATCGACCGCGGCGTCAGCCGCTTCTGGTCGGAGCCGTCGGGATTCATCGACGCGAGTTCCGGTCGGGTCGGGACGGAGGTGTCGGTGACCGGCTCGCCGGTGGGAGTGGTCGCGCGGGTGTAGAGGATGCGGGTGCCGTCGGGTGTGAACTCCGGGTGCACGGCGTAGGTGTCGGTCAGGGGCGTGATCGCACCGCCCGCCGCGGGCATCGAGTAGATCTCGGAACCGTTGTTGCCGCCCCGGTTGCTGGAGAAGACGAGGGTGGATCCGTCGGGCGAATAGGCGGGATCCGCGTTCCAGAACTGGTCGCGCAGGACCACCATGGACGGCCCGCCGGTCACGGGTGCCTCGACGAGGTAGCCGCTGACGGTCACCAGGATCCGCAAGCCGTCCGGTGAAAGCGTCGCCACCGTGCCGTGCTCCGCGAGATCGACCACCCGGGCATTGGTTCCGTCGGTGTCGACGATGGTGATGCTCTCACCGCCAGCGGTGGTGAATGCGAGCATGGAGCCGTCGGGCGAGTAGACGGGTTGGTATCCGCCCTCGTACACCGTGCGCACGGCGCCCGATTCGAGGTCGACGATGTCGATGAATCTGCCGGCGCGGGTGTAGGCGAGTTCGGTGCCGTCCGGGGATAGCGCGGCGTACCCCGCCCTGCTGTCGACGGTGTCGTCGGCCACGGTGGGAGTCACCTGCCGGACCCCGCTGCCGTCGAGGTCCATCACGAACACCTGGCCCCACCCGTCGTCGAACGACACGACCACCGGTGCCGGTTCCGCGGGTTCGCCCGCGCATCCGGTCACGACGACGCAGGTGGCGGTGAGGGCGAGTGCCGTTCGCAGGAGACGCATCCGGTGATCATCGCACCACCGACGATCGGTCGTCGGGCGTGCCAACCCGGCGGGTAGGGTTAAACAGCAAGCGGCCCAATCGAATCAAAGGGCAGGGACGGCCAGGGGCGAATTACACGCTGGGTATTTGACCGGTTATATTCCCCCGATGCTGAAAGTGCGCCTCGGTGTCCGGGCCCGGGTCCTGGCCATCGCATTGGTCCCCAGCCTGGCGTTGCTCGGGATCGGTGTTGGCACCACCGGATACCTGATTCGGGAGAGCCGCCAGGCCGAACAGTGGGCGGCGGCGAACCTGGATGCCGTGATCCACGCTCGCGACGTCGTCGACGGCGTCGAGCAGGAGCGGATGCTGACCCTGTGGCAACTGGCCGGGCAGCGGGGCGATCCGGCCGTGCTCGACGAGGTGCGGCGCGGCGTCGACGCCGCGTTCATCGCGCTGGCCCCGTACTCGGTGCGGCTGCAGGAGGTGTCGCAGGGCACCGTCGGTGCCGACACCGGCGGCTTCGACACCCTGCTCGCCAGCCTGCCCCAGATCCGCGGTCAGATCGACGCCGGACGGATGTCGATCGAGGACACCTTCGGCCTCTTCAACACCATCCTCGACGCGGTGGCGCTGGGTACCACGCTCATCACCTCCAACGCGCCCGACGCGGGGACCGGTGTCGCGCTCCTCAACGGCGTCCGGGTGCTGCACGTGATGGAGGGAATGTCGCGGTCCGCGGCGCTCACCGCCGCCGAACTGGAGGGCAGGCTCGTCGGCGGCCCCCTGCACGACGACTACCGAAACCTGGTCGGCTCCTACCGGACCGCCCTCCCGCAGCTCGCCGCGGATCTCGGCGCCGACCCGGCCGCCGCGAAAATCCGGGCGGTTCTGGCCTCTCCCGCCTGGCAGCAGGTGGGGGAGATGGAGAGCTACCTCATCGCGCCGCCGGAGGCGGACCGGACCGGTGACGAGCCGTCACCGCCGATGACCTTCGCCGAATGGCGCACCGCGCAGGAACAGCTGTCGGCGGGCGTGATCGACGCCTGGAAGGACCTCAACGACCGCGCCAATGCGATCGCCGTCGACGAGGGCCAGCGCACCGCCGAGACCTCGCTGTGGGTGGGTGCCGCGGTGCTCGGGCTCACGATCCTCGCGTTCCTGCTGTCGTTGTGGCTGGCGAACCGGCTGATCGGGCGGCTCAAGCGTCTCCGCAAGGAAACGCTTGACCTGGCCGAGGTTGAACTGCCCGACACCATGCGCCGGCTGAGGGCGGGCGAGCACATCGACCCCGAGCCCGCGCACCTGAATTTCGGAAGCGACGAAATCGGTTCGGTGGCACAGGCCTTCAACCGAGCGCACGCGGCGGCCGTGTCCGCAGCCGTCACCGAGGCCCGCACGCGTGAGGGGGTGCGCGCGGTGTTCCTCAACCTCGCCCACCGAAGCCAGATGGTGGTGCACCGGCAGCTCGAGGTTCTCGACGAGGCCGAGCAGCGCCAGGAGGATCCGGCCCTGCTGGAGACGTTCTTCCGACTCGACCACCTGGCGACCCGCGAACGCCGCAACGCCGAGAACCTCATCATCCTCGGCGGCGGTGAACCCGGCCGTCAGTGGCGGAGCCCGGTGCCGCTGGTCGACCTGGTGCGCAGCGCGATCGGCGAGAGTCTCGAGTACACCCGGGTGTACACCCGCCGGGTGCCGCAGGTGTTCATCGTCGGCAACGTGGTCGCCGACCTTATCCACCTGCTCGCCGAGCTGGTCGACAATGCGACCGCGTTCTCCCCGCCGGCATCCCGGGTCGAGGTGAGCGGCAACGTGGTCGGCAAGGGCGTCGCGATCGAGATCACCGATCAGGGCATCGGCATGTCTGCCGAGGAACTCGACCGCGTCAACGAGATGCTGCGCAATCCGCCGGACTTCTCCGTCGAAACGCTGTCGGCGACGTCCCGGCTCGGCCTGTTCATCGTGTCCCAGCTGGGGGCCCGGCACGGCATTCACATCCATCTCGTCGATTCCGAGTACGGCGGCATCCGCGCGATCGTGCTGCTGCCGCACTCGGTGGTCGCTGGCGATGCGGCGCCCGTGACGGGACACCTGCCCAACCGGTTCGCCGAGCGCCCGGCCGCGCAGCCTGCCGCCGCGATGCCGGAACTCGTTGCCCCGGACCGCGGATCGGCGGTGGGTGGCGCACCCACGCCGCCGGCTCCGCAGGTTCACATGCCGACGCCGACACCGCAGGCTCCGATGCCGACCGCAGATCAGCCGGGGCGGACGACGACCCGGTCCCAGGCGTGGACCGTCGACGAGCGCGACGGCCGCACCCCACCCGCCGTGCGCACCGAACCCGCAGGATCCACCGGGTCCACCCCGGTGTACGACCCGCCGACCGTCACCGTCGACACCGAGGCCCTCACGACGAAGTCGTTGCCGGACAGCGGCGGCGAGGGGCGGCCGAGCCTGCCCCGCCGTCGCAGGCAGGCAAATTTGGCGCCGGAGCTGGCGCACGATGGCCGGGTCGAGGCGGAGCCGCAGCAACCGCCGCGGTCGGCGGAACAGGCGCGAGATCTGATGTCCGCCATCGCGTACGGTACGCAGCAGGGTCGGCAGCCGGATCCCCAGGCCGGACAGACATCCATGGACGAGACGGAAGACGAAGGACGCGGACGATGACGACTTCTCCCTCAGGTGAACTGAACTGGCTCCTCGACGATCTGGTCAATCGTCTCGCCGGGGTGCGCTACGCGGTCGTGCTGTCCACCGACGGGCTGCTGCTGGGCCGGTCGACGGCCATGAGCCGGGAGGACGCCGAGCATTTCGGCGCCATGTCGGCGACCCTGCACGGGCTGGCACGCAGCGCGGGGCAGCGCTTCAAGGGCGGCGCCGTCCGCCAGGCGGTCATCGAACTGGAGAACGCGGTCCTGTTCGTGACCGCCGCCGGCAACAATGCGTGTATCGCATTGCAGGCCAACGGGACCGCAAACCTGGGTATGGTCGCGTACGAGATGAACCTGACCGTGCAGCGGATCGGCAGCCACCTGTCCACCGACCCGCGTGCGGCTGTCGCCGAGCACGGCGCATAGAGGGGCGGTGACACGAATGGGTCAATCGTGGTTCGATGACGCGGCCGGACCCCTCGTCCGCCCCTACGCCGTCACCCGCGGTCGCACCGTCGGCGCGGGGCACGAACTTGACATGCTCACCCTCGTGGTGACCGCGTCCCATGCCCCGCGGCTGCGGCATGCCGAGGCCGAGTACACCGAGATCCTGCGGTTGTGCCGCGACGCGCAATCCGTCGCCGAGGTCTCGGCGCACCTGCAGCTGCCGTTGGCGGTGACGAAGATCCTCGTCGGCGATCTGATCACCGAGGGGCAGTTGGTGTTCCGATCCCCGGCCAGCAGCGACCCCGACGACGGCATGGCCGGGCTCGGCGACCTGAACATTCTGCACGCAGTCCTCGATGGAATCCGAAAGCTGTAGACCACAATGCATGACGATGTGTCCTCAACCGACCTGGCTGCCTCGGTCAAGATCCTGGTGGCGGGTGGTTTCGGAGTCGGCAAGACCACGATGGTGTCCTCCGTCAGTGAGATCACCCCGCTCCGCACCGAAGAGATGATCACCGAATTGTCCACCGGCATCGACGATCTGTCGGGCGTGGAGGGCAAGACCACGACCACCGTCGCCCTGGACTTCGGTCGTATCACCCTCGACCAGAACCTGGTGCTGTACCTGTTCGGCACGCCGGGGCAGGACCGCTTCTGGTTCCTCTGGGACGAACTCGTCCGCGGTGCGCTCGGCGCGGTGGTGCTTGCCGACACCCGCAGGCTGGAGAACTCGTTCGCCGCCATCGATTTCTTCGAGCGGCGCGGCGTCTCATTCACGGTCGCGGTGAACTGCTTCGAGAGCTCCCAGGCCTACACCGTCGACGAGGTCCGCGAGGCCCTCGATATCGACGCCAAGACGCCGATCGTGCTGTGCGACGCGCGTGACCGGGAGTCGTGCAAGACCGTGCTGATCACCCTCGTCGAGCACCTCATCGCGCGGGCGGGCGCCTCGGTGGCCTGAGCGGGCGGCCTCGCGGCTACGTGTCGGAAGGCCTGCTGCGGAAGGCGCGCAGCGCGAACCGTGCCAGTGCCGCCGCGGCGACGGCGGCCAGCGCCGCCACCGCGATCCGCTGCCACCCGGGCCCGCCCACGTCGTCCGCCCCGACTGCACGCGCCTGCAGATCGGGGTGGCGCGGTTCGCCGTACACGGTGATCGCGGCATCCCGGGTGCGGGTATTGGTCGATTCGGTTGTGGCGGAACACAGATCGACCGACCACGGTGCGCCCCTTGTCTCGTATCGCGAGGTGAAGACGAGGTACTCGGTGCCGAGCGTGAAGCCCCGCCCGCAGGACGCGCCGTCGGTGCTCGACGACACCACCGTGGTCGCGCCGATATCACCGGCGAACACCTCCCGCACCTCGAATTCGTAGTAGGCGGTGTTTCCGTCGGTCCTCGTGACGGTGGGCGTGCCGGTGAACGAACCGGCCGAATGCGAGACCTGCTCGACGATCTGCGGACCGTCGTGCATGAACGCGCAGGAACAGGCCTGCGCTACCGGTGCGGTGACCACGGGGATCGCCCCGGCGACGCCGACGACCATGAGGAACGACAGCAACCACCGCACGACGGACCCTCCTTCCGGCCCGACTCCGGGCCCGTGTCCCGTGAGTGTGTCATGACCGTCGGGTGCGGAACCTCGAGTTGCGGGTGGCAGCAGCCCCCGGACAACCCGCGCTGCTTCGCCACGGTGCGTGATGCATCCGGGTGTCGTAGCCTCCGGGAGAAGCCCGCACCGATGAGTTCCGGACGGACCGGAGGTCTACCCGTTCATGAGGAAACTGATCTACGGATACGGCGTGTCCCTCGATGGCTATGTCAACGACCGCGACGGCAGCATCGACTGGACCGAACCCGACGACGAATTGCACCAGTTCCACAACGACCGGTACCGCGAGCTGGAGCTGTCGCTGCACGGCCGGCGGCTCTACGAGCTGATGGCCGAGTACTGGCCGCACGTGCCCGACGACGCGTCGAGCATCGAACGCGACTTCGCCGAACTGTGGACGCAGAAGCCGAAGGTCGTCTTCTCCCGCACCCTCACCGAGGTGCACTGGAACAGCCGCCTCGTTCGCGACAACGCGGTCGAGGAGGTGCGCAGGCTCAAGGCCGACGGCGACGGCGTCTTCGAGGTCGGCGGCGCGGATCTCGCCGCGTCGCTGATCCCGCACGGGCTGATCGACGAGTACCAGGTGTTCGTCTCACCGGTCGTGCTCGGCGGCGGCACCCCGATGTTCCCGCCGTTGGACCAGCGACTGCCGCTCCGCCTGGTCGAGACGCGGCGCTTCGAGACGGCGGTGCTGCTGCGTTACCTCGCCGAGTGAGGATCGCCAGCCGCGCATCGGGCCGTCGGGTCCGCGGGGCGCCGTCCCTAGCGGGCGTCGGTGGCCGGGCCGTAGAGCCGCGCGACGTCCGGGGAGTCGAGCCACCCGGAGTAGGTGGGCGATTGCGGCCACCCCGCGGGGGAGTCCTGCCATTCCTCCTGCCTGCCCCACGGCAGCAGGTCGATCAGCGCGAACGTGTAGCTGAGTTGCTCGGTCCCGCGGCCGGTGGTGTGCCAGGTGCGGTACACCGTGTCGCCGTCGCGCAGGAACACGTTGACGGCGAACCCGCCGCCGGGTGGTGCGTCGACGTCGGCGCCGAACGAACTGTCCGCGGACGAGTACCAGTCCATCCGGTTGCCGACCTTGGCCCGGTAGGCCAGTGCCTCGTCGATGGGCCCGTTGGTGACGATGACCATGCGGGCGTCGTAGTTGTCGAGGACGCCCAGCCGGGTCCACTGCGTGGTGAGGCCGGTGCAGCCGCCGCACTGCCACTGCGCGCCGTCGGACCACATGTGGTGGTAGGTGATGAGCTGCGAGCGTCCCTCGAACACGTCGACGAGTCGAATCTCCCCGTCCGGGCCGATCAGCGTGTAGTCGGGCAGTGCAACCATCGGCAACCTGCGGCGCTGCGCGGCGATCGCGTCGAGTTCCCTGGTGGCGGCCTTCTCCCGGGTCCGCAGGTCGGCCAGCGCGGCCCGCCAGGACTGCTGGTCGACGATCGGGGGTAGCGCGCGTGCGGTCTGGTCGGTCATGGCCTCTCCCGGAATCGAAGGATCTGTCCTCCAGTGTGGACCGGATGCGGGCCGGAAAGCCATCGCTCGCCGTCACCGAAGGGATCGCACCGAGCCGACCGGAAAAAACTTCGTCCGCGGATGTCGAAGCCGGTCGCTCGGCAACGAGGTAGCCGTGAACGACCCGATGCCGACGAGAGGACAACGCCATGACGATGCACGAGAACGAGAACGAGAACGAAATCACCCAGCCGGTACCACCACCGGCCGCGAACCTCCAGCGTCTCGACCGGCTCGTCGGCACGTGGCGGGTCACCGGCGGGGCCGAGGGGACCGTGACCTATTCCTGGATGGAGGGCCGCTACTTCCTGATTCAGCGGGTCGACCTCGAACAGTTCGGTGAGTCGATCATCGGCACCGAGATGATCGGCAACCTCCGTCCCTTCGGTGAGGCACCGGGCGCGGACGTCGTGTCCCGGTTCTACGACAGCCAGGGCAACACGCTGGACTACGTCTACGAACTCGACGGTGACACGTTGACGATCTGGGGCGGGTCGAAGGGCTCGCCCGCGTACTTTCGGGGGACCTTCAACGCGGACGACACCGTCCTCGACGGTGAATGGGTGTACCCGGGGGGCGGCGGCTACCCGTCGACGATGACCCGGACAGCGCAGTGATTCCGATCGAGCGAGGAGATCCGATGAAGTACATGCTGTTGGCGTACACGAATCAGGCGGAGTGGGACGCCGTGGATGTGACGAGCCCGGAGTTCCTGGCCATGTGCGAGTTCTACGAGAATCTCGAACGCGAACTCACCGATACCGGTGAACTCGTCATGACACAGGGACTGTCGGATCCGTCGCTGGCCAAGACCGTGCGCAGGGTGGACGGGACGCCGATCGCCTCGGACGGTCCGTACGCCGAGACCAAGGAGGTGCTGGCCAGCTTCTCCATCATCGAGTGCGCGACGCACGACCGTGCACTGGCCATCACCGCGCGCATCGTGGAGGCGATCGGCGACACCGTCGAGCTGCGACCGGTGATGGAAGGCGATCCCACCGAGGTCTGAACGACCGTGGACGAGGTCACCTTCGGGCACCTGCTGCGCGATCTCGCGCCGCAGGTGCTCGGCGCGCTGGTGCGGCGGTACGGACACTTCGACGTCGCGGAGGATGCCGTGCAGGAGGCGCTGCTCGCGGCGGCGCTGCAGTGGCCGGGGGAGGGGGTGCCCGCCGATCCCCGACCCTGGCTGATCCGGGTCGCGTCGCGGCGGATGGTCGATCTGCTGCGCAGCGACCAGGCTCGACGGCGCCGCGAGGACGGCGCGGTTGTGCGAACCCCGGATGACGAATTGTGGGCGCCGCCAGCGGATGTCGGTCCGTCGGCCGACGAGGACGACTCGTTGACCCTGCTGATCATGTGCTGCCACCCGTCGTTGAGCGGCGCCTCGCAGGTCGCGCTCACCCTGCGTGCGGTGGGCGGGCTGACCACCGCCGAGATTGCCAGGGCCCTACTCGTGCCGGAATCGACGGTCGGCCAACGCATCAGCCGCGCGAAGGCCCAGATCAAGCGTTCCGGTGTCGCGTTCGCACTGCCGCCGCAGCACGAGCGGGCCGATCGGCTCGACGCGGTCCTTCACGTGCTGTACCTGATCTTCAACGAGGGGTACACCAGTTCCTCCGGTCCGAGCCTGCATCGGGTCGAACTGTCGTCCGAGGCGGTCCGCCTCACGCGGATGCTGCGCGAGACCGTCCCCGACAACGGGGAGGTGGCGGGGCTGCTCGCGCTGATGTTGCTCACCGATGCCCGCCGGCCTGCGCGCAGCACCGCCGATGGACGGCTGATCCCGATGGCCGAGCAGGACCGCGGACTGTGGAACCGCGACGCCATCGACGAGGGCATCCGGATCGTCACCGCCGCGATGTCGCGGACGGCGCTGGGCCCCTACCAACTTCAGGCCGCCATCGCCGCGCTCCACGCGGAGGCGCCCACCGCGGACGCCACTGACTGGATGCAGATCCTCGGCCTGTACACCCTGCTTGAGACGGTCGCCGACAATCCGGCGGTGACGCTCAACCGGGCCGTGGCGACGGCGATGGTCTACGGACCTCGGGCGGGGCTGCGGCTGCTGGGCACCGTGGACGGCGACCCGCGGTTGTCCCGGTCGCATCGACCCGACGCGGTCCGCGCCCATCTGCTCGAGCTGACCGGCGACCTCGACGCCGCCGTTGCGCTCTATCGATCCGCCGCCCGCAAGGCAACGAGCATCCCCGAGCAGAACTACCTGCGGGCGCGGGCGACCACACTCGGGGATGCGCGCTAGCTACCGGAGAACCACGCCTACAGCGTGCCGTTCTCGATGTCGCGCTTCATGGCCTGCTGATTCTCGAGGTGCGCGGCGACACCGTTCTTCACCGCGTAGTCGATCAGCACCGCGGGGGCCCGGAATACCAGGTGCTGGACGACGGTGGTCGTGCCTGCGTTCTCGGTGAAGGTGACCTTCTGGTTGGTGATCACGCCGGGCGCGTCCCAGGTGTCGGTGGTGTACCAGCGTTCCGCGGCGTGGATCCGCTGCTGCCCGACGGTGCGTGCGGGGATCGACGCCGAGCCGGCGGGGATGTCCTCGAGGGCGATGAACTCCCAGACCTCCGCGTCGCCGTCGGTGTAGGTGCGGCGGTCGACGATGCCCGTCAGGAGCGGGTGTCGCCCGAGGCTGTTGTACAGGTTCGAGTACGCCGGGAACACCCGATCGGCCGGCGCATCGATCTCAACGGGCAGGTCGACGGTCACGGTCGACAGCGCCCAGTCGGCCTGGCTCAACTCGAGCCGATAGGCCGCCCACGAGGCCTCCCATTCCAGGTCCACCGCGGACGAGGACGAGGACGAGGACAGGGAACCGGTGTCGGCCGCGGCGACCCCCACCCCCATGTTGCCCAGCGCGATCCCGGTGACGAGGGCGCAAGCTGCGAGAAGCTTGGGTACCTGCTTCCCGGACCGCTGGCCACCGAGCTGCTCAGGACGTTCGACCATTCTGTTTCCTCACCCGTCGAGACCGTTGCCGCCCTTCGGCAACCGAGCGAATGATACGCGGACCCACCGCCCGGCGAGTCGTATGGGATCAATCCCGGCAGAACACCTTTCGACTGCTCGAACGTTGACCCGACCGCGTTGCGGCCACTCGGATCCGGGGAGCGATACCCTTGCTCCCTCAGGTCCGTAGGGCAGTGGCGTCGCGATCAGGAAGGGATGTCCCCTATGCAGTCGGGAGTCCGGGTGCGGGTGGGCAATCTCCCGCACGAACTCACCAATTTCGTCGGCCGTCGCCGTGAGCTGACGGAGGTGCGTCGGCTGCTGTCCGAGTCGCATCTGGTGACGCTGACCGGGATGGGCGGTGTCGGCAAGACCCGGCTGGCGCTGCGGGTCGCGGCGAACCTGCAGGACGACTTCGAGGACGGGGTCTGGCTCGTCGAGCTCGGGGCCCTCCCCGAGCCGCACCTGCTGGCGGACACGGTGGTGGCCGCGCTCGGGCTCCGCGAACGCGCCGCCCGTTCGCCGCTTCCGCTGCTCATCGACTTTCTCGCCGACCGGCGCGCGCTCATCGTGCTCGACAACTGTGAGCACCTGGTGGCGGAGGTCGCGGAGCTGACGAAGGCCGTCCTGAGCGCCTGCCCCGAGGTGCGGATCCTGGCGACCAGCCGGGAGGCTCTTGCCGCGGGGGAGGAGGCGGTGCTGCGGGTTCCGCCCCTGACGGTTCCGGATCCGGGTACGGCGGCGTCGCTGCGGAGTCTGGGCGGGTACGAGGGCGTCGTCATGTTCGAGGCGCGTGCGCGCTCCGCGGTTCCCGGGTTTGGCCTGACGGTGGACAACCAGGCCACGGTCGTGGAGATCTGCCAGCGGCTCGAGGGCCTGCCGTTGGCGATCGAATTGGCCGCCGCCCGGCTGCGCGCACTGTCGCTGCAGCAGATCCTCCTTCGGCTTACCGACCGCTACCGGCTGCTGACCACCGGCACGCGCGTCGCCCCGTCGCGGCAGCAGACGCTGCGGCTGTGCATCGACTGGAGCCACGACCTGCTCGGCGACCGGGAGCGGACGTTGTGGCGCAGGCTGGCGGTGTTCGCGGGCGGCTTCGAGGTCGACGCCGCAGCCGAGGTCAGCGGCTTCGCCGACGGGGAACTGGCGGACGTGCTCGGCTCCCTGGTGGACAAGTCGATTCTGATCCGGGAGGAGGCCGGCGGGGTCACCCAGTATCGGATGCTTGAGACGATCCGCGAGTACGGGCTGGAGCGGCTGACCGAGGCCGACGAGTCGGCGCTGCTGCGGCAACGGCACCACGACTGGTGTGAGCGGCTGACGCTGCAGGCGGAGGCCGAGTGGATCGGGCACCGGCAGCTGGAGTGGCTCGCCCGGTTCGACCGGACCCGCGCCGACCTGCGCGCGGCGCTGGAGTTCAGCGTCACCGCCGCGGCGAAACAGGATGCGGCGCTGCACATGGTCATCGCGGTTTACCCCTACTGGGTCTCCCGCGGCCTGTACAGCGAGGGGCGGTACTGGATCGAGCGGGCGCTGGCCCGGGACGACGGCGCGCCTGCCGCGTCGCGAGTGACGGCGTTGTGCCTGGGCAGCATGCTGGCGTTAATGCAGGGCGACGTTCCGGCGGCCCAGACGTGGACCGATGCCGCGTGCGCCCTGACGGACCCCGACGACGATCCGGGTGCGGCGGCGTTCGCGGTGTCCGCGACCGGCTACCTCGCCACGTTCTCCGGTGACTTCCCTCGCGCGACAGAGCGTTTCGAGGAGGCCCTGCTTACGCTGCGCACCGAGGGCAGCCCACTGGCACGGGTCGGGACCCTCGTCGGACTCGCCATGGCGTGCGGGCTGTCCGGGGACCCGCGGCGCGCGATCGCCTGCCACGAGGAGGTGCTCGCCCTCACCGCAGCGGACGGCGAGTCGATGTATCGGTCCTATTCGCTGAGCATGCTGGGACTGGCCGTCTGGGAGGAGGGCGACACCCCGCGCGCAACTCAGCTGATCGAGGAGGGGATGCGGCTGACCCGACTCGTCGACGATCCGCTCGGCCTCGCGATGTGCCTTGAGATCCTGGGCTGGATCGCCGCCGACCGGCCCGAGCGGGCCGCCACGCTGATGGGTGCATCGGCATGGGTCGGTGAGGCAGCGGGCAGCCCCACGATCGTGATCCGGGACCTGTTGGGCCACCACGATCGCATCGTTCGTGAGTCGACCGATGCCCTCGGCCAGGCGTCATTCGATGCCGCCTTCGCGCGCGGGCGCGGACTCTCCGTCGACGCGGCGATCGCCTACGCGCTCGGCGAGCAGGCACCAGTCGGGCCGCGCGCGAGCGCGCCGACAACGAAACTCACCCGACGGCAGCGGGAGATCGCCGAACTCGTCGCGCAGGGAATGACCAACAAGGCCATCGCGCAGCAGTTGGTGATCTCGCAGCGCACCGCGGAGGGGCATGTGGAGAACATCCTCACCAAGCTGGGCTTCACGACCCGTGCGCAGATCGCGGGATGGGTTCACGGGGGTGCGGGGCAGCAGACCTGACGGCCGCCGTCTGCCCCCTTTCCTGACCGAATGTGGGATTCGGTCACTTAGGCCGACCGAATCCCACATTCGGTCAGGGGGTGGGGCCTCCACCGCCGCGTGCGCGTCGTCGTCATCGAGTGCGGTGGCGAGGCACTTCTCCGTCGTGTGTCGAAGTCCATCGCTCGGCACCGAGGTAGCGGTGGAAGACCGTTACCGACGAGAGGACCGCGCCATGACGAACGTCGATCACACAACGACCGGCAGGAATTCCGACGCCGGCGGGACCGCCACGACGCGGCGCCTGCTGGCGTGCGGAGTAGCCGCAGGCCCGATCTACCTCGCGGTGGCGGCCGTGCAGGTGGTGACCCGCGACGGGTTCGACCTGACCCGCCACCCGCTCAGCCTGCTGAGCCTGGGCCCCGGCGGATGGATCCAGATCGCCAACTTCGTCGTCAGCGGCGTGCTGTTCGTCGCGGGCGCCGTCGGAATGAGGCGGGCGATGACCGCCGGCATCGGCCGGACCTGGGTCCCGAGGCTGATCGGCTTGTTCGGGTTCAGTTCGGTGTGGGCCGGGTTGTTCGTGGCCGACCCGATGGACGGCTTCCCCACGACCGCGGGGACATCCGACCCGACGGTGCACGGCGTTCTCCACAGCATCGCACCGGTGGTCGCGTTCCTCGCGCTGATCGCCGCGAGCATCGTGCTGGCACGACGGTACTTTCGCGCGGGTCGGCGCGCGTGGGGCGGGTACAGCGCGGTCGTGGGCGTCGCGCTGCTCGCCCCCGACCTGTTGCTGGGTCGCGACGGGTTCTCCCTCGCCCTCGCGGCGGCCGCGGTCGTGGGCTGGACCTGGGTCTCGGCGGTGGCCGCGGACCTGCTGCGCACCACCGGCGGCTACCTCTCCTGATGTTCTCGACGAGCTTTCCGACGAGCACATCGGAAGGCCCGGCGCCGTCTCGGTCGAGGGTCCGCCACAGCGTCGTCTCGGTTGTCGTCCTTCGAGCGACGTTGCCTGACAAGGGGCGAGCGTCACGGCACCGATCGCGCATCGCGGGCCTCGCTCGGGTGGGAGCTACGGCACCGTCCAGGTACCGCCACCCGGCAGCAGCGTGGCCGGGGTCAGTGGGTAGCCCGGTGCCCCGCCTGCCGTGACCGCTGCAACCAGGATCCCGGAACCGGTCTGGGCCACGTGGTCAGGGCTCGGCGTTGGCGCATAGGTTGAGGACCAGACATCGGCCACACCGGCCGAGCCGGTCGTGAGATTGCGCCAATGGACGACACATACGCAGTACGGCGTCTCGGTGCCGAGGAACACGGTAGTGCCCGGGGCGGCCGGATCGGTTCGGGCGGTGACGTGCTGGGCAACAGGTGGACCTGGGAATCCTGTCGGTCCTGTGGCGAGGCCGACGACCGGGATCGGGAGGACCGTGTCAGTCGGGGCGGCCCCAGCGGTCGATAAACCGGTAGACAGCGGCACGAGGAACGCGACCGGGATCGCCGCGGTGGCGTACGCCGCTCGACGTCGAAGTTTGGTGCGAGACATGGCCCCACCTCCCACGAGGAATGTTTTGAGGGTAGACGGTCCAGCCTCCAGCGCAGGTCCGTGTCGATAGAACGAGAAGTGTGGGCACGTATGCCGGTGGCGAACTTCGGCCGAGTTGCTACCGTGCCAGCTCCGCCTCCTCGTCCAGTCGGCCGAGCTTGTATGGGTTCGCGATCGAGAAGATGCGGGTGATCCGTCCGTCCTCGATCGCGAAGCTGATAGCGCCAGCGAGCGCGCCGTCGATCTCGCCCCGGATCGCCGGATGCCCATTCACCCATGTGGGCCGCGCCTGGAACGGCAGGCCGAGCTTCGCGAGGCCACCGAGCAGGTAGCGGCTGATCTTGTCAGCGCCCACGATCGGGTGGCGAGCCGCGCCGCGCACGAAGCCGCCGCCGTCGGCGACCGACACCACATCGGGTGCGAGCACATCCATCAGGCCCTGCAGGTCGCCCGAGTTCACCGCGGCAAGGAAACGGGCGACGACCGCCTCCTGTTCGGCCCGATCGGCCGTCACCCGCGGTCGCCGCGCAGCGACGTGTTCCTGTGCGCGGTGGGTGATCTGGCGAACGGCGGCCGTGGACTTGCCGACCGCGGCGGCGATCTCGTCGTAGGGCACGTCGAACACCTCGCGCAGCACGAACACTGCGCGTTCGGTCGGCCCGAGTGTCTCGAGCACCGTGAGCATGGCGATCGACACATTCTCGGCGAGTTCGATGTCGTCTGCGACATCCGGGCTCGTGAGCAGTGGCTCGGGCAGCCACTGCCCGACATACGACTCGCGGCGACGCGACATCGTGCGCAGTTGGTTCAGTGCCTGGCGGGTGACGATCCGCACGAGGTAGGCGCGTTCGTCGCGTACGCGTGCGTGGTCGACGGCATTCCACCGCAACCACGACTCCTGCAGCACGTCCTCCGCGTCGGCCGCGGATCCGAGCAGTTCGTAGGCGACGGTGAAGAGCAGGGGGCGGTGGGTGACGAACGCGTCGTCGGTCATGATGTCGAGCCTACGGCCTTGAACGTGGTATCCGGCCGCTGCGGCCCGGGGGCAGACGCCGCGGTCGCCCGGGTCGCCAGAGGCGGGAGCTGACACGTGTCGGCGTAACCTTCCGAGTGGATGCCGAGGGCGACGTTCATCCGTGAACTCATGTTCATGAAGGCGACTTTGGCGGTGAGCTCGATCAGCGCGGCGGGGCCGAGTTCGGTGAGGAGTGCGGCCGACAATTCGTCGGTGACGGTAGGCGGTGTCTGGCTCATCGCCTCGGCGTATTCCATGACGTGACGTTCGACCGGCGTGAACACCGACGCTTCGCGCCAGTTCGGCACCTGCCGGGCTTTCGTCTCGTCGAGCCCATCGTTGTGAGCTTTGTAGTAGTTGAAGTCGAGGCACCAGCTGCAGCCGATGTAGGCGGCCGTCGACATCGCGGCATAGCTTGCGAGGTTGCGGTCGAGCTCGTCCAGCGCCTCGATCTTGCGGCCGATGCCCATTGACGCCCGCATGAGTGCGGGATGGTGGGCGAACACGCCCATCGAGTCCGGGACCTGGCCGAGCATCCGTCGGGACGCGATCTTCACGATCGTGCCGAAGAGTCCGGTGAGCTCGGTTGGCGGGATGCGGGCTGGTGTGGTCATCGTGTCCTCCTGGGGTCGTCGACGGCCGGGGTGCTGCTTCCCGGGTTGTCCGTCGACATGAAGACACCGCTCGACGCGTGGTTGTGACATCCTCCGCGACAACGCCCCGGCAGGAATCGGCCCTGGATCGTCGCGGTTGGCCGACACCGAATGGCGAACCGGCCGCGCCCGGACCCCTGGCCCGCTGGCACATTGGTGGATCCGCTCGATGACGGGGTTGGACCGCCCCTCCAGACGTTCGGGTGCTCGCGGTGTCCACGACCGCCAACAGGGCTCCAGGGCCGGTCAGCACGGCCGGCACCTCGTCCGCTCGGTCGCGCACTCTCGCGCGAGCTCGCGTAGCCGGGTGTCGTCCAGGCCTGCCGTGTCGCGGATCGCGACTGCGGGCTCGCTTCAGCGAGAATCGGAGTGTGACTGCCAATGATCTACCTGACGGCTATCGTCCCCTGCCCGGCGAAGATCCAATCACCCTCGAAGTCGGGGGTGAGGTGTTCACACTCAGCATGCGGGATGACGGTGGGTGTGACTACCACTGGGAGTCAGGACCGAACCAGGGTTACGGATTTGGTGGCGGTCCGGTGAGGACGGTCGGCGACCCGGATGCGCGGTATTTGAAAAGCATGGACGAACACCGCGAGTCGATCAGAAGCTTTCTCTCCGACATCAACCCCGAGACTGGATACCTCGACTGACACCGGTCGGCGCTGAACCAGAGTCGGACGCAGCCCGCCGCGGGCCGAACGTGTGCGGGGCGGTATGGCGCGAACCGTCCGGCGTCGAGTAGCGCACTTGCCAGCGACCGGAGGGCAGACGGCGGACGGTTCCGAACGAACGGGGGCGTGCGGGCATGAAATCGCGGGCTTTCCAGTCGGCGTGGGCACATTGTGGGCACGCACGCGATTACGTGGTGCCCGGTACCCGCTGCCGTAACGTTCGCCCCGCCCTAAAAGCGGTGCTCACCAGCGGTATTCGGTAGAGAAGAGAAGAGATGGATGGATGGAAGGGTGTTCACCTATGACGGGCCGTTCTGGGCTGCATGCAGATTGGATTTGCTGACCCGTTGGTAGTCACACATAAGAAGGGCTCCAGATCACACCAAATCTGGATGAGTTCCAGAGACGGATTACGCGTCGCTCACGGCCCTGAACCGCTAGGTCGAACCCGTCGAGCACCTGACAACGGCAGGCTCTCGCGTCACTCGGGTGTGTACCGCAGATCGCCGTTGAACATGCAGCTCAACGAGGCGCATCCGAAGCTCGTCCACAGCAGGACCGCCGCCGCAGGTTGCCTTCGGTAGAGGCGGGACGCCAGGCGCTCTTGGGAACTCGTCGCGACCGCAACAGGGTGAATGCCCGGGAGTCGCCGCCGCACGAGTAGGTCGGCATGGCAGAGTCCGCGTTCGGCATCCGGCAGGCGCGGCCGTCGAGCGTGCGGCTCCGGCCATGACACCCCCCGTTCCAAGATGGGCCTCAATCGAGCTTCCTCACTGTAGGGGTTCGATGTCCCGAACTGACTACGGCAGGCCGAGATCGGAGAGCCGCCCCTGTGGGGGAGGGGAGAGCTGGCTGTGGCTTGGCTTGCTCGGCCGCTGCTGGACGGACGGCGCAGAGGAGAAGCGGCGGAGGTCGCGACCAATGAGGGAGCGATTGGGCGGTGGGAGGGAGGGTGATGGAGAGTCTGACGGGCTCATCCTCGATCACCGTTCGATATGCCGAAGGTCGTCGTGGCCGTCAAGCACCCGTTCAGGGTGTCGGCGATCAGGATCACGCCAACAAGGGCCCTATTTCGGACCCGGTCAGGTCAGCTCGTTGGCAACAGGCAAACTGTCCGGGTGAGTAAGTCGATCGTCGTCCTCGACACCAACATCCTGGCCCGCATCCCATACCTGAATACCGACGAGTGGACCGGCCTTTACGCACATGTCGGCGAGTGGAAGCTCCACTTTGTCGTGCCCGAGGTTGTGGTCATGGAAACAGTGAATGTTGTCCGCAGACTTTGGCGGCCTGATAGAAATCGGCTAGCCAACCTAAAGGACTGGTTCATCGAACTCGACAAGCACAAGGAGTTCGAGTCGCTACTTGCCGCAGATGACGCTCGCCACGAAGGATACGAAGCGGTACTCGGAAGTCGGCTTGCAGAGCTAGGGATAGAGATTGCACCTCTGCCAGCCACCATCGACCATATGGACATCGCACGCAGGGCATCCATGGGTCGGGCGCCATACGCCCGCATCGGGAAAGCAGATGAGGGCAGAACGAAGGATGGGTATCGTGACACTCTGATATGGCTAACCGTGCTCGCCGTGGCTGGCAGGCATCCGGAGTGCGATGTCTGGTTTGTTAGCGACAACTACTCGGATTTCGGGGCTAAGAACGAGACGAAGGATCAACGGGACACGCTGGACTACCCGCTCGCTTGGCATTCGGAGTTGGCGGAAGAGCTTGACCGGAGCGGTTTGAGGGATCGTGTGTTCTACGCGCGTGGTCTGAGCCGACTGGAGCAGCATCTCCTTTCGAAGTTTGCGCCGCTTTCGGATGCGGAACGTGATGAGCTGTGGGCAGCCGTCGAGCGGAGTGAACTGGATCGGCGCCTGATGCTCGCTCTATTCGAGGCGTCAGTCGACCCGCGCTCGGCGGCTCTTCCGTTGGACACGGTGTCCGCTACGGTGATTGGCTGTGTTCGAGCGGCTAATGCCATTCGTTTCAGTGAGGCTGCGCGTCGAGCAGCCGGCGCATGGACTGCGCGGTTCAACTGCGAAATCGATGCCACCGTTGAGATCACAAGTATGGCTGGGGATGTCGCGGAGGAGTCGAAGCCGCTCGTGGTGTCTGGTCGCATCTATGTCAACGCTGACAACCAGGTGGCGGAGCTGACGATCGAGGCCATCGAGGCTGCCGCTGACGATCCACAGCGGCGAGCGTGGGTGAGAGCAGATGCTGCCGCAAATGCTGGACTGAGTCCGGCTATCTACCGTTCGATAATCGACGGAATGAAGATCAATCCAGACTTCCAGGTGGCGCTCGAGAACCTCAAGTTCACTCCGTCGCCTGACTTCCGGGTGGCGCTCGAGAACCTCAAGTTCACTCCGTCGCCTGACTTCCGGGTGGCGCTCGAGAACCTCAAGTTCACTCCGCCCGATCGCATCAAGTTCGCCGACGGGCCGCAGCAGAAGGATGCGGAAGGTGACGAACCCAAACTTGACGAGTGATGCGACTGCAAAGACCCTTGCCATAGCACTGGCTACCGAGACTTCGTCCCGGTAGCCAGCCTCGGAAGGCTCATCGCCTTACGAACGCTCTGGGCCAGCTAGCGCGTCGGCGGCGACATGAGGCTTTCGGATGTTCCGCCGGCTACCAACTCGTGGGAAAGTGTCCGTCGACCCAGCCAAGATCTGTGAGGTCCTCCCACAGCCACGACAATGCGAGCCTGGTCGCTGGCGTGGCGCTGTGCATGTCGAAGCGGCCAGAGTGAGTGGAGAAATTGGGCGCGAAGGCTTCGTACGGAGGGTATGCCTCGACGTAGGCTCTGAATGAGCTGTAGAGCGTGTCGCGGTCATCGTCGATCTCTTTGATCCGTGCTTCGTCGTTCAATGTCAGCGACACTGTGTTGACCCCGGGGCGACGTCCGTCCGGGCTCGGGGTGCCAGTCGGTTTGAGTAACCACCGGATCCCGGGCTCGCTCGGTCCGGGATACTCGAACGGGCTGCGTTCGCGGGTCGGGTCGTGGTAGACGTTTCCGTAAAACTCCGCTGGCATGAGACCGCGGTGTCCGAGGGTGTCTCCGAATCGGGGCGTCACGATCTCGGCGAGCTCGAGATAGCAGGCCATCGCCGCGGTGATGACCTGCTGCACACGGTCGAGCATCCGCTCAGGTGTGAAGGACCACCACGGCGTCGCGTACTTCGGTGCGATGTCGCCCTCCGGGTACAGGGGCGCAATTGCCTCGGGATCGGCTTCGAGTTGTCCGGGCAATGCGAACTGTGCACTTCTGATTCTGACCCCGTCGTGCACCTCGCGCTGGACAACGCCGGGTTGCTGCTGACCGATTCGTAGAGCAATCCCGAGGAATCGCTTCGCCACGTCGTGAGCGAGGTGGTCGCGCGAGATTTCCCATACCCAGTTCAGCCCGGTAGGGATCGCGTGGCTGCGCGAGACGCGCGAGCGGTTCATCGGCAGGTCTCCTGAAATCACCGAAGGAAGAACGTCGTTCGTCCCAGCATCGGAGACCATCCAGCTGACGGCGACCTTGGAGTAGTCGATATTGACCGCCACGGTGACCTCGTCGAGGTCCTGGGCTTCGGCGGCCGAGAAGAGGAAAAATGCCTCGGCGAGGGGACCGAGTCCGTCGAGCCACGCCGCGGTGGCAGTACGGAGCCTGTGGCCCACCTCTTCCCAGTCGTCGGGCTCGAAGTCCGGAGCGGTGTGTGAGAGCCCGCCGCTGTGGGTTTCGTTGATCACCCACGATGCGGCACCGGGGTTCCATCGCGCGACCGCCGCCATCACCGGGTCAACTCGGGTGGGCTCCCCCGCGGCGAGGACCATCGCAAGCACATACTTCCAGCGGTCGAAAGCCCGCAGCGATGTCAGCAGCTCGTCGACAGATGCCTCCCCTTCCAGGAGAGCTTTCGCCGCGAACCACTGCTCGTAGATTGCAAGGGAGAAGGCGCATTTCCGCCCCGTAGTCGTCACCAGAGACGATTTCCTGATCTGCACGGCCAAATCGGTTGTGGTGAATCGGGCGGGATCAACAGCCTTGCCGCTGCGGATCGTCTCGACAGCGAGGCGCCGCAGCCCGGTGTACAGATTGTGCCCTTCAGCGGCAACGACGTCCTCGACGACGAGGTCGATCAGTTCGGGAACCCCGGTCGCGCCTTCCACAGCGCTGGCGTGCAAGGCCACCAGAAGGGCGAAGAAGGGGCGTTCAACGGCCTGGTCGAGGTGCCGTCCCAGGCCGCCAATCGGGCGCCCTGCGACCAGTCTCATCAGCCGTTCGGCGCTCGATCTGCTCAACGGCGGAACTGGAACGACGCGCTCGGTGACCTTCTCCTGCGTTCTCGATGTCAGAATGATTCTCGACTTCGGCCATTTGGCGACGAACTCGGAGGCTTGACGGAGGATGGCGGCTGCCTCGTCGGTCCGCTCGTCAAGGCCGTCGATCACCACGTCGGCGCCGAGATCCGCCAGAGCGTCGAGGCCGACTTCATTGACGACGTATTCACTGATCTGCCCGTCAAGGTCCCGGACGGGCACCCATACCGGCACTGGTGCTGTCAGAGTCTTCTTGGCGTCCTCGATGCGGCAGCGCAACCACTCTTCGGCGATGTCGGACTTCCCCGACCCCAGCGCACCGATGAGCAACAGGTAGTCACCGGCGACGAGCTCATCGAGCTGCCGAGGCACGGAAACCCGTTCAGTGAGGGTCCGAGAGACCTGTTCCGGCGAGAGTCCGGCACCGAGTCGCCGATGTTCGAGCCTAGAGCGAGACACCGCGTTCAGGCGGTCAAGGTACTCATCGCGGTCAGCGCTCTCGTAGGGCGTTGTAGCGGCCATGGTGACGTGGGTGTTGTGCACGTGGTGTCCGCCGACGGTGACCGTGTTGCCGCTTCCGACGACGCTGATGTCTCGTGTCGCGGTGCTCCCCGATGGCTGCGGGCCTCCACTACCGCCGGTCGCTCGGTCACGCGCCGGCGACTGCCGACTGCTCGACTCTGCCGGGATGAGTTTCGGCGACAGCGCTGATGGTTCCGGTGGCAGGTCCGGCCGCAGGCCCAACTCTGGAAGGATGTGCAAGGGACGCTCGTGCAGCATACGAAGGAGACGTTGGATGCCGTCGTCGGTGTCGGTGAACTCTTTGACGTAAAACCGGTTGAGCCGGTACAGGTCCGCGGGTAGATCTCCGTCGGACACGCCCGGAAGCATCACGATCAGCGTCTTCTGCTGAAACTCGTGCTGGTTCTTGTTGAACCGTCCCTTGAGGGTGTCCGCCTCCACGACCGCGCCGGCACCGACGATGGGTTCGTTCGTTCCCTCCCAGCGCTGTCTCCACGCCGTGCTGACCGCGACAATTACGAAGTCGCTGTCGCGGACCATCTTCTGACCCCAACGAGTCCAGTCGATCGAACTGTCGTTCTGGTAGTAGAGGTCGATGTGTGCATCAACACCCTTCGCACGCAGACACTCCACAAGGGACCTGACCGCGTTCTCCCACGACTGCTCCTGCTCCGGGTCCCAGTCGGTGTTCTTGTGAGCCCAGCTGACCAGGGCGGTGGGTGGCGTCGGCGAAGTCACCCGGCAACCCTACCGCCAACATGGCGTTGACACCATATGGTTTCAAATACATACTGAGTGTGTGAACGTCGACGCGCCAATCTCGGAAGCCCAGGACCTCAAACGAGTCCACGCCGAAGGACTCGCCGACATCCGTAAGGCCGGCAACCTGACGCAGCAACAAGTCGCCGCATTGCTCGACACTGATCAAGGAACCGTGTCTCGAATCGAGCGCCGCGACGATCTCCTGCTGTCAACGCTCCGGCAATACCTCGCCGCGACCGGTGCCGAACACGCGAAGATCGTCATTGAAAAGGAAGGTGTCGAAATCGTCCTCGATCTCGATACTTTCGCTTGAACCGGCAGAACGATTCTGCACGTCCCCGCGCCACAATGCGACGCGGGGACGAGATTCATTTCCTGACCTGCAGGGCTGCAACTGGGTCGTGAGGGCACTGTAGGAGTCGTGTCGGCACTCACTCAGCAGCATCGCTCCTGAGTTGGCTCATTTCGTTAGTGCGTGAGTTCCGACCCGGCGATCCGGTCGATGAGGTCCCGAGTCTCCGGGGCGATATCGGGTGGGAACGTG
>NZ_JBHXNU010000021.1:0-36859 GCF_042719255.1 Rhodococcus sp. NPDC058532
GATCACGCCAGTCGATGAGGTGTGCCCGCAGTGCGGTGACGGTCGACAATCGCAACCCCGCACCGACCCGTGAGCCGCACCGGTGGATTCAGGTTGGACCGGCCGAAGGTTCCCCTCACCCCGTGAATACGTGAACCCGCTACCGCGGGCGCGGGACGCCCGCGTGGATGAACAGTGCGTCGACGGAGACGCAGACCTCTCCGGCCGCGTTCTTGATGTCACCGATGGTACGAATCTTGCGTCCCTCCATCGAGATCTGCTTGCCGGTGATGGTCAGCGGCTCGAACAGGGGTGTCGGCTTGTGGTACCGCGTGTTCAGCTGCGCGGTCATCCCCGCCGTGCCGCCCCACGCGTTCGCGACGCCGAGGACGTGGTCGAGGAGCATCGCGGAGACGCCGCCGTGCACGCATCCGGGAGGCCCCTGGTAGGGCAGGGTCAGCGTCACGACGCCCTGCACCGACCCGTCCTCGAGTCCCTCGATCACCAGTGGCGGCGCAATTGCGTTCTCCGGACCGGTGATCGGGTCGTGGCGGGTGACGCCCTCACCGCTCCACATGTCGACCATCCGGTCGGCGACCTCGGGGGCGTGCTCCTCGAGATGGTCGGCGATGCTGTTCAGTTCCTCCGCGACCCGGTCCAGGTTCGCGTTGCCGCGGTCCGTGCGGATCATCGCGTCGATGACGCGGCGGGCCGCGGCGGTCGCGCGGTCCACCGGCGCGTCCTGCGGCGCCGACGTCAGCACCGTCCGGTGCGGATGGGTCGCAGCGGTGGGGTGGTCCCCGGATTCCATCACGAGCGAACCTCCATCGTGGCGTGGGTGAGCACCGGCTGCCCGTCCCGTTCGGGGCAGGTGGCCTGCAGGGTGAGGGTGTCACCGTCCCGCCAGACGGCGGTTTCGATGGTCTCCCCCGGGTACAGGGATCCGGCGAACCGCACCGAGAACGACTGCACCCGTGCCGGATCCCCGTCGAGGACACCGTCGACGACGGCCTTGCACACGACACCGTACGACGCGAGGCCGTGCAGAATCGGCTGATCGAATCCGGCCATCTTCGCGAACTCGGGGTCCGCGTGCAGCGGGTTCAGGTCTCCGCTGAGCCGGTACACCAGCGCCTGCGCGGTGCTCGTCGGCGAGACCAGCACCGTGTCCGCAGCCCGCTCCGGCACGCCCGCGGCCAGCTCGGGTCCGGCCTCGCCGCCGAAGCCACCCTCACCACGGGCCCAGATCTGCATCGCGGTGGTCCACAACGGGTTTCCGTCCGAGTCGGCGGCCGCCTGCTCGAGCACGATGACGGCGGCCTTGCCCTTGTCCCAGACGTCGGCAACACGCGACGAGATGGTCGCGGTCCCCGACGTCGGAATCGGGGCGTGCAACGTGAGCGCCTGCCCCGCATGCAGGATTTTGCGCAGGTCGATGTCGATGCCGGGCAGGTTCATCCCGGCCGGCTTCAGGGTGCCCGCCGAGACGCCCTGCCCGGCGACCATCGCGAAGGTCGGCAGCACCTTCAGACCCTTCTCGTACACCCAACCCAGTTCGGCCGGGTCCAGCGAGTTGACGCCCGCCCCGAGACCCAGGTGGTACAGGATCACGTCGCGCTCGGTCCAGCTGGCCTCGCGGACGGTGGGGGCGGCCGCCAGGGCGGCGCTCACGTCGATCGGCATGTGTCTATGACTCCTTGGAAATGGTTCCGGACCGGTAGAGCGTGACGACGCACGCGCCACCGAGACCCAGATTGTGTTGCAGGGCAACGGAAGCACCGTCCACCTGACGTGCATCGGCCTGCCCGCGCAGCTGCCAGTTCAGTTCCGCGCACTGTGCGAGACCGGTGGCGCCGAGCGGGTGACCCTTGGAGATCAGCCCACCGGACGGGTTGACGACCCAGCGGCCGCCGTAGGTGGTGGCGCCGGACTCGACGAGCTTGCCGCCCTCACCGGGTGCGCACAGGCCGAGGCCCTCGTAGGTGATGATCTCGTTGATCGCGAAGCAGTCGTGCAGTTCGATGACGTCGACGTCGTCGATGCTCAGCCCGGACTCGGCGAACACCTGCTCGGCCGCGGCCCGGGTCATCGGCGCGCCGACGACGTCGATCATCGACTGGTCCGCGAACGCCTCGGCGGTATCCGTGGTGAGCGCCTGCGCGACGATCTCCACTGCCTGGCCCTCGAGGCCGTGTTCGCGGACGAACTTCTCGCTGACGACGATCGCGGCACCGGCCCCGTCGGAGGTGGGCGAGCACTGCGACCGGGTCAGCGGGGCGTGAATCATCTTGTCGCCCAGCACCTGCTCAAGGGTGTACTCGTCCTGGAACTGCGCGTACGGGTTGTTCACCGAGTGCTTGTGGTTCTTGACCGCGACGGCCGCGATCTGCTCGGCGGTGGTGCCGTAGCGCTCCATATGCTCGAGTGCGGCGTTGCCGAACAGCTGCGCGGTCATCGGGCCCTTGCCCCAGCCGTGCTTAGTGGTCATCACCCTCAGATGGTCATCGAGGGTGGTGACCTTCGGCAGCTCGCCGGTGCCCGCCATCGACGACTTCGTCATCTTCTCGAAGCCGACGGCCAGCGCGCAGTCGACGAACCCCGCCTGGACCCACTCGCGGGCCATCAGCAGGGCCGTCGACCCCGTCGCGCAGTTGTTGTTGACGTTGACGACCGGGATACCGGTCAGCCCCGTCTCGTACAGCGCCCGCTGCCCCGCCGCCGACGGGCCGAACACGTACCCCGCCGCGGCGCGCTGGACCTGCGAGTAGTCGATGCCCGCGTCCGTGAGCGCCTTGCTCACGGCCTCGGTGACCATGTCCGGGTACTCCCAGTCACGGGACTCGATCTTCTCGAACTTGGTCATGCCGACGCCGACGACGAAGGTGCGGTTCATGGGGCTGCAGTGCCTACTTTCCTGGTTCGGGATCGCGAGGCAGTCCGAGGATCCGCTCGCCGATGATGTTCAACTGAACATTCGTCGTACCACCGGCGATGGACATGCACTGGGAATTGAGGAACATCTGCGTGGCCGAGGTGCGTTCCTGATCACCGAGCAGGGACGACGGCCCCGCCCACTCCATCGCGACCTCCCACGTCTGCTGGATGTGCTCGACGCCGAGGAGCTTCGCGACGGACGACTCGGCGCCGGGCTGCGATCCCGCCAGCGACCGGAGCGTCGTCCGCAGACCCATGATCCCACCGGACTGCGCGTCGCAGAGGATCTGACCGAGCACGGTGAGCTGATGGGCGTCGATGCCTCCGGGCAGGGTGTCGGCCAGCGCGACGAGCGCCTCGCCGCCGTCGCCGAGCGAGGACCCACCGGTCATCGACACCCGCTCGTTGGCGAGGGTGGTACGAGCCAGCTTCCAGCCGTCACCGGGCTCACCGACCAGGCAGTCGTCGGGGACGAACAGGTCGTCGATGAACACCTCGTTGAACAGCGCCTCGCCGGTGATCTCCCGCAGCGGGCGGATGTCGAGGCCTTCCGAGTTCCGGATGTCGACCAGGAAGTACGACAGGCCCTTGTGCTTGGGGACGTCGGCGTCGGTGCGGGCCAGGCAGATGCCCCAGTGCGCGTCGCGTGCCATCGACGTCCACACCTTCTGGCCGTTGAGCTTCCAGCCGCCCTCGACCTTGGTGGCCTTGGTGGACAGGCTGGCCAGGTCGGAGCCTGCGCCGGGCTCGGAGAACAGCTGGCACCAGACGATGTCGCCGCGCAGCGATCCCGGCACAAACCGGTCGAGCTGCTCGGCGTTGCCGTGCGCGATCAGCGTCGGGATCACCCAGTTGCCGATGATCATGTCGTGCGGCTTCACGTCGGCCGCCGCCAGCTCCTCGGCGATCACGAGTTGGGCGACGGCATCCGCGCTCTTGCCCCACGGTGCGGGCAGGTGCGGGGACGTGTAGCCCTTCTCGGCCAGGTAGGTGGTGCGGTCGGCGCCGGTCTTGGCCTTCGCGGGCTCGAGCTCGGCCCGGACGTCGGCGCGGATCCGCTCGGCCTCGGCGGGCAGCTCGACGGTGAGCACCCGGCGCGCCCCGGCAAGGGTCAGCTCCGCGACCCGCTGCTGCCAGGATCCGGTGGAGCCGAGCAGGATTCGCAGGGACTGGGCGCGGCGCAGGTACAGGTGCGCGTCGTGCTCCCAGGTGTAGCCGATGCCGCCGAGTACCTGGATGCAGTCCTTCGACACCTGGAAGGCGGCGTCGAGGGCGACCGATGCGGTGACCGCCGCCGCGAGCGACGCCTCCTCGGCGGGAACCTCCTCGCCGAGCGCTCGGGCGGCGTCCCACGCGGTGACACGGGCCTGCTCGGTTCGACCGAACATCCGCGCGACCTTGTGCTTGACGCCCTGGAACTGGCCGATGACCCGACCGAACTGCTTACGCACGCGGGCGTAGTCGGCCGCGGTGGTGGTGGCCCAGTCGGCAAGCCCGGATGCCTCGGCCGCGAACAGGGTCGCCGCGATGTCCAGGACGCGCTGCGCATCGAGCGCCAGCACCTCGCCGTCGGCCAGCGCAAGGCCGTCGACCGTGACCTCGGCGTTGCGGCGGATCACGTCGTGGCTGGGCAGGTCGGTGACGGTGAGCCGGTCTCGCGGGACGACGACGAACACGCGGTCACCGGCGGCGTCGGTCGCGGCGAGCAGGAACAGGTCGCCAACCTGACCGCCGAGAACCAGGCTCGACGTGCCCGACAGGGTGGTCGCGCCCTCCGCCTGGGCCAGCGCGAGGGTTCCGGGCTGGAGCGCGACGGCACCGAACGTGGAGCCGTCGACCAGACCCTCGAGTTCGGCGGTGTGACCTGCCGCGTTCAGGACCGCGGAGACGACGACGGTCGGCAGGAACGGGCCGGGCACCATCGCGCGGCCGAGTTCCTCAGCGACGATTGCGGTTTCGAGCAGGGTGAACCCGGCGCCGCCAACCTCCTCCGGCAGGTGCAGGCCCAGCATGCCGAGCTCGGCGAGCGAGGCCCAGTACTCCGGACGGGCCTCCGCCTTCGCCTCATCGGCCTCGCGGATCACGGCCGGGGTGGCGTATCGGGCGGCCCAGCCGCGCACGGAGTCGCGGAGCTCGCGGTCCTCGTCACTCAGTCCAATGGTCATGAAAGTCGTCCTCGGGTTTCAGAAGTTAGGAGTGGCGCTTCGCGCCCGTGAGTCCTTTTGGCCCGGATGAGGGCCAAAAGGACTCACGGGCGCCGGAGGCGCCTAGATGCGCTCGATGATGGTGGCGGTGGAGAGCGCGCCGCCGGCGCACATGGTGACCAGCGCGGTGGACTTGTCGGACCGCTCCAGCTCGTGCAGCGCGGTGGTGATCAGCCGGGCGCCGGTGGAGCCGACCGGGTGTCCGAGGGCGATGGCGCCGCCGTTGACGTTGACCTTGTCCATGTCGGCGTCGAGGGTCTGCGCCCAGGACAGCACGACCGACGCGAACGCCTCGTTGATCTCGACCAGGTCGATGTCGGCGAGCGACATCCCGGACTTGGCGAGCACGTGGCGGGTGGAGTCGATGGGGCCGTCGAGGTGGTAGTACGGATCGGAGCCGACCATGCCCGAGGACACGATGCGGGCGCGCGGACGCAGGCCGAGCGCGGACGCCTTCTCCTCGCTCATCAGCAGCACCGCCGCGGCACCGTCACTGATCTGCGACGAGTTGCCCGCGGTGTGGATGCCGCCGTCGAAGACGGGCTTGAGGCCGGCGAGGGCCTCGGCGGTGGTCTCCCGCAGCCCGCCGTCGCGGGTGACGGTGAGGGTCTCGCCGGTCGGCTCGCCCTCCTTGGTCACCTGCGGCGCCTCGACGGGCACGATCTCGCGGTCGAAGCGGCCCTCCGCCCACGCCTGCGCGGCGCGCTGCTGCGAACGCAGACCGAGCGCGTCGACGTCGCCGCGCGTGATGCCCCGCTTGTCGGCGATCCGCTCGGCCGCGACGAACTGGTCGGGCAGGTCGAGGGACCAGTCGTCCGGGTAGGGCATCCCGGTGCCGGGGGCGAGCGCCTGCCCCAGGAACACCCGGCTCATCACCTCGACGCCGCACCCGATGCCGGCATCGATCTGACCGGACGCGATCAGGCCGGCGATGATGTGCACGGCCTGCTGGGAGGACCCGCAGGCGCAGTCGATGGTGGTCGCAGCCGTGGCATAGGGCAGTCCCGCGTGCAGCCAGGCGTTGCGGGTGACGTTGTTGGACTGCTCACCGACCTGCGTGACGAGGCCACCGACGACCTGGCCGACCTGCTCGGCGGGCAGTCCGGCGCGGTCGAGGACCGCCTTCTGTGCTGCCCCGAGCAGAACCGTGGGGTGCACCCCGGCCAGCTGCCCGCGACGCCGGCCGATCGGCGTCCGCGCGGCCTCGACGATGACGACGTTGCTCATGTGTGCTCCCTGACGAATACGATTTCTGAAACGTATTCTATTTCTCGGCCGGGGGCGGGGCGGTGAGAGTCCCACCGAACGGGATCGGGCTCAGACCATCCGACCGGACAGGTCCGCGAGCAGCAGGTCACACGCGGTCCGCAGGTCCGATTCGATCTCGGGGATCGAGGTGCGGCTGTTGAGCGCGGCCTGAATCAGCCCGAACCACAACGCGACCACCAGCCGCAGCACGGTCGCGTCCCGGATGGTCTGCTCCTCGATCCCGGCGGCGTCGAGCAGCAGCCGGTCGAAGTGCTGGTCGATCTTCGCGACGTCGGGAATGGTCGCGGCGTTCGAGGTCGCGGCGGACTGGATCATCGCGGTCGCGAGCAGCGGGGTGCGCAGCAGCGCCCGCGTCGCGTGCAGCAGCGCGTCGTAGACGGCGTCGGGCGCCGCCAGGTGGGCGCGCGACCGCCGGGACAGCTGATCACCCATCCGCTGGATCTGGTCGACCATCACCGCGACGAACAGGTGCGTCTTCGAGGGGAAGTAGCGGTACAGCGTGCCGATCGCGACGCCTGCGAGCTTCGCGACCTCCTGCATCTGCACCCGCTCGAGGTCCTTCTCGGCACCCAGCTGGGCGGCGACCTTCAGGATCCGGCCGTGTCGCGCCCGCTGCTCCACCGAGCTCGGCTCAGCCGCGTCGCGTGCCTCCGCAAGCCTCGGCATCCTCGTCCCCCACTTCTTCCACTTCCGACGATCTGAGCGTAGATCCTGGCAGCTGTCGCGGGTTGCCGGACTCCCGTTCCGCTCAGTGGGAGCCGCCGCACCCCCGCTCGGCCCGCTGCGATTGCCTGTGACCACACCCGATGCGATGGAGGAAGCAGGAGACATGCAGGACTGGACGGACGAATACGACGTGGTGGTGGTCGGGTCCGGTGGCGGCGCCCTGACCGGGGCATACACCGCGGCCGCGCGTGGCCTGCGCACCGTGGTGCTGGAGAAGACCGACCTGTTCGGTGGCACCTCCTCCTACTCCGGCGCGGCCATCTGGCTGCCCGGCACCCAGGTTCAGGAGCGCGCGGGGCTCGAGGACTCCACCGAGAACGCCCGGACCTTCCTGCGCACCCTGCTCGGCGTCGCCGAGGCCGAGCGGCAGGACGCGTACGTCGACACCGCGCCCGCCGTCGTCGAGCTGCTCGAACGCGACCCCAACATCGAGTTCGAGTTCCGCGCGTTCCCGGACTACTACCGGGCCGAGGGCCGCCTCGACACCGGCCGCTCGATCAACCCGCTCGACCTCGACCCGGCGGACATCGGCGAACTGGCCGCCAAGGTGCGCCCCGAGCTGAACCCGGACCGGGCGGGCAAGGGCCACGCCCCCGGCAAGATGATCGGTGGCCGCGCCCTGATCGGGCGCCTGCTCGCCGCGATCGACGGCACCGGCAACGCGGACCTGCGCACCGGCACCGCGCTGACCGAGCTGGTCGTCGAGGACGGCCGCGTCGTCGGCGTCGTCGCCCGGTCCGGCGACGCGGAGGTCCGCATCAAGGCCACCCGCGGTGTGCTGATGGCCGCCGGCGGCATCGAGGGCAACGCGCAGGCCCGCGCCGAACACGGCACCCCCGGCAAGGCGGAATGGTCGATGGGCCCGATCGGGGCGAACACCGGTGACGCGATCGCCGCCGGGGCTGCCGCGGGCGGCGCGACCTCGCTGATGGATCAGGCCTGGTTCTGCCCGGGTGTCGAACAGCCGGACGGCACCGCAGCCTTCCTGGTCGGCATCCGCGGCGGCATCGTCGTCGACGCGAACGGCAACCGGTACCTGAACGAGTCGCTGCCCTACGACCGGTTCGGCCGGGCCATGCTCGCCCACAACGACGCCGGTCACGCCATCCCGTCGTGGATGATCTTCGACTCGAGGGAGGGCGGCGGACTGCCCGGCATCTCCATCCCGAACACCCCGCCGGCACAGCACCTCGAGGCGGGCACCTGGGTGCAGGCGGACACCCTGGAGGAGCTCGCCGCCAAGGCCGGGCTGCCCGCGGACGCCGTGCGCGCGAGCGTAGAGGAGTTCAACGAGTACGCCAAGCGCGGCGTCGACGAGTCGTTCCACCGCGGCGAGGACCCCTACGACCTGTTCTTCTGCGGCCCGAACGGCAACCCGAACCGGGCGCTGACCGCGGTCGAGACCGGCCCGTTCTACGCGGCCCGGATCGTGTTGTCCGACCTCGGCTGCAAGGGCGGCCTGGTCACCGACGTCGACGGTCGCGTGCTGCGCGCCGATGGCACCGCCGTCGCCGGTCTGTACGCGGCGGGCAACACCGCCGCCTCGGTCGCGGGCAAGGTGTACCCGGGCCCGGGCGTTCCGCTCGGCACCGCAATGGTGTTCGGCTACCGCGCCGCCAATCACATGGCGTAGGACGCCGCGCTCGTCGAGCCCCTCCCCCGTCGCCGGCCGGCCCGAGCGAACGGATCATTCGATCGAATCAGAGCGGATCGAGTGGCGGGGGTGGGGTGGATCGGCGTGCGGGCAGGATCCGGCCGCGCACCTCACCGAAGCCGATGCGTCCGCCGCTCGCGCCCGGCGCGGTCGCGGTGATCGTCACCTCGTCGCCATCCAGTAGGTAGGTGCGCTTCTCGCCGGACACCGTCACGGGTTCTGTTCCGCCCCAGGTCAATTCGATGAAGGAACCGCACTGGTTCCGCTCCGCGCCGGAAACGGTGCCGGAGCCGACCAGGTCGCCGGTGCTGGCGGCAGCACCGTTCGCCGTGAGGTGCGCCAGCATCTGCGCAGGCGACCAATACATCTGCGCGTACGGCGGGCGGCTGACCACGTCACCGTTCCACTCGACCACCAGATCGATGTCCAGTCCCCACATCTCGCCGCCCCGCAGGTACGGGAGCGGCACCGGATCCTGCACCGGGGTGGCGACCCTGGCGGCCTCGAGGGCCGCCAACGGAACCACCCACGCGGAGATCGAGGTGGCGAAGCTCTTGCCCAGATTCGGGCCGAGCGGCACGTACTCCCACGCCTGGATGTCGCGGGCCGACCAGTCGTCGAGGATCACCACGCCGAAGCAGTGTTCGGCGAACCGATCCGGCGTGATCGAGGCCCCCATCGGGGAGCCGACCCCGACCAGGAACCCCACCTCGGCCTCGATGTCGAGGCTCAGCGAGGGGCCGAACGTCGGCGCGTTATCGGCTGGCGCCTTGCGCTGGCCGCGCGGCCGGACGATATCGGTACCCGACACCACGACGGTCGACGCCCGGCCGTGATAGCCGACCGGGAGGTGCTTCCAGTTCGGCATCAGCGGGTCGGGGCTGTCCGGGCGGAACAGTCGCCCGAGGTTGGTCGCGTGCTGTTCGGATGCGTAGAAGTCGACGTAGTCGGCGACCGCGATCGGCAGGTGCATCGTCACGTCGCCGACGGGCAGCACCGCATTGTCCGCGACCTCACCGCGAACCAGGACGGCAATCGTGTCCCGGACCTCGGCCCACCGGGCACTCCCCTGGGCCATGAACGGGTTGAGCGTCGGGTTGGCGAACACCGCGTCGCCGAGCACCGCCGCCAGGTCGACGACGTGGTCACCCACCCGCACGCCGACCCGCGGCTGCGTCCCCGCGGTCGAGAAGACTCCGTAGGGCAGGTTGTCGACGCCGAACGGGGAGCGGTCGGGGATCGGGATGACGGTCATGCCGGGGCTCGTTCGTCGGCGGCCGGGATGCCGGGGGGATGCACCAGGCCGAGTGCGGTGAGGTCGGCGAGCGGGGCGGCGATGCTGCAGGTGCCGAACGAGACGAATCGGCGGCGCACCGCGGCGGACTCCGCCTCCGTCAACCCGGCGAGGGTGTCCGCCATGCCGGGTCCGTCGCGGTCCGCGAGCGCCGCGGCGACGGTGTCCGGGTCCGCACCGTCCGCGGCGAGGCGGGTGGCGAGCATCAGGTTCAGGAACCCGTGCTGCTCGAATCCGGTGTCGGCGTCGGTGTTCCGGACCGCGCGATGCAGACCCGCGGTCGCCTTGAACGGCACCCCGAGGGACCCGGCGGCCGCGATCACCGCCGCGAGCTCGGCCTCGTCCGGGTACGCGTCGGCCACGACACCTCCGGTGCGGATCTTCGCGCGGGCCCCGAGGTCGGCGAGACCGGTGAGCACCTCGTCGCGGCGCCGGTCCCGGGGCACCTCAACATGGACCGCCACTCCCGGTGCGGCACCGCAGATTTTGCTCACCGCACGGAGAAGTGCGGGGACGGGCTGCCCGTCCGGCACGGCGATCTCGAGGCCAACCAGGTGCACGGCGTCGATCGTCCGCAGCCGACCCAGTGCCGCCGCGGCGGCGTCGGTGCCACCGGGGACGGTCAGGCTCACCGGCAGGACCCGGCCGCCGAGCACGGCGGCCAGTTCGGCGAGCCTGGTCGCGGGAAGGACAAGCGGCCCCACCAGATCCGCGTACGCGCTGTCGGTGTGGGCGAAGTGGGCGGGCACCGCAACGGCGAGGGGCACGGCGCCGGGCGGAAACAGCGCGGCGTCGTCGCACAGCCCGGCCAGCAGCGGCGGGATCATCCTCATCGCGCCTGCCCCCTGCCCGACGACGGCGGCGACGCCGGACCCCGTCCGGCCCAGGACCAGGCGTACCCCGGGTCCTCGCAGGCCAGCGCCCCCGCACCGAGTTCGAGTGGCCGGAAGGTGTCGACCATGACGGCGAGCTCGTCGAAGAAGTCGACGCCGATGCTGCGTTCGTACGCGCCCGGCTGGGGTCCGTGGGTGTGCCCGCCGGGGTGCACGGAGACCGAGCCCGGCCCGATGCCGGAGCCCTTCCTCGCCTCGTAGTCGCCACCGCAGTAGAACAGGACCTCGTCGGAGTCCACGTTCGAGTGGTAGTACGGCACCGGGATCGACAGCGGGTGGTAGTCGACCTTGCGGGGAACAAAGTTGCAGATCACGAAGCCGGCACCCTCGAACGCCTGATGCGCGGGCGGCGGCTGGTGCACGCGACCGGTGACGGGTTCGTGGTCGGCGATGTTGAAGGTGTACGGGTAGAGGCAGCCGTCCCAGCCGACGACATCGAACGGGTGCGTCGCGTGCACCATCCGGGTGCCGACAATGCCGCGGGAGGTCCGGTGCTTGACGAGGACCTCGACGTCGGTGCCCTCGACGAGCAGCGGCGCGCTGGGACCGTGCAGGTCGCGTTCGCAGTAGGGGGCGGTCTCCAGGAACTGCCCGAATCGCGACAGGTACCGCTTCGGCGGCGCAATGTGGCCGTTCGCCTCGATCGCGTACACCCGCAACGGTTCCGCTCCCACCGGCCTCCAGCGGTGGGTGGTCGACATCGGCAGCAGCACGTAGTCGCCCTGGCGTGCGGGCAGCGCACCGAAGGCGGTCTCGACGAGCGCCTCCCCCGCCTCGACGTACACCAACTCGTCGCCGATCGTGTTGCGGTACAGCGGCGATTCGGCCGCCGCGACGGCGTACGAGAGCCGGACATCGGCGTTGCCGAGGATCAGCCTCCGACCGGTGACGGGATCGGTCTCGGCCCACCCCCGCTCGGGGAACAGCTCGTGCAGCCTGAGATGGCGCGGCCTGAGCGGATGATTCGGCGTCGTTGCCTGGTCGGGCAGCCCCCACACGGTCGCGTCCACGATCGCCGACGGGACGGCGCGGTGATACAGCAGCGCCGAGTCGGAGGCGAAGCCCTCCTCGCCCATCAGTTCCTCGAAGCGCAGACTGCCGTCCTCGCCGCGGTGCTGGGTGTGCCGCTTCGGGGGAATGCTGCCGAGCCGTCGATAGAACGCCATGACCGGCCTCCTCGGTGTAGCGCGCTCCCGGTCTCCACTGTGACCGCTCCCGACCCGCTTGTCGACACGCGCGGCGGCGCCGGGCCCACCGGCCCGATCGTCGAGCCCGTCCGCCCCCGCCGGATCCCCTACTGTTGGTGACACCGGAGGTTCCGACCCGAGAGGATCGATCGATGCCGACGATGAGCAGTGCCGAGCGCGAGGCGTTCCTCGCGGACATTCATGTCGGGGTGGTCGCGGTCGAGCGGCCGGACCGGGCACCGTTGGCCGTGCCGGTCTGGTACGGGTACGAGCCGGGCGGGGAGGTCCTGATTTGGACCGAGACCGACACGATCAAGGAGCCGCTGTTTCGGGCGGCCGGGCGGTTCACCCTCACCGCGCAGCTCGAGCAGGTGCCGTACAAGTACGTCAGCGCCGAGGGCCCGATCACCTCGATTGCGCCGATCACCGCGGATCAGGCCACCGCGATCGCGGTGCGGTATCTCGGCGAGGAGGAGGGCACCGCGTACGCCGCACAGAACCTCACCCCGCGGTCGATCCTGGTCCGCATGCGTCCGCAGCGGTGGTTGAGCACGGACTACTCGAAGCTGTAGCCCCCGGCGCGGCCGACCGGACACCCCCGCGTCGTTCCGGCATGGGTTCCGAAAACCCGGATCGAGGCGGATACTCGCCAGTAGGTTGCCGATCGCTCTCGTCGAGGAGGCGGATCATGGTGTCACCGACCCAGGTCAGCGAGGAACAGGCACGCGCGGTCGCCGAGGAGGCCCGCGAAAGCGGCTGGGAGAAGCCCTCGTTCGCGAAGGAACTGTTCCTCGGCCGGTTCCGGCTCGACCTGGTGCACCCGTTTCCCCGCCCCACACCCGAGGACGCGGCGCGGACCGAGCGGTTTCTCGGGACACTGCGCGACTACTGTGCCGGGCTGGACGGCAGCGTGATCGAACGCGACGCGGCGATCCCCGACGAGTACGTGCGCGGGCTCGCCGACCTCGGCTGCTTCGGGCTGAAGATCCCGGAGGAGTACGGCGGACTAGGCCTGTCGCAGGTCGCCTATAACCGGGTGCTGATGCTCGTCGGGTCGGTGCATCCCAGCCTCGGCGCGCTGCTGTCCGCGCACCAGTCGATCGGCGTCCCCGAGCCACTCAAGCTGGCAGGCACCGACGAGCAGAAGCGAAAGTTCCTGCCGCGCTGCGCGAAAGGCGCGATCTCCGCGTTCCTGCTCACCGAACCGGATGTCGGGTCGGACCCGGCGCGGATGGCGTCGACGGCCACCCCCACCGAGGACGGCACTGCCTACCTCCTCGACGGCGTGAAGCTGTGGACTACGAACGGTGTGGTCGCCGAACTGCTGGTGGTGATGGCGCGGGTACCGCGAACCGAGGGGCGGCACCCCGGCGGCATCAGCGCGTTCGTCGTCGAGGCCGACGCCCCCGGCATCACCGTCGAACGCCGCAACGCGTTCATGGGGCTGCGCGGCATCGAGAACGGGGTCACCCGGATGCACCGGGTGCGGGTACCAGCCGAGAACCTGATCGGCCGCGAGGGTGACGGCCTGAAGATTGCCCTGACCACACTGAACGCCGGGCGCCTCGCGCTGCCCGCGATGTGCACGGCGGCCGGGAAGTGGTCGCTCAAGATCGCACGGGAGTGGTCCGCGGAGCGGGTGCAGTGGGGCAGACCGGTCGGTGAGCACGGCGCGGTCGCCGGCAAGATCTCGTTCATCGCGGCCACCACGTATGCGTTGGAGGCGACGCTGGAACTGTCGGGTCAGATGGCCGACGAGGGCCGCAACGACATTCGGATCGAGGCGGCGCTGGCGAAGCTGTGGGCCAGCGAGATGGCGTGCCGGATCGCCGACGAACTGATCCAGATCCGGGGCGGCCGCGGCTACGAGACCGCGGAGTCCCTCGCCGCCCGCGGTGAACGGGCGGTCCCGGCCGAGCAGTTGCTGCGGGACCTGCGGATCAACCGGATCTTCGAGGGGTCGAGCGAGATCATGCGGCTGCTGATCGCGCGGGAGGCCGTCGACGCGCACCTGACCGCGGCGGGTGACCTCGCCGATCCGGGGGCCGACCTGCAGCACAAGGCCAAGGCTGCCCTCGGGGCGAGCGGCTTCTACGCCAAGTGGTTGCCGCACCTGGTGTCCGGCAAGGGGCAGCTCCCCGCGTCGTACGGCGACTTCGATTCCCTGGCGACGCACCTGCGGTTCGTCGAACGCAACGCACGCAAGCTGGCCAGGTCAACGTTCTATGGGATGGCCCGCTGGCAGGCGGGCATGGAGAAGCATCAGGTGTTCCTCGGCCGGATCGTCGACATCGGCGCCGAGCTGTTCGCGATGGCCGCGGCGTGCGTGCGCGCGGACTCCGAGCGGGCGCGGGACCCGGGCACCGGCGCCGCCGACCTGGCCGACGTGTTCTGCCAGCAGGCGAGGCTGCGCATCGACCGCCTGTTCGCCGGACTGTGGGAGAACACCGACGACCTCGACCACCGGATCGCGTCGAACGTTCTCGGCGGCGAGTACGCCTGGCTCGAATCGGGTGTCCTCGACCAGAGTGAGGGCACCGGGCCGTGGATCGCCTCCTGGTCGCCGGGGCCGTCCACCGAGCCGAACCTGGCCCGGCGGTTCCGCACCGACCCCGACGGCGCGGGACCGGGGTGAGGCCGGGCGTCAGACCATGTTGTCCTCGACCGGCAGCCCGAACGCGCCGCGCCCGTAGAGGGCGAGGGCGCGTTCGGTGTCGTTCGCGACATGCACCCCGCCCGCGTGCGCGTCCCGCCAGCCCCGTTCGAGCGGGTTGCCGGTGTCGAGCGAGTTGCCGCCGGACATCTTGAACAGCTTGTCGATGGCGGCGAGCGCCCGCTCGGTGCCGCGCACCTGGTCGCGCCGGGCCCGCAGCCGCAGTTGCATCTGGATCTGGTCGCCCGCGGCAGCCACCTCCATCAGGGCCCGCACGTTGCGGTCCATCTGCAGGATCGACGCGTCGATGTCCGACGACGCCCGCCCGACGGTCACCTGCGCGAACACGTCCTCCGCGAACCGGCCGCCGCCGAGACTGAGCCGCACCCGGTCCCGCATCCGGGCCAGGAACTCCTCGTAGCAGCCCGCGACGACGCCGAGGACGGGGGCCGCGATCGCCGACGAGAACACCGTCGCGAACGGGATTCGATACAGCGGCCCGGTGTTCACCTTCTGGCCCGGACCGCGCAGCTGGGAGAACTCGTAGTTGCGCATCACCCGGTGATCGGGAACGAACGCCCGCTCGACGAAGATCTCGTTGCTTCCGGTGCCACGCAACCCGACGGACTCCCAGACGTCCCGGATCTGATAGTCCGATCGCGGAACCAGCATCGTGGTGTTGTCGATCGGGTCGCCGCGGTCGTCGACGAGCATCCCGCCGAGCAGCGCCCACCCGCAGTGATCGACGCCGGACGAGAACCGCCAGCAGCCCATGATCTCGTAGCCGCCGTCGACCCGGACCATCGTGCCGACCGGGGCGTACGACGACGCGATGAGGACGTCGGGGTCGGCGCCCCACACGTCGGACTGCGCGGCATCGTCGAACAGCGCGAGGTGCCACGGGTGCACCCCGAGGACGCCGGTGACCCACCCGGTGGATCCGCACGCCCCCGCGATCGCCCGCACGGCCTCGTAGAAGTGCACCGGATCGGACTCGAGTCCCCCGTATCGGGTCGGCTGAAGCATCCGGAACACCCCGGCGTCGACCAGCGCCCGGATCGTCTCGTCGGGTACCCGACGAGACTCCTCCGTTCCGCGTGCCCGTTCCGCGATGGCGGGGAGCAACTCCCGCACCCGACCGAGTACCTCGTTGTCCATTCGTTCGATGTTATCGGCTCGCCGTTCGCGCGCCGATGGTCGCGCACTGCGGGAGGTCCCGGCCAGTGAGATACTCGGCGAACCCGGTGACCCGCGTCGTTAGCGTCCGAGGTCATGAATCGTGCCGCCACGTGCGGTACCTCGACCGGAAGGATGAACCGTGACCAGCACGCAGTCTGCCGACGAAGTTCGCGTGATCGAAGCGGGCGCCGCACCTACGAGGTTCGCGCGGGGCTGGCACTGCCTCGGACTCGCCGAGGACTTCCGTGACGGCAAGCCGCACAGCGTCCATGCGTTCGGCACCAAGCTCGTCGTCTTCGCCGACAGCGAGGGCAAGCTCAGCATCCTCGACGCATACTGCAGGCACATGGGCGGCGACCTGAGCCAGGGCACCATCAAGGGCGACTCGGTGGCCTGCCCGTTCCACGACTGGCGCTGGGGCGGCAAGGGCAAGTGCACCTCGATCCCCTACGCCCGCCGCGTTCCCCCGCTGGCCCGCACCCGGTCGTGGCACACCCTCGACCAGGACGGGATGCTCTTCGTCTGGCACGACCCGGAGGGCAAGGCCCCGACCGACGAGGACATGTACATCCCGCGCATCGAGGGCGCGCTGTCCGACGAGTGGTCGGACTGGGTCTGGTTCACCACCGAGGTCGACATCAACTGCCGCGAGATCGTCGACAACATCGTCGACATGGCGCACTTCTTCTACGTGCACTACTCGTTCCCGACGTTCTTCAAGAACGTCTTCGAGGGCCAGGTCGCGAGCCAGTTCATGCGCGGCACCGCGCGTGAGGACGAGCGCCCGCACGCCGCAGGCACCCCGCGGATGAAGGGCAGCAACTCGGCGGCGTCGTACTTCGGCCCGTCGTTCATGATCGATGACCTGGTCTACGAGTACGAGGACCACAACGTCGAGTCGGTCCTGCTGAACTGCCACTACCCGGTCACCCCGGACAAGTTCGTGCTGATGTACGGCATCATCGTCAAGAAGTCCGACAAGTTCCAGGGCACCGCCGCCACCGACATGGCGAAGAACTTCGGCACGTTCATCGCGAAGGGCTTCGAGCAGGACATCGCGATCTGGAAGAACAAGACCCGGATCGAGAACCCGCTGCTGTGCGAGGAGGACGGCCCCGTCTACCAGCTGCGCCGCTGGTACGAGCAGTTCTACGTGGACCGCGCCGACGTGCAGCCGGAGATGGTCGAGCGGTTCGAGCACGAGATGGACACCACGAAGGCGGTCGCCGCGTGGCGCAAGGAGGTCGACGCGAACCTCGAGAAGAAGGCGCTGGAGAATGCAGCCGCTGGCGTGTGAGGCGTGCGGGGCCCGCGTGCGGGTCCTCAAGCACAGCTGGGAGCACACTGCCATTCAGTGGGACGAGGCCGCGCAGGACGCCTGCCGGGAGATCCACGAGTGGACCGGGCGTGAGGGCCGCCCCGGGGCTCCCGTGATGCGCTGCGAGGCGCTGACCGCGACGATCGACAAGGCCGCGAACGACGGCCGGCTGCCCATCACCAACGAGGACCCGGTCCCCGCGCCGCAGGTCGTGGACTGACCGTCCGGCACACCGACAACCGCGGGCGCATCGTCGGCGCCCGTCCGAGAGGATCTTCCATGGTCGACATCAACCAGTACGGCCCGTGGGCCGTCATCGCAGGCGGCTCCGAGGGCGTCGGCGCGGCGTTCGCGGACCAGCTGGCCGCCGACGGCTTCAATCTCGTGCTGATCGCCCGCAAGCCGGGCCCGCTCGAGGAGACCGCGGAGAAGGTCCGCTCCCACGGCGTCGAGGTCCGGACCCTGTCGCTGGACCTGCTGGCGGGCGACGCGCTCGCGCAGATCCGCGCCGTCACTGACGACGTCGAGGTCGGGCTGCTGATCTTCAACGCGGGCGCGAACTCCTACGGCCACGAGTTCGTCACCGGCGAGCTGGACGGCTTCCGCGGCGTGATCGAGCTGAACATTCTCAAGCAGCTCGAGCTCTCGCACCACTTCGGTGGCCTGATGCGCGAGCGCGGTCGCGGCGGCATCATGCTGCTCGGCTCGCTGGCCGGCTACATGGGCTCCGAGCACCAGAGCATCTACGCGGCGTCGAAGGCCTTCAGCCGGGTGTTCGCCGAGTCGCTGTGGCTCGAGCTTGAGCCGCACGGCGTGCACGTCGTCGAGTTCATCCTCGGCGTCACCCGGACCCCGGCGATGGTCCGCGCCGGGCTGAACTTCGACATCCCCGGCATGATCGTGCAGGAGCCGGAGGACGCGGCCCGTGAGGGTCTTGAGCACCTTGCCGACGGCCCGGTGTGGGTGGCGGGCGGCAACTACGAGGCCGCGCAGAAGCGCAGCGGCTTCCCCCGCGACAAGATGGTCAAGGGTGCCGCCGTCGCGATGCGCAAGCTGCTCAACCGCGGCTGATTTCTCGAGCTCCCCGGCAGTGGCCGCACCCGTCCCGGGTGCGGCCACTGCTCGTTGGCGACCGGTGATCGGGTCCTCACCCGTTCCGGTCGGGGACGCCGCACCGACGGTGTAGGTTCAGCGCGCCCACCAACAACCGAGTCCGGGAGCCGCCGTGCGTTCGACCCGTCCCGCACCGATCCACGCCGCGGCAACGCTCGACCGGCGTCCCCGCACGCTGCGGGCCTGCGCCTGCGCCGTCGCCGTTGCCGCGCTGCTCGCGGTCCCGGTCGCGCCCGCCGTCGCGGTGCCGGGCAGCAGCGACCTGCTCGGCGGCAGCGGAAGTGCCGCCGGCTCGGACGGCGGCAGCGTGACCGGCGGATCCACGATCCCTGGCCCGCTGCAGAACGAGCACCCCATCCTCCCCGAACTACGCGACGACATCACGGCGGCGGCGATCGTCGGCGAGGAGCGCATGACCGACCGGCTCGTCCGGTTCACCGTCGCCTCGCCCGCACTCCGCCGCGAGGTAGGGGTGGAAGTTCTTCTGCCGAAGGATAATTCGGTTCCGAGGCCGTCGCTCTACGCGCTTGAGGGGGTCGACGCGAACGAGGAGACGTCCGGCTGGGTCACGATGGGCGGCGTCCCGGCGTTCTTCGCGGACAAGAACGTCAACGTCGTGATGCCCAACGGCGGGGTGTCCGGCCTCTACACCGATTGGGATCGGATCGACCCCGCCGTCGGGCTGCACAAGTGGGAGACGTTCCTCACCGAGGAACTGCCGCCGCTGCTCGACGCCCGGCTGCGCACGAACGGGGTCAAGTCGCTGCTCGGCATCTCGATGGGTGCGCAGGGCGCGATGATGCTCGCGCACCGCCATCCCGGCATGTACCGCGGCATCGCGGCGATGAGCGGCTGCTACTCGACGATGGACGACGTCGGCAAGCTCAGCGTGCTGTGGACGATCTCGTCCCGCGGCGGCGACCCGGTCAACGCATGGGGCGAGGTCGGCGGCCCCGGATGGGCGGCCCATGACAGCGTTCGGGGCGCCGAGGCGCTGCGCGGCATGGACATTTTCCTGTCCGTGATGCCGGGATCACCGGGCCGGTACGAGACCCCCGACATTCCGGACTACCAGGACCGGGTGACGGTCGGCGCGACCATCGAGGCCTCGGCAAACGCCTGCACCCGCAGGCTCGACGCGCGACTCGACGACCTCGGGATTCCGGCGACCGTCCGGTATCAGCCGGACGGTGTCCATGCGTGGGTGTACTGGCGGGACCAGCTGCCGCAGGCGTGGCCGACGCTGGCCCGATCGTTCGGGATGACCGCCTAGCGCAACTGGTCCCGGCGGGCCATCGTGCTACCCAGCCCGGCGGCGGCGGCGCGGACGGCCGCGACCTGGGTCTCCGGACGGAACCGCCCCGTCGGTCCGGTGACGCTGATCGCGGCGACCGTCTCCCCACCGCGGCCGACGACCGGGGCAGCGACGCAGTTGATGCCGAGCGCGGACTCTTCGTGTTCGAACGCGACACCCGTCTCGACAATCCTATCCAGTTGGCGGCCAAGGATTCCCGGCGCAACGATGGTATGCGGGGTCCGCCGGACCAACGGCCCCGCCAGCACCTCACGCTGAAGCTCGGGGGCGGCGAAGGCCAACAGCGTCTTGCCGATCGCGGAGCAGTGCAGCGGGATGCGGCCGCCGGTGCGGGACGGGGACTTCGCCTGTCGATGGCCGCCGATCTTCGCGACGTACACCACGTCGTGCCCGTCGCGGACCCCGAGGTGCACGGTCTCGTGCGTCCGCTCGTACAGGTCCTGCAGGAACGGCATCGCCATCTCCAGCAGGCTGCGTTCGAGCGAGGCGAGCATGCCGAGTTCGAACAGGCCGCCGCTGAGCCGGTAGCCGCCGTCCACCCGGTCAAGGAGCCGGTTGGCGACCAGTTCACCCGCGAGGCGGTGCACCGTGGCCTTGTGCAGTCCGGTCCGGCGGACCAGCTCGGCGAGCGGCAGCACCTGATCGTCCGGGCGGTAGGCGCGCAGGATCGTCACCGCCTTGCCGAGCACGGTGTCGAGGTTCACGCCTCCGGTCATCAGCCGAGCGTATCGCTGAGTGAGACGCAGGCCTGGTCCGGGCGACGGAATCCCGTAACAGTTGGAGCATGAGCCAGCCCACCAACTCCATCGCAGCGAGCGAATCCGACATCGCCGCCGCAGCGGACCGCCTCGCGGCCGCCGCGGCGGACGGTGTGCCGTGCGCCCCGATCCGGGACCTGATCGGCGAGGCCAACCTCGAGGCGGCCTACGCGGTCCAGCAGCAGTTCAACGAGCGCCGGGTGCAGGCCGGTGCCCGGATCGTCGGCCGCAAGATCGGCCTGACCTCGAAGGCCGTGCAGGAGCAGCTCGGCGTCGGCCAGCCCGACCTCGGTGTGCTCTTCGACGACATGGACTTCGCCGACGGGTCCGACATCCCGATGTCGCGGCTGATCCAGCCGAAGATCGAGGGGGAGGTGGGCTTCGTTCTCGGCAAGGATCTGATCGACGGCCCGCTCGACGCCGCGCAGGTCCGCGACGCCGTCGACTACGCGGTCACCGCGCTGGAGATTTGTGACAGCCGGATCCAGGGCTGGGACATCCGGTTCAGCGACACCGTCGCCGACAACGCCTCGTCCGGCGTGTACGTCCTCGGCACCGAGCGGCGCACCCTCGACGAGGTCGAGCCGGTGAACGTCACCATGTCGATGTCCGTCAATGGCGTCGAGGTCTCCAGCGGCAACGGCGCGGCCTGCCTCGGCGATCCGATCGAGGCCGTCGTGTGGCTGGCACAGACCGCCCGCGAACTCGGTCAGCCGCTGCGTGCCGGACAGGTGATCCTGTCCGGCGCACTCGGCCCGATGGCGCCGGTGCAGGCCGGCGACACCGTCACCGTCACAGTGTCCGGACTCGGTTCCGTGACAACACGTTTCACGGAAGGAGTGAACGCATGAGCAAGGTCAAGGTCGCGATCATCGGATCGGGCAACATCGGCACCGATCTGATGATCAAGGTGCTGAACCACTCGGAGCACCTGGAGATGGGTGCGATGGTCGGCATCGACCCCGCCTCGGACGGTCTGGCCCGCGCCGCGGCGCTGGGCGTGCCGATCACCGCGGAGGGTGTTGAGGGTCTGGTGAACCTGCCGAACTTCGACGAGATCGAGATCGTCTTCGATGCCACCTCGGCCAAGGCGCACGTCACCAACGACGCCCGGCTGCGCCCGCTCGGCAAGCGGATGATCGATCTGACGCCCGCCGCGATTGGCCCGTACGTGATCCCCGCCGTCAACGGCGACGAGCACTTGGGCGCCGAGAACGTCAACATGGTCACCTGTGGCGGCCAGGCCACCATCCCGATGGTCGCCGCGGTCTCCCGCGTCGTTCCGGTGGCGTACGCCGAGATCGTCGCGTCGATCGCGTCGAAGTCGGCCGGTCCGGGCACCCGCGCGAACATCGACGAGTTCACCGAGACCACCTCGGCCGCGATCGTCTCCGTCGGCGGAGCCAAGCGCGGCAAGGCGATCATCATCCTCAACCCGGCCGAGCCGCCGCTGATGATGCGCGACACGGTCTTCTGCCTCGTGGACGCGCCGGACCCGGCCACCCACGACGAGATCCGCCAGTCCGTCGAGAAGATGGTCGGCGACGTCGCCGCCTACGTGCCCGGCTACCGCCTCAAGCAGCAGGTGCAGATCACCGAGATCCCGGCCGACCAGCCGGTCGAGACCCTGATCGTGGACGGCAACCGCCCGACGCACCAGGTGTCGATCTTCCTCGAGGTGGAGGGCGCGGGCCACTACCTGCCCGCCTACGCAGGCAACCTCGACATCATGACCTCGGCGGGACAGCAGATCGCGGAGCGGATCGCACAGCAGAAGGAAGCAGGCCGATGAGCACCAACCCCACCATCTTCGTCCAGGACGTCACCCTCCGTGACGGCATGCACGCGGTGCGCCACCGGATCTCGACGGACAACGTCAAGCGGATCGTCAAGGCGCTCGACGAGGCGGGCGTCGACGCGATCGAGGTCGCGCACGGCGACGGACTCGCCGGCGGTTCGGTGAACTACGGCCCGGGCTCGAACACCGACTGGGAGTGGATCGAGGCCGCGGCCGACGTTCTGCAGCACGCGCGGCTCACCACGCTGCTGCTGCCCGGTGTCGGCACCATCGAGGAGCTCAAGCACGCATACAAGCTGGGTGTGCGCTCGGTGCGCATCGCGACGCACTGCACCGAGGCCGACGTCTCCGCGCAGCACATCGAGACCGCCCGCGAGATCGGCATGGACGTCTCCGGCTTCCTGATGATGAGCCACATGGCACCCGCTGAGGAGCTCGCGAAGCAGGCCAAGCTGATGGAATCGTATGGCGCGCACTGCGTCTACGTCACCGACTCGGGTGGACGCCTGACCATGGGTGGGGTCCGGGACCGGGTCCGCGCCTACAAGGATGTGCTGAACGAGGGCACCGAGATCGGCATCCACGCCCACGAGAACCTCTCGCTGTCGGTCGCCAACTCCGTTGTGGCCGTGGAGGAGGGCGTCTACCGCGTTGACGCGTCACTCGCCGGACACGGTGCGGGCGCGGGCAACTGCCCGATCGAGCCCTTCATCGCGGTCGCGGACCTGTACGAGTGGAAGCACGGCTGCGACGTGTTCAAGCTGCAGGACGCGGCCGACGACATCGTCCGCCCGCTGCAGGACCGGCCGGTCCGGGTGGACCGCGAGACGCTGACCCTCGGCTACGCGGGCGTGTACTCGTCCTTCCTGCGGCATGCCGAGATCCAGTCGGAGCGCTACGGCGTCGACGTGCGCACCCTGCTGCTCGAGGCGGGCAAGCGCAAGCTGGTCGGTGGCCAGGAGGACATGCTCATCGACATCGCGCTGAACATCGTCGCCGAGCGCGAGGCGGCCGCCAAGTAGCGTCCCCCGCGCCACGCGCAGAACCCCTGTGCACACACCTCTTCGGGTGTGCACCGGGGTTTTCTGCGTCGAACGCCCCTGCGCGTGCCGCAGAAGCGGTGTGCACAGGGGCATTCGCGCCGTCCGTCAGACCAGCGCGGCGACCTTCTCCTCGGTCACCGGTTCGGCGGGCGGTGTGCCCTGCCTGCGGTCGGTGAACCATTCGATGCCGAGCACGCAGACGAGGGCGACGGCGGCCCAGACCAGGAACGTCACCAGGTGGCCACCGACGCCCCCACCGCCGAAGTAGAGGATCGAGCGGGCCGACTCGACCGCGGCGGGCATCGGCAGGATGTCGTGCAGCGTCCGGAAGATCTCGGGCGACAGGTAGATCGACATCCCGCCGCCCGAGGCGGGCACGCCGAGGAACATGACCACCAGGATCACGGGGAGCACGGCGAGCATGCCGATCAGCCGCGCGAAAACGGTGGTGAACAGCGAGATCGCGAACGTCGCGAGCGCACCGACACCGATGAGCTGCCCGGCGTGCCCGGACACCGCCCCGACGACCGGTCCCGCGATGAGCCACACGACCGCGGACATCGCAACCGCCCAGCCTGCCGCGATCGGCAGCAGCCTACGCAGGGTCAGCAGCTCCGGTGCCGCCGTCGACATCACGATGATCAGCATGAATCCGGACATCATCCAGCCGATCGCGAGGTACATGCTCACCGTGCCGACGGTGTCATCGGCGCTGAGCGGCGTCACGTCCGCGGTAGTCAGCGCCATGCCCTGCTGCTGCGCCACCTGCGTGAACACGGTGGTGACGACCTGCTGCTGACTCATGCCTGCGGCTCCCGCGGTGATCAGCGTCGCCGTCGGGCTGTCGACGCTCGGCAGCACGAACGCACCGACCACCGTTCGGTCGACGACCAGTTGCTCCGCCTCGTCGGGGGCGGCGATCCGGACGTCGAACATGCCCGCCATCGACCCGTCCAGGCCCGCGGCCATCCGCTCGGCCTCGACGGGGTCTGCGGCGGCGACCGCGACCGGTAGTTCCCGCGGCGACGGCTGGTACATCGCCGACGTCATGATCGACAGCATCATCACGACCATCGCGAGCGGGAACAGCACGATCGTGGCGTAGCGGACCCGCCGGGACTGCGGACGACCGCCGGTGAAGGACGCGATCGTCACCTCGGGCGGTGCCGTCTCGGGGTTCCTGCGCCGCCGCAGGACGTCGACGACCACCGTCAACGCGATGGCCGCCACGGCACCGACGGTGAGAACAACGAGGTGTCCGGTCAGGCCGGTTCCGCCGAAGTACAGCGCCGAACGCAGTGCCTCACCGATCGCGGGCGACGGCAGGAAGGTGTACAGCACCGAGAACATGCCGGGCATCGTGTGCACCGACATGCCCAAATTGGAGGCGGGGATGCCGAGCACCATCAGGAAGAGCATGCCGACGAGCACGGCGAGCGGCCCGAAGATCCGGGTGAGGAACAACTGCACCGCCGAGATGGCGAACACGCCGAGCCAGCAGATCCCGAGGACCGCGGCGGTGTGGCCCTGGACGGCCCCGAGGAGTGGGTCCGCGACCACCCAGACGACGGCGGCGACCAGTGCAGCCCAGCCCGCGAGCAGCGGGAAGATGCGGCGCTTGCGGAGCAGTTCCGGGGCCGCCGACAGGATCAGGCTCAGCGGCATGTAGCCGGCGAGCGCGAGGGCGGTGGTCATGAACATGACGGCGAGGCCCGCGCCGTCGTGCGCGGGCAGCGGTGCGAGGTCGTCCGTCTGGACGGTGGCGCCCTGCTCGGCCGCGAACGGCACCAGCAGGTTGGTGACGGTGGACGCCTGGGACGCGCCGGCCGCGCCCGCGGTGAGGACGGTGGCCTCGCCGGTGCCGGAGAACACGACGGCACCAACGACCTCGCGGTCGGTGACGAGTGCGCGTGCCTGATCGACGTCGTCGGCGACCCTAGCGGCGAGCGCGGACGGGTCGGTGGCGTCGAGCGCATCCGCGAGGCGGGCGGAGTCGGCGGGACTCGCGCCGACCACGGCGACCGGCAGGTCGTGTGGCGTCGGCGCATGCATCGCGCCGAGGTAGCCGCCAACCAGCATCGTCACCATCAGAAACGGGAAGATCAGCATGCCCACATAGCGGGCGATCCGCATCTTGCGTTCCCGCGCCGCCTCGGCCGCGGGATCCACCAGTTCCACCTCCTCGGACAGCGGCTGCACGTGTTCGGTCACGAATACTCCTCGTCTGCGTGGCTGGGAGCCCGGCGCCTACCGGACACCCCCCAAATTTACGCCACGTGTCTTAAATCGTGCCATATCGGCCCGCCATGACGTTGGTCTCACCGCGCGCGGGATCATGGACACGGTTCACCGACGACCACATCGGTCGGTGCCACCGACGAACGGGAGCGAGATGGCGCGCAAGAGCGAGCAGGCGCGGACCGCGCTGATGGACGCGGCCGAGGAACTGTTCGGCCGGTACGGCATCGACCAGATCTCCAGCAGGCGCATCGCCGAGCAGGCGGGGAACTCGAATCACTCCGCGGTCGCCTACCACTTCGGTGACCGGGACGGCCTGATCCGGGCACTGTTCGACCGGCAGGCGGCGAGCACCGGCGCACTACGCACCGCCATGCTCCACGACATCGGCACCGACGGCAGCCTCACTGACTACCTGCGATGCATGATCCTTCCTGCGACACAGGCATTTTCATTGCTCCCACCGCCATCGTGGCGGGCCCGGTTCATCAACCAGGCCCGCCACAACCCGACGGCGGCGGCGCTGTTCGCGCAGCGGGCGGCGAGCATCTCCGCCGAATCTGAGCGGATCCGGGCCCTCGCCATGACACACCTCGGCCACCTCGACCGTGAGGTGATGGTCGGGCGGGCCTGGATCCTGAGCCGGATGATCTTCGACGTGTGCGCCGAGTACGAGTCGGGCATTGCCGCGGGCAACCGCCCGGCCGACTGGGCGGCGCTTGGCAACTTCCTTACCGATGCCGCCGCGGGACTACTCGGCGCCCCGGTGTCGGAACCCAGTCCGTTCCACCCGGATTCGTCGACGCTGCTCTGAGGCCCACTACCCCCCGGAACCGTACGGCCGGGTGATGATCTCGAGAAAGTGTCCGGACGGGTCGAGGAAGTACGTTCCCCTCCCGCCATCATTCCGGTTGATTCCGTGCGCAGATTGGCGCGGGTCCGCCCAGTGCTCGAGACCGATCTCGCCGATGCGGCCGTAGATGGCGTCGAAGTCCTCCTCCGAGACCAGGAAGGCGTAGTGCTGCGCGGGCACGACGCCGTCCGGCGGTTCGGCGTAATCGAGCGTCACCCCGTTTTCGAGCCGCACGGCGAGGAAGTGGCCCGCGGGCACCGGGTCCGGGAGCCCGAGGAGCCAGGTGAGAAAGTAGGCCGAATGCTGCCGGTCCTTCGCAGCGACGATCGTGTGGTTGAGCGAGATGGTCAAGGAAACCCCTTGGTCCGACGCCTCCATGCCTGACGCAGTCCGCCACCGGCACGCGACGCTGCTCCACAACTACCGCCCCGGAGCCGCCTTGGCAAGCCCCGCAGGCGACCGCGAGCGCTACTGCGCTCGGAGCGCCCGGATCCGGCCGGCCAGCTCGTCGGCGGTGGCCGGGTCGTCCAGCGCGATCGCCACCTCGGCGCGGGCGGTGAGGGCGCCGAGCAGAGTCGCGTCGTCCGCCGCCTCACCGAACCTGCGCAGCGCCACGTCCAGCACCCGCGCCGCGGTCGCGTCGTCGTTCTTGAACTCCCGGAAGATCCGGGCGTTGTCGACCGCCCTGGCCAACCCGTCCAGTCCGCTCGATCCGCCGTACTCGACGTCCGGCTCGTCACGCTGAATGAAGATCAGACTATTGCCGGAGGGGTCGACGACGGTGAAGCGGCTCTGCCCCTCCCGAAATCGGGTGATCCGGGGCAGGCCACGGCCGGGAACCCGCCCGAGTGCCGTGCGCAGCGAGGAGCTGAACGCCCGGTGGTACGGGGCAACCGCGTCCACCAGCACCAGACAACCACCCGAGGTCTCCCTGGTGGGATCCAGACCCTCCGGCGCCGTTCCGAAGTGCACCTCGAATCCGCTGAACGACAGCGCAAGGTACAGGTACGGGCGGGTCATCTCGTAGGTGACCTCGAATCCGAGTGCCCGGTAGAACGCGAGCGTGTCGTCCACCGACAGGCAGGGCAGCAGCGGCACCGTTGCCTCGTTGGGGGTTACGGTGTCGGCGGCGGGCAGTTCCTGAGTTCGCGGCACGGCGACCCTTTCGTGGGGAATCGGGTGCTCGAAGCTAGCAGACGATGCCGGTCCACGAACCGCCGGTTCCAGCGTCAGCGATAGTCCGGGTTGGGGAAGGTCGGCGCACAGCCCGCGTCCCACAGCGACCGTTGATTGCCGTACGCGGGAATTCCCCCCGCCGCCTTGATCATTGCCGCAAGGTGCATCAGGTTGTAGGTCATGAACGTGGTGTTGCGGTTGGTGAAGTCGTTCTCCGGTCCGCCGGACGCCTCGTCCAGGTAGGACGGGCCGGGGCCCGCCTCCCCCACCCAGCCCGCGTCGGCCTGCGGCGGGATCACATACCCGAGGTGCTGCATGCTGTACAGCACGTTCATCGCGCAATGCTTGACGCCGTCCTCGTTGCCGGTGAACAGCGCCCCACCGACCCGGCCGTAGTAGGCATACTGCCCCTTGTCGTTCAGGATCGCCGAGCAGCCGTACAGCCGCTCGATCACCCGCTTCATCACGGAACTGTTGTCGCCCAACCAGATCGGGCCGGCCAGCACCAGGATGTCGGCGGCGAGGATCCGGTCGAACAGGCGCGGCCATTCGTCGCTCGGCCACCCGTGCTCGGTCATGTCCGGGTACACGCCGGTCGCGATGTCGTGGTCGACCGCGCGAATCTGGTCGACCGCAACCCCTGACTCCCGCATCAGCGACACGCTCCGATCAATCAGCCCCTGCGTGTGGCTGCGCTCCGGGGACCGCTTGAGGGTGCAGTTGACATACACCGCAAGCAGGCCGGTGAAGTCGGGACGCGACTCCGGGGACGCGGGACCGGACATCGGGCACCTCCGAGTAGGACGGCGGATCCGAGCTTCCACGATAGGCGGGTCCCCGGGCAGTCGCACGCCAAACCTGGCCCGGCCGCGACGCGACCCCGCCCCTGTCCCGTGGTTCTCGCGCGTCGGAGGCCTGCACAGCCAGATGGCCATTCCACGCGATTCACGGCGCCGGTGACGGCGGGGGTTGCGTGTTCAGACGGCGACGACGCTCTCGCCATCGTCGCCGCGCCGGTACTGACCGGGCGCAAGACCGTATTCACGTTTGAACGCCTTCGCGAAGGCGAACTCGCTCTGATAGCCGACTTTGCGGGCCACACCGGCCAGAGGCGTGTCGGTGTCACGGAGCAACCGGGCCGCGGTGAGCATGCGCCAGCGGGTGAGATAGGACAGCGGCGGTTCACCGACCGTGGCGGCGAATCTGCGGGTCAGCGTCGCCCGGCTCACCCCGGCGACGGCGCTGAGTTCAGGCACCGTCCAGGCTCGTTCGGGTGCATCGTGGATGGCGCGGAGCGCGGCAAGCACGCCCGGATCGGCGAATGCTCCGGCCCAGCCCGTCCGGGCGGGGGCCTGCTTCTCGAACCAGACGCGCAACGCGAACAGCAGCAGCGTCTCCAGCAGCGCCGGAACGGCGGCGTCGGTTCCAGCGCGCGGCCGCGCCAGCTCCATCGCCAAGACGTCGACGAGCCCACGCAACCCCGGATCAGCACCCGGCCGCACGGGGATGTGCACGAAATCGGGCAACTCGTCGAGCAGTCTATGGCTACGCTGCCGACCCAATGCGTAGGCGCCGCACATCAATTCGCTACGCACACCGGGGCCGCTGAGCTCGCGGGGTTCCCCGAGGTGGGCCTGCTCGGTCACCGCACTGTCGAGACTGTCCACGAGCACGTGGCCTGACCCGCGCGGCATCAGGATCACATCCCCGGCGCCCAGCGCGATCGGAGCACCGCTGGGTGGCACCAGCCAGCACGAACCCGCGAGGACCACGTGGAATCCGGTGCCCGGCACCACGGGATAGTCCCGCCCCCAGGGTGCGTGCCGAATGAACACGCCGCAGGTCGGAGCACCTGTGCGGATGGCGGTGATGGTGTCACTGAGCACGTCCACGGCGCCAATCTACTGATCGACCGACCGGTGAGTCATTCGGGCATCGGGGTGAGCCGATGAGCCATTCAATCCCCGAGCGCTCCCCCATAGCTTCGTACTCATGACGAACAGCACACAGCACCCGAATGGCCACCGCCCCACCATCGCGGTGTACGGAGCCACAGGCCATACCGGCGGATACGTCCTGCACGAACTCCGGCGTCGTAGCCTCACTCCGATTCTGGTGGGCCGCAACGCTACCCGTCTGCAAGTAGCGGCCGCCGCCGCCGGCCTACCCGACGCCGAGATCCGGCTCGCCAACCTGGATGACCCGGCCACTCTCACCACCGCGTTGACCGATGCCGACGTGGTCATCAGCACTCTGCCCGCCTACGTCGCCTTCGGCGAACCGGTGCTGGCCGCGGCCATCGCGGCCGGTGCGCACTACACCGACACCTCCGGTGAGCAACTGTTCCTGCGGAAGGTGTTCGACGAGTATGGTCCACGCGCCGAAGCCGCCAGCGTGACGATCCTCGGCGGCATCACCAACAGCAACCTGCCCGGTGACCTGCTCGGTCACCTGGCCGCGCGGGAGGTGGCAGCACCGGCCGAGGTCGTGATGAGCCTGGTCACCCGGGGTGAGGGCGGAGGATCGCGCGGCAGCGCGGAAACCGTTCTGGCCGGATTGGACTGGTTCCGCTCGGGCGGCTGGCACTTCGCGGACGGCGCACTGCGCACCGGCCCGATCGACCGGCACGCGCTGATGACCTTCCCCGGCGACGCGGACCCGACCGTGGTCGCCAAATTCCAGCAACCCCCGGTTCTCACCATTCCCCGGCACACCGACGTGTCCTTCGTGGCGGGCGTCGTCGAGGCCGACATGCTCGCCCAGCTCGCCGGCTTCACCCCGGAACTGCTGGATGCACTGCCCGAGCCGAGCACCGACCTCCGCTACGAGCTGGTACTCGACGCCATCGGAGCAGACGGCACCGCGGTACGCGGCGTGCTCACCGGCCCGGACGCCTACCGCGACACCGCGATCATGGCAGTGGAGGCGGCCACCCGCCTCGCGACCGACGACCTCAAGCCCGGCGCACTGGCCCCCGCCGAAGCCTTCGACCCCACCGAGTTCCTCAATTCCCTGGCCGGTCACGACATCACGTGGCAGATCACCCCGGTCCGGTAAACGAGGGCGTATTGCCGACCCCCATTCGTCCTGGGTCGCACCTGTTCACGCCGACAGTCCGAGTGCGTCGGGAATGACCGCAAATGCCTGGTGCAGGCGTTCGATGAGCTCGGCCCGGCCCCCGCTCGCATCGACGGCGACCCAGCCGCGCCCGGCAGTACTCCATGCGGTGGTGGTCAGCTCGGCGAGAACACGGGGGCGCAGGTCTCCGTCAGGGAGGGCAAGCTTTCGCGCTATCTGGTGGGCAACTTGAGTTTCCACCCCTGATCGCGCGTAGTCGACGTGGCCGAGCAGGCTGGGGGCGGTGAGCACCAGCTTGCGGGTGGCGACGTAGCGGACATCCCAGTCATCCGCGAGCTCGGCGACCGCGCCGGTGAGGATGTCGCGGAGCGCGGCGAGGACCGGGCCGCCGAGGTCGGTGGCGTCCAGGGCGTCGAGATAGCTGGCCCACAGCTCGGTTTCGGCCTCGACGGCAACGGCCTCCTTGGTGGGGAAGGCCCGGAAGAAGGTGCTCCGCGACACCTCGGCCGCATCGACCAGTTCCTCCACGGTGGTCGCGGCGAAACCCTTCTCCGTGAACAGCCGGAGCGCGGCGTCGGCGAGAGCGCGGCGGGTGCGGAGCCGTTTGCGTTCACGCAGCGGCAGCGCGCGGTCGTCGATGGGCATGCCGGGATCCTAGCCCGATACGAACCTCAGGCACGAAAGTAACTCAGTCGAAATTGACACTTGAACATTTATGAGACTCAGTGTCAGAATCGTCCCATGTCCAGCATCGCCTCGAACAAGGAGCGCGCAATGAACACCACCGCACCGGCCACCCTGAACCCGTCGATCATCGGCCAGGCCGAGAAGCACCACACCGCGGTGCTGACCCGTGCACTGGCCGGTACCACGCTGGACGAGAAGCAGTGGATCGTGCTCAACCAGGCCCTGGCCGTGGGCACACCGGTCGATCCGGCCGCCCACGTCACCCGCGTCACCGCCATGACCCAGTGGAATCCCGCCGACACCGGGATCGCCCTGACCACGCTGCTCGAAAGCGGCCTGCTGCGGGCGACTTCGGGTGATCTGGTCGAGCCCACCGAGGACGGTGTGGCGCTCGCGGGCAAGGTCCGCGGCGAATCGAGCGCAATCGTGGCCGCCGCCTACGGCGCGGTCGCCCCCGAGGATCTGGCCACCGCCGCCCGGGTGCTGACCACCATCACCGCCCGCATGGCCGAGGAACTGGCCTGCGCCTGAACCGGGTGGCCGATTCCGGCCCCTCCCCCACACCACGCGCAAAACCCCTGTGCACATACCTTTTCGGGTGTGCGCAGGGGTTTTCTGCGTCGAACGCCCCTGCGCGTGCTGCAGAAGCGGTGTGCACAGCACCTCGGTCGCACCGCCCGGCTACCGCTCCGGACCGTGTCCTGCGACCCGCCCGTCCACCCGTGAAACGCCGAACGCGGCGGTCGCCTCGTGAGCGACCGCCGCGTTCGGCGTTGGTGAATCCTGCCCGTCGGGTCAGGCCTTCGGCGGGGCGAACGCCGCGAGCGGCTCCGACCCGGACCAGTCGTGACCCCAGTAGCTGTCCGCGGTGATCTCCTCCGCGGTGAAGTGGCTCTCGTCCACCAGCATGCCCTCGGTACCGAACTCGAGGTCCCAGCCGCCGGGCGCCCGCACGTAGAACGAGATCATCTTGTCGTTCGTGTGCCGACCCAGCGTCGAGGACAGCGAGAAGCCGTTCTTGGTGACCCGGTCCAGCGCCTGACCGACGGCGTCGAGGGTGTCGACCTCCATCATCAGGTGCACCATGCCGGGCGCCTCGGACGGCGGCGCCGGGCAGATCGCCAGGCTGTGGTGCCGCTGGTTGATGCCGAGGAACCGGACCCGACGCGGCGGGCCGGGCGCGTCGAGCCCGCCGAGCCGGATCGCGCCGCGCGGCAGGAAGTCGAGGACCTGCGTGTAGAAGTCGTAGGTCTCCTGGTACTGCGTCGTCGGCAGCACGACGTGGCCGAGGCCCGCCGCCTCGGTGACGAACCGGCCACCGTGCGGGGTGACGAGCGGGCTGTGGTCGAGAACCGGCCCGAAGAACACCTCGAGCACCGTGCCGGACGGGTCGGCAAACGTGATCGCCCGCTCGACGCGCCGGTAGTCGGCCTCCTCCTGGGTCAGCTCGCGGACCTCGACGCCCGCCTTCTCGACCCGCTCGCGCACGGCCTGGAGCCCGAACTCGTCGCGCACCTCCCAACCGACCGCGAGGACCTTGTCCACGTCACCGGGCAGGACCTGCAGTCGCGAGGTCCGCTCGTCGACGCGCAGGTACAGCGCGTCCTCGTCGGGGCCGGTGCCGACGGCCATGCCGAGGCCGTCGACGACCAGTTCACGCCAGCGGGGCAGGTCCTGGGACTGGACCCGCAGGTATCCGAGAGATCGGATGTCAGCCATGAATGTTCACCAATCCTTGTCGACAGATCAGATCATCGAGCGGTGGATGCCCTGCGGCTCGCCGCCGAGCTGGGTCAGCGCCGATGCGTGGTTGATCGAGCCGGGCACGTGAATCGCGTGCGACAGGCCGACGTGCGCGTCACGCCAGAAACGCTGCAGCGGCAGCGTCACCTTCATCGCGCCGCCACCGGCGCGGGCGAAGACCTCGTCGAGGGCGCTGACGGCGCGCCACGCGGCGTTGGTCTGGGTGCGGCGACCGATCGCACGCTCCTCGAAGGTGATCTTCTCGCCCTTCTCGGTCTTGTCCCAGAACCGGTCGACGGTCTCGAGGATCGCGACCCGGGACGCGTTGATCTCGTCCGCGGCCTGCCCGATCGCGTACATGACGTACGGATCGTCCTTGATCGGGACACCGGTGACCGCGACCCGCTCCTTCTGCATGGCGATGTACAGCCCGAGGCCGCCCTCGGCCATGCCGATCAGCGACGAGGAGATGCCGAGCGGGAAGATGCACGAGAACGGGAACTTGTACAGCGTCTCGTCGCGGCCAGCGTGCGCGGCACCGTTGCCCTGCAGGACGATGTCGGCGTCGATCGTGCGGTAGGCGGGCAGGAACGCGTCCTTGACGACGAAGTCCTTCGAGCCGGTGCCGCGCAGGCCGACGACGTTCCAGCTGTCGTGGTCGACGGTGTAGTCCGACTTCGGCACCAGCACGTGCAGGTTCTTGCCGGTGCGCTTGCCGTCCTTGTCGCCGAGCGCGGCGCCGATCATGACCCACTCGCAGTGGTCGTTGCCGGTCGAGAAGGACCAGCGGCCGTTGAGGATGTAGCCGCCGTCGACGGGGACCGCGACACCCATGGGCGCGTACGGCGACGCGATCCAGGTGTTGACGTCCTCGCCCCACACCTCCTGCTGGGCCTTGGGGTCGAAGAACGCCATCTCCCACGGGTGCACGCCGACGATGCCGGAGACCCAGCCGGTGGAGCCGTCGACGGCGCCGATGCCCATCGCGGTCTCGGCGAACTCACGCGGGTGCGCCTCGAGGCCGCCGAACTCCTTCGGCTGCAGCATCCGGATGACGCCCGCGTCACGCAGCCGCTTGGCGTTGCCGTCCGACAGGCGCATGAGCTTCTCGCCCTCGATGCCGCCCTCGCGGATCTCGTCCGCGTGCTGCATGATCCGGTCCAGGACCTCTCCCATGACTTCCCTCAACTTTCGCTGATCCGGCGGCGAGGCCGCCTCTTGGTTGTGAACGTCCCAGCCGTCAGGCGGACGTGGCTTCGGTGCTCTCGGTCAGTGGGAGCGTATTCGCGGCGGCGTACTTCGCGGCGAGATACCCGAAGACCATCGACGGTCCGATGGTGGCGCCTGCGCCCGCGTACTCGTTGCCCATCACCGAGGCGGTGGTGTTGCCGGTCGCGTACAGGCCCGTGATCGCGGTGCCGTCGGCGCGCAGCACCCGGCTGTTCTCGTCGGTGACGAGTCCACCCTTGGTGCCGAGGTCGCCCGCCTCGCACTTGATCGCGTAGAACGGACCCTTCACGATCTCGTCCATGTTCGGGTTCTTCATGGTCGGGTCGCCGTAGTACCGGTCGTAGGCGCTGTCGCCGCGGCCGAAGTCCTCGTCCTTGCCGGACCTGGCGAAGCCGTTGAACCGGTCGATCGTGGCGAGCAGCTTGTCGGCGGGGACGCCGATCTGCTCGGCGAGCTCACGCAGGGTGTCGGCCTTGTGGACGACACCCGAATCGTAGAACCCCTGTGGGAAGGGCATGTTCGGCAGCACCTGCGCGAACGGGTACCGGTTCTTCGCCTTGGTGTCCATGACGAACCAGGCAGGGACGTGTCCGCCCTCAAGCTGGTCGTGCACGAAGTTCACGTACGGCGACGACTCGTTGGTGAACCGCTCGCCCTCGCCGTTGACAATCACCGACGGCGGGATGCACCGCTCCGAGACCAGCGGGATCACCGCGCCCATCGGGTGGAACACCGACGGCATCCACCACGCGTCGTCCATGAGGTCCACCGCGGCACCGACGTCCTGGCCGACCCGGATGCCGTCGCCGGTGTTCTCCTTGGCGCCCGCGCTGATGTTCGCCCGGCCGTGCTCGGGCAGGTACCGGTCGCGCATCTGCTGGTTGTGGTCGAAGCCGCCGGTGGCGAGCAGCACGCCGCGGGTGGCACGGATCCGGACGGTCGTGCCCTCACGCTCGGCGACGGCACCGATCACGGCGCCGTTGGCGTCGGTGATCAGTTCGGTCATCGAGGTGCGCAGCCACAGCGGGACGCCGTAGTCCTTGAGCACCATGCGCATCCGGGCCGCCAGGGCCCGGCCGCCGGTGGACATGTGCCGACGGCGCACCGTGTTCGACGCGACCCGCCAGGCCGCGACGAGGGACGCGCGGCGGCCGGCCCAGGTCCGCTTGACCATCGCCAGGTCGTGGTAGTCCTTCGAGGTGACCCACAGGCCGAGGGGGCCCTTCATGCTGTTCGGACGCTGGTACTGCTCGTCCTCCTTCAGCTTGCGGGTGTCGAACGGCGTGCACTCGATGGTGCGGCCGAGCGGGCTGCCGCCGCGCTCCTCCGGGTGGTAGTCGGAGTAGCCCTTCACCCAGTAGAGCTGCATGTTCTTGTTGCGGTCGAGCAGTTCCATCAGCTTCGGGCCGTTGTCGACGTAGGCGTCGATCCGGGCGTCGCTGACCCCGGTGCCCGCGGTGAGGGTGCGCAGGTAGTGCTTGATCTCGTTCGGGTCGTCGACCATGCCCTTGCGGGTCAGCGTCGGGGCGTTGGGGATCCAGATGCCGCCGCCGGAGATCGCGGTGGAGCCGCCGAACTTCTTGCCCTTCTCGATGATCAGGGCGTTCAGGCCCAGCTCGGCCGCGGTGACGCCCGCGGACATGCCGCCGCCGCCGCTGCCGACGATCAGGAAGTCGACGGTGGTGTCCCACTGCTCTGCAGTCATGTGCTCGCTCTGTTCAGTCATCAGTTCGCGTCCTCGCGGAGCAGGAAGGCCAGGACCGCGGACGTCCATGCCGCCTTCGCTTCGATCATCGTCCAGTGTCCGCAGTTCGGGAACACGTGCAGTTCCGCGTTCGGGATGTCGCGCATCGGCAGCATCGCCATGTCCACCGGGCTGACCCGGTCGTCGCGGCCCCAGGTGAGCAGGGTCGGCGCCTGCACCTTGTGCAGCTGCGCCCAGTACGGGGTGGCGCCGGACGCCTTCGCGGCGGCCGCGTTGGCGGCGAACGCCTTGCTGCTGTACATCCGCGCGGCGATCTCGAGGGTGGTCGGCTCGGTGGCGAGCTGCCAGCGCTCCTCGATCAGTTCGTCGGTGACCACGGCCGGGTCGTAGACCATCGACTGCAGCCAGCGGACGAGGCGGTCCCTGGTCGGGTCGTCGGTGAACTCCATCAGCAGCTTGATGCCCTCACCGGGGCCGGGGGCGAAGACGTTCTTGCCGACGCCGCCGATGGTGACGAGCTTGCGGACCCGGTGCGGGGCGTTGATCGCCAGGTTGGTGCCGACGATGCCGCCCATCGAGTTGCCGATCACGTGCACCGGCTCGTCGATGCCGAGCGCGTCGAGGAACTTCCCGACGGAGGCGCCGGCCATCATCATCGGGTGCCCGTCGCCGGGGTCGCTGACGCCGAAGCCGGGGAACTCGAGGACCAGGCACCGGAAGTGCTCGGCGAAGTCGCCGAGCACGACACAGTAGTTGCGCCCCCCAATGACGCCAGGGCCGGAGCCGTGCAGCAGCAGCAACGGCGGGCCATCGCCTTCCTCCTGGTATCGGA
>NZ_JBHXNU010000022.1:0-35059 GCF_042719255.1 Rhodococcus sp. NPDC058532
AACGTGGGGGGGGGAGGAAAAAATGGGATTGCGGGGGGGTGGCTGGGGGGGGGGGGGGGGGGGCTCTGTGCTGCCGCGGCCCCCGCGACCGGGCGGATCTTCCTGATCGCCGCCGCGGTCGCGGTCGTCACGGTGGTCGCCGTCGTGTTCCTGCCGAACCGGCCGCTGCGCACCACCATCGATATCCAGCCGTCCGACGCGGACGAGGAGTACGCGAAGGTCTGACCGCCGCGCGCGACAGGGCCCGGCCCCGCTTCGGGGCCGGGCCTCCTCGTCCGGTCAGGACTTGCGGTTGTACAGCCGCATCGTGATCGGCCCGAACACGAGCACGAAGCCCGCGCACCACGCGAACACGATGCCGAGCTGTGCTGCGGTCACCTCGCCTGCCATCAGCCCACGGATCGCGGTGACCAGGTGACTGATCGGGTTCACGTCGACAAATGCGCGCAGCCACCCGGGCATCGTCGACGGGTCGACGAAGATGTTCGACGCGAACGTGAGCGGGAACAGGATGAACATCGACACGCCCATGACGGCCTGCTCGGTGCGCATCAGCATCGCGAACATCGTCCAGATCCACGACATTGCGAACGAGAACAGCAGCAGCAGCGCCACCGACGCGACAATGCCGACGATCCCGCCCGCCGGCCGGAACCCGAGGATCAGGCCGAGCACCATCACGATCACCGAGGCGATGGTGTAGCGCGCGAGGTCGCCGAGCAGGGCCCCGACCAGCGGCGCAGGCCGCCAGATCGGCAGCGACCGGAACCGGTCGAAGACGCCCTTCTCGATGTCCTTGTTCAGAGTCAACCCGGTGTACATGGTGATCATCACGACCGTCTGCACCAGGATGCCCGGGATCAGGAACTGCACGTAGGCGTCGGTGGAGCCGGCAAGCGCCCCGCCGAACAGGTACGTGAACATCAGCGTGAACATGATCGGGAACATGGTCACGTCGAAGAGCTGCTCGGGGACGTGCTTGATCTTCAGCAGCGCCCGCCAACCGAACGACAGCGACGACGTCACCGCGCTCGGCCGCTTCGGCCGCGGCCCGTCAAGGGCGAGGGCCTCGCCCACCGCGAGCGCGGGTGAGCTGGTGACGGTGGTGGTCGTCATGACGGGGTCCCTTCCAGCGAGACGTCGGTGGGCCGACCGGTGAGCGCGAGGAACACCTCGTCGAGACTCGGCTGCCCGAGGGCGAAGGTGGTGACGGCGATGCCCGCCTCGTTGAGCGCAGGCAGCGCGGCGGCGACGCGGTCGGGGTCGTCGGTGCGGGCGCTGAGCGCCGCCGCGTCCGCCTCGGCGGTGATGTCGACGCCGAGGACCCCGGCAAGCACCGCGGCGGCCTCGTCGCGGCGGGCCGGGTCCGCGACCCGGACGTGCAGCGCGCCGGATCCGACGGACGCCTTCAGTTCCCCGGTCGTGCCCTCGGCGATGACCCGACCGTGGTCGATCACCGCGATCCGGTCGGCGAGCTGATCGGCCTCGTCGAGGTACTGGGTGGTGAGCAGCACGGTGGTGCCGCCGGCGACGAGGGCCCGCACGATCTCCCACACCTGGTTGCGGCTGCGCGGGTCGAGGCCGGTGGTCGGCTCGTCGAGGAAGATCAGTTCCGGGGTGACGATGATCGACGCGGCGATGTCGAGCCGCCTGCGCATGCCGCCGGAGAAGTTCTTCACCTGCCGTCCGGCGGCGTCGCTGAGGTCGAACGCGGCGAGGAGCTGCGCGGCCCGGTCGCGGGCGGCGGGCCGGGAGAAGCCGTACAGCCGGGACAGCAGCACCAGGTTCTCGGTGCCGGTGAGGTCCTCGTCGAGGGACGCGAACTGTCCGGTCAGCGCGACCTTGCCGCGGACCGTGTCGGCCTCGCGGGTCACGTCGTGGCCGAGGACGCGGGCGGTGCCGTCGTCGATGTCGAGGAGGGTGGCGAGCATCCGGATGGTGGTGGTCTTGCCCGCGCCGTTGGGGCCGAGCACGCCGTAGACGCCGCCACGGCGGACGGCGAGGTCGACGCCGTCCACCGCGACGGTGGAGCCGAAGCGCTTGACGAGACCGTGGGTTTCGATCGCGAGGTCCGAGGGCATGTGCTCCAGCCTGTCCGATTTCGGTGCTTCGGGCAACGGATTTACCGATCTGTGCTCTCCGACGGCGCGGGGAGAGCGGCCACGCTGAGGCTGCGGATCGCGGTGTCGAGCTGCGCGTATGCGCTCCGGGTCAGCCGGTCGAGGATGGCCAGCTTGAGGGTCGGTTCCGCCTCGGCGAGGGTCGTGAAGCGGTCCGGGCTCAGGATCGCGAAGCGGGCCGCGGTGTCGGCGCGGATGTCGTTCAGAAAGGGGCCGCCGACCAACGTCGGTATCTCGCCGAACGTCATGCCCGGTGCCAGCGTGGTGACCCGGTGACTGGTCCCGTCGCCGCCGTGCACGACGACGCTGATCCGCCCCGACAGCACCATCGCGATCCCGATCGCGTTGTCCCCGCGCCGCACCACGGTGCTCCCGGCCGGAACGTCGACAATGTCGAGTTCGGTTGCGATGCGGTCGAATTCCGCTCGGGTGAGGCCGGCGAGCGCCGGATGGTCGACCAGGTCGATCGACTCCGGAATCCGTCCGGACGGGCAGTACCGGTCGAGCAGTTCGGTCTCCGCCCACTCCAGGGCGCTGTCCAGGTCCGCGTAGGTGCGATCCGACCGGTCGACGCTCGATGCGGTGACCCCGAGATGCCCGTCCGGGTCGACGAAGGCGCAGCCGCAGCCCCGCCCGGCGAGGTCGGCGCGCAGGTCCGCGAACATCCGGCGACCGACCGCCCCCACCTCGTCGACGCGGCGCAGGTCGACGACGACCGCGTCGAGGCCGGACACCCGGGAACCGACCGCCCGGACCGCGGACTCCGCGCCCGAAAACAGCAGGTCGCCGTGCAGTTCATAGACGCGGGCGCGGGCGCCGTGCTCGGCGAGGGCGGCGCGCTCGGCCGGGGTGCGGCGCTGCCGGGACGGCGCGGCGTCGACGGTGTAGGTGGAGCGGATCGCCGACCGGGCCGCGCGACCGACGTGCAGAAAGTGCAGTTCGAGGCTGCGGGACAGCTCGCGGCACGCCTGAACGCCCCGGACACTGTTGCCGTGGGTATCGAGGCGGGGGGAGTGGACCGCGATGCCGATCTGCCCCGGCAGGACCGCAAGCAGCCCGCCGCCGACCCCGCTCTTGGCGGGCAGCCCCACCTGCGTGATCCACTCGCCTGCCGCGTCGTACATGCCGCACGAGGTCATCACCGACAGCACATGCTCGGCGTTGGCCGGGGAGAGTGCGCGCCGTCCGGTGCGCGGGTGGGTGCCGTTGTTGGCGAGGGTTGCCGCGATCAGTGCGAGGTCACGGCAGGTCACGTTGATCGAGCACTGCCGGAAATAGAGGTCGACGGCCTCGTCGGGGTCGTCAGTGATGATGCCGAAGGAGCGGAGCATGTGACCGATCGCGCGGTTCCGGTGCCCGGTGCGGGCCTCGGACGCGTACACCCGCTCGTCCATTGCCAGTTCCCGCCCCGCGTACGTCGAGTAGCAGCGGCGCACCCGCTCGAACCGTTCGGCGGGGTCCGCGCCCGCGATCAGGGACGCGGCGGTGATCGCGCCCGCGTTGATCATCGGGTTGCGGGGCCGCTCGGTGACCGGGTCGAGGCTGATCTCGTTGAACGGCTCCCCGGACGGTTCGACGTCGATCTTCGCCGCGACCGCCGCCGTCCCGCGGTCCGCGAGGGCCAACCCGTAGGTGAGCGGCTTGGAGACGGACTGGATGGTGAACGCCACCCCGGTGCTGCCCGCCTCGTAGACGTGACCGTCGGTGGTCGCCACGCACAGCGAGAAGGTGTCCGGGGGGACCTGGGCGAGCTCGGGGATGTAATCGGCGAGCGCCCCGGCCCGGTTGTCCAGGCAGTGCTCGTATATCTCGCCGATGATCGCGTCCACGACAGTGCGCATGCCGATCAGGGTGTCATCCCGGCGGCGACCGTGCAGGCCGTGACCTGGCGCCGGGCGGCGCAGGCTGTGAGTTGACTCACCGTGGCGGGCATAATGGAGCAGGCGGTGCAGCCGTCCGGGGGCTACCGGGCGGTACGCCTGGCGATCATCGGATTCCGGGCTCCGTAGACTGGCCGGGTCGGCCGGTGGTCGGTCGACGCGTGTGCGTGCGGTCGCGCGTGACGTCCTGCGGAGGGAGCGATCTCGTTGGGTGTTCTTTCTCGAGTCCAGACCCCCGACGATCTGCGCGGTCTGACCCTCGCCGAGATGCGTGAGCTCGCCGCCGAGGTGCGCGAGTTCCTGGTGCAGAAGGTGTCCGCGACCGGCGGACATCTCGGACCGAACCTCGGCGTTGTCGAGCTGACGCTCGCCGTGCACCGGGTCTTCGACTCGCCGAAGGACGCCGTGCTCTTCGACACCGGCCACCAGGCGTACGTGCACAAGATCGTCACCGGCCGCAAGGACGGGTTCGACACCCTGCGCAAGCGGGGCGGCCTGTCCGGGTACCCGTGCCGCACCGAGTCCGAGCACGACTGGGTGGAGTCCTCGCACGCCTCCGCCGCGCTGTCCTACGCGGACGGTCTGGCGAAGGCGTTCGCGCTCACCGGCCAGGACCGGCACGTCGTCGCCGTCGTCGGTGACGGGGCGCTGACCGGCGGGATGTGCTGGGAGGCGCTGAACAACATCGCCGCAGGCCGGGACCGCTCGGTGGTGATCGTGATCAACGACAACGGCCGCTCCTACGCGCCGACGATCGGGGGGGTCGCCGACCACCTCGCGGCGCTGCGTCTGCAGCCCGGCTACGAGCGGGTGCTCGACAACAGTCGGCGGATGGTCAAGAAGGTGCCGTGGATCGGCCGGGCGGCCTACCAGTTCCTGCACGGGATGAAGGCGGGCATCAAGGACATCGTCAGCCCGCAGGTGATGTTCACCGACCTCGGGATCAAGTACCTGGGCCCGGTGGACGGCCACGATCAGGCGGCGATGGAATCGGCGCTGCGCCGGGCCAAGGACTTCGGCGGTCCCGTTCTCGTCCACGCCGTCACCCGCAAGGGCATGGGGTACGCGCCCGCCGAGAACCACAAGGCCGACCAGATGCACGCGACCGGCGTCATCGACCCCCGCACCGGCCGTTCCACCAGCGCCCCGGTCCAGGACTGGACGTCGGTGTTCTCCGATGAACTGATCGCACGCGCCGCCGACCGGGAGGACGTCGTCGCGATCACCGCCGCGATGCCCGGACCGACCGGCCTCACCGCGTTCGGGGAGCGGTTCCCGCAGCGGATGTTCGACGTCGGCATCGCCGAGCAGCATGCGGTGACCTCCGCGGCCGGGCTGGCGCTCGGCGGCCTGCACCCGGTGGTTGCCGTCTACTCGACGTTCCTGAACCGGGCCTTCGATCAGCTGCTGATGGATGCCGCGCTGCTGAAGCAGCCGGTGACGCTGGTGCTGGACCGGGCTGGCGTGACCGGACCCGACGGAGCCAGCCACAACGGCATGTGGGACTTTTCGCTCCTCGGCATCGTGCCGGGCATGCGGGTCGCCGCGCCGCGGGATGCGGCCTCGCTGCGGGAGGAACTCGGTGAGGCGCTGGCGATCTCGGACGGCCCGACCGCGCTGCGGTTCCCGAAGGGCGCGGTGGGGGAGGGCATCCCGGCACTCGAGCGGGTCGGCGGCGTCGACGTGCTCGCGATGCCTCCGTCGCGGAGCGGGGACGGGTCCGAGCAGCCCCGCGGGGATGTCCTGATCGTCGCGGTCGGGTCGTTCGCCGCGATGGCGCTCGACGCCGCGGACAGGCTTGCGCAGCAGGGCATCTCGGCGGCGGTGGTGGATCCCCGGTGGGTGCTTCCGGTGCCGAGCGCGGTGGTCGACCTGGGGCGTGCGTTCTCGATGGTGGTCACCGTCGAGGACAGCGGCGTGCACGGCGGGATCGGTTCCGCGGTGTCCGCGGCATTGCGGGCGGCGGGTGTCGACACCCCCGCCCGCGACGTCGGGGTTCCGCAGCGGTTCCTCGACCACGCGTCCCGCGACCAGGTGCTCGCCGAGGTCGGCCTGACCGCGCAGGATTTGGCGCGGCAGATCACCGGCTGGGTGGCCGGGCTGCGGGCCGAGGAGGTTGCGCCGAGCACCGCGGACAGCGGTGCCGCCCCGCAGCCCTGATCCGGCCCCGGCTCAGCCCGCCGCTTCGAGCGTGCGGCCGCGGGTCTCGGTGACCAGCCTCCACACCACGAAGAAGGACACCGCGGCCATCACGGCGTAGCCGCCGTAGGTGACCGAGAGATTCCAATCGGCCATGGCCGGGAAGGTCGCCGAGACGAGGAAGTTCGCGACCCAGTTGGCGGCGGTCGCGATGCCGACGGCGGCGGCCCGCACCCGGTTCGGGAACATCTCGCTGATCAGTACCCACACCACCGGGCCCCACGAGAAGGCGAAGAAGAACACGAAGGTGTTGGCGGCGATCAGGGCGACGGTGCCCGCCGCGCCCTCCAGGGTGGCGACCGATTCACCGATGTCGTTCGTGGTGATCGTCGCGGAATGGAAGCAGATCGCGGCGGTGGCCAGGGAGATCGCCATGCCGATCGAGCCGATCAGCAGCAGCGGCCTGCGGCCGATCCGGTCGATCACCGCGATCGCGACGAAGGTGCCCGCGATGTTGACGACGGCGCTGACCACGCTGATCAGCAGGGAGCGGTCCTCGCCGAAGCCGACCGCCTCCCAGAGGGTCGCCGAGTAGTAGAAGATCACGTTGATGCCGACGAACTGCTGCAGTGCGGCCAGCGTCATCCCGATCCAGACCAGGGGTGCCACCCCGAGCGGCTTCGAGAATAGTTGCCGCAAAGTGGTTTTCGCGCGGTGCTCGCTCAGTGAGGCGCGGATCTCGGCCAGCCGGCCGGTGACCACGTCAGCGCTGCCGCCCTCCAGGCTCGCGAGGACCTTCCGTGCTGCGTCGTCGCGACCACGCAGCACCAGGAAGCGCGGCGATTCCGGGATCGTCAGGCTCATCACCAGATAGAGCAGGGCGGGGATCGCCTCGAGGGCGAGCATCCACTGCCAGGCCTCGATGCCCGCGAGCGGCTCGCGGGCGCCGCCAGCGGCCTGGTTCAGGGCGTAGTTGACGAGTTGGGAGATCGCGATGCCGAGCACGATGGCGAGCTGGTACATCGAGCCGAGCCGCCCGCGGATGGCGGCGGGCGAGATCTCCGCGATGTAGGCCGGTGCGATCACCGAGGCGAAGCCGACCGCGACACCGCCGACGACGCGCCAGGCGGTGAGGTCGTAGACGCTGAACGGGAACGCCGACCCGATGGCGCCGACGACGAACAGGATCGCGGCGAACTGCATCACCCGGATGCGGCCGATGCGGTCCGCGAGGTCGCCGGCGATCCACGCGCCGAGCGCGGCACCGAGGAGGGTCAGCGAGACGGTCAGACCGGTTCCGGCGGCGCCGATCTCGTACTTATCGCGGATTGCTCCGACGGCGCCGTTGATGACGGCGGTGTCGTAGCCGAACAGGAAGCCGCCGAGCGCGGCGGATGCGGCGATGAGCACCGCGTGACCGACCGCCGCGCGGGTGGCTCCGGATCCCGGTCCGTCGAACGCGGTGTCGTTCGTCGCCATGTTCGCCTCCAGACTGTCGGCCCGCGTGCCTCCGGGCCGACGCTACTGCGCGCCGGCCCGGTCCGCGCGGCGACGCGCGGCCGGTCTCAGCCGACCTTGCCCGCGGCCTCGGACAGTTGGGGCACGATCTTGTCCAGCACCCACGGGATGCTGAGCACGTTGACGTTGCTCAGTCCCGCGACGACCTGCTGGTCGCTCAGCAGGACCGCCGAGCCGCGCCCGATCGCGGACAGCTGGCCGAGGGCGGGATGGGTTGCGGTGTCGGAGGACCCGTCGACGAACGCGACAACGACGTCGGCGTCGATGTCGCGCAGGTTCTCGAACGAGAGCGACTTGTAGAAGCTGCCGGTGGGGTTGTCCTGCGCCAGCGCCTCCACCCCCGGCGCGTTGACGAATCCGAGCTCGGTGAGGACCTGCACCCGCGGGTCGGTCGGCAGGTAGACGTTCGCGGCACCGGATGCGGTGTCGAAGTTGACCACGGTGAGGGTCTTGCCCGCGAACTCCGGGTGGGCGGCGGCGGTGTCGGCCAGGGTGGCGCCGAGTCCGTCGACGAGCGCCCGCGCCTCGTCGGGCCTGCCGACGGCCTGTCCGATGATCGAGGTCTGGTCCTGCCAGGTGGTCTGCCAGGCGCCGCCCGGATACGCGACGGTCGGCGCGATCTCACTGAGCCGGCGGTAGTACGCCTCGTCGAAGCCCTCGTAGGGCGCGAGGATGGCGTCCGGGGTGAGGGCGGCGATCGACTCGACGGACGGGTCACCGGACTGGGGGTCGTCGTACAGGGTGGTCGCGTCGGCGTCGAAATAGGGCTGCGCCCACGGCATCACGCCGTTCGGGTCGGCGCCGTAGATGTACTTCGGCTGCCCGACGGGCGTCAGGCCAAGGGCGTAGAGCACGTCCTGCGCGTTCCACCCCATCGTGACGAGGCGCTGCGGCTCCGAATCGATGGTGGTGGCGCCGAACGTGTTGTCGATCGTGACCGGGAATGCGCCGGTGCCCGCCCCGGTCGTCGGGTCGGTGCTGTCGGTGTCCGAGGAACAGCCGACCAGGGTGGTGAGGGCGAGCGCGGCGATGCCTGCGCGGAACAGCGAACGCTTCATGTAGGTGAGGCTAACCTACTGGATGATTCCGCGCCCCGGGGAGATGCTCCCGGGGCGCGGAATCGGCGGGCAGATCGACTATCCGATGTTGCGGCCCAGGTCGGGAATCATCCGAATGACCTGGTCCTCCCAGTTCTTCCAGTTGTGCACGCCGGTGGCCGGGTAGTCGAAGTGCGCGTTCGCGCCGCCCAGCGTGGCCACCCGAACCTCGAAGGCGCGGGTGTTGGCCAGCGCCAACGCTTCCAGCGGCACCGCCTGCACCACACCGAGCGCGTCGCTGACGTCGCCGTTGCCGGGGACGCCGCTGCCCGACGAGATCCACAGCCGGGTGTTGTTTGCCTTGAGCATCGGGGCGAACACGAACGGGTCCATCCGCAGCCACTGCGGGCCCCACGGCGGCGCCATCGCGTCGATGTTGAACCCGCCAGCCGAGACCATCGCGACGCGGAGCGCCTCCCGCATGCCCGGCGCCGAGTTGTTCAGGAACCCGGAGAACGAGCCGGCGAAGCTGAACTGCTGCGGGTGGTAGGCGGCGAGCGTGAGGGCGGCGCTGCCGCCCATCGACAGGCCGAACACGCCGTTGCGGGTGCGACTGAAGCCGTACCTGTTCGCGAGGGCCTCCGGCAGCTGCTGGGTCAGGAAGGTCTCCCACCGATAGGTGTTCGCCTTGCCGTCCACCTCGGCCCCGGCGTCGGAGCTGCCGAGCGCCGACGAGCCGTTGGAGCTGCCGGTGGACGAGCCCAGCTCGCCCGGACCCCAGGTGCTCGGCGCGTTCCAGTCCGCGTAGAAGCTGGACTCGCCGCCGACGGGCATGACCACGTTGATGTTCGCGCGGGTCAGTGCCTGCGCGATGTTGGTCTCGATCTCCCAGCCGTTCCAGTCGTTGCGGGCCCGCATCCCGTCGAGCGCGTACACCACCCGGTTCGTGTTGCCGTCGTTGGCGCGGAAGACCCGCGACTTGATCGCACCCATGTCGGATTCGACCCAGAGGTCACACTGGCGGCAGTCCACGATGGCCGCGTTCGCGGTGCCGACGGGTCCTGCTACCGACGCCCCGAGCGGCAGCAGAATCGCCATCGACACCAGTGCCGCACGGCGGCGCACCGGGGTGCCGGTTCTGGATCGGCGTAATCGCATCGTGCTTCGGCCTTTCGTCGGTGCGGCCAGACGCAGCCGCGGATCACGGGCCCGTGAACTCTACCGCGCCCGGGTCGGCGACGCGGGCGCGAAACGGTCACGGGCACGGCACGAGTGCATCGTGCCGTGCCCGTGTGCCGCGGGAACCGATCAGACGCTGGCGACGCCCTCGGCAAGGAACCGGGATCCGTTCACGGCCTCGGAGGTGCCGGTGCGGTCCAGGTAGGGGGTGATTCCGCCGTTCCAGAACCCGAACCCGCCGCCGAGGATCAGGCAGAGGTCGATGTCCTCGGCCGCGGCGACCACGCCCTCGTCGAGCATGATCGCGATCTCCTCGGCGAACGCCCGGCGGGTCCGGTCCAGGACCTGCTCCGCGGTGGACGGCGTGTCACCCTGCGGCCACAGCGCGGCGACCTCGGGATCGACGACCTGCCCCTGGTCGGTCCAGGTCCAGACACCGGGCTTGCGGGCCTCGACGAGGGCCTCGAGTCCGGGCGAGCTCGGGAACCGCTCCGGGTACGCGGCCTGCAGCGTCTCGCCGGTGTGCAGCGCGACGGCCGGGCCGACGAGCGCGAGCAGCGTGAACGGGCTCATCGGCATGCCGAGCTCGGCGATCGCGTTGTCGGCGATGTCGAACGGGGTGCCCTCGTCGACGGCGGCCATGACCTCGCCGAGGGTGCGGGTGACGAGCCGGTTGAACACGAAGCCCGGCTTGTCGCCGCACAGCACCGCCGACTTGCGCAGCGACTTCGCGGTCGCGAACGCCGTCGCCAGGGTGGCGTCGTCGGTCCGCTCGCCCCTGATGATCTCGAGCAGCGGCAGCACCGCGACCGGGTTGAAGAAGTGGAAGCCGACGACCCGCTCGGGGTGCGTCAGGTCCGCGGCCATCTCGGTGATCGACAGGGAGGAGGTGTTGGTCGCCAGGATCGTTTCGGGGGCGATGTGCTCCTCGAGCTCGGCGAACACCTTCTTCTTGACGTCCATGTTCTCGAAGACGGCCTCGATGACGAAGTCGGTCTTCGCGAACGCGGCCTTGTCGAGGGAGCCGGTGACGAGGGCCTTGAGCCGGTTCGCGGCATCGGGGGACAGCCGCCCCTTGCCCGCGAGCTTGTCGATCTCGGCGTGCACGTAGCCGACGCCCTTGTCGATCCGCTCCTGGTCGATGTCGGTGAGGATCACCGGGACCTTGAGCTGCTTGACGAACAGCATCGCGAGCTGGCTGGCCATCAGGCCGGCGCCGACGATGCCGACCCCGGACACCTTGCGGGCGAGGGACTTGTCGGGGGCGCCTGCGGGCCGCTTCGCGCGGGAGTTGACGAGGTTGAACGCGTACAGGCCCGCCCGCAGCTCGTCGGTCATCAGCAGGTCGGCGAGGGCCTCGTCCTCGGCGGCGAACCCGGCATCCAGGGTCGCCGGGTCGGTGAGGTCGACCCGGCGGGCGGCGTCGAGGAGCGCGACCGTGCGGACGGCGCCGGGGGCGTTGTTCTTCGTCTTGCCCGCCACGATCGCGGTGGCGCGGGCGATGGCCTCGTCCCAGCCGGCGCCGCGGTCGATCTCCGGGCGGGCGGGGACGATCTCGCCTGCCAGCACCTTCGCCGCCCAGGCGAGGGACTGCTCGAGGAAGTCGGCGCCACCGAACACGGCGTCGGCGAGTCCGAACGTCGCGGCCTGCGCCGCGGTGAACGTCCTGCCGTTGTTCAGCGGGTTCTCCACCGCGATCGTCACCGCATGGGCGGGGCCGACGATGTTGGGGAGCAGCTGGGTGCCGCCCCAGCCGGGGACCAGGCCGAGCATCGCCTCGGGCAGGCCGAGGGCGGGCAGGTTGTCGGCGTAGGTGCGGTAGTGGCAGTGCAGTCCGACCTCGAGGCCACCGCCGAGGGCGAGGCCGTTCACGAACCCGAACGTCGGGACGGAGGACTCGCGGAGGCGGCGGAACACCTTGTGCCCCAGGCGTCCGAGCTCGAGGCCCTGCTCGCGGGAGCTGATCGACGGGACGCCCTTGAGGTCGGCGCCCGCCGCGAAGATGAACGGCTTGCCGGTGACGGCGATCGCGGCGGGGTGCGCGGCGAACGCCTCGTCGAGGGCGGCGTCGAACGCGAGCAGCCCGCGGGGGCCGAAGGAGTTCGGCTTGCTGTGGTCGAAACCGTTGTCGAGGGTGATCAGCGCGACCGGGCCCTCGATGCCGGGCACCGCGATCAGCTTGGTGTATGCGTTCGTCACGACCTCGTCGGCGAAAGCGCTTGCGATGTCACTCATTTACTTGCCTCCGGCCTGGTAATCAGCGTGGTGGGGGTTCTCCCAGATGACGGTGCCGCCCATGCCGAGGCCGATGCACATGGTGGTCAGGCCGTAGCGGACCTCCGGCTGCTGCGCGAACTGGCGTGCGAGCTGCGTCATCAGGCGCACCCCGGACGAGGCGAGCGGGTGGCCGCACGCGATGGCGCCGCCCCACTGGTTCACCCGCGGGTCGTCATCGGCGATGCCGAAGTGCTCGAGGAACGCGAGCACCTGCACCGCGAACGCCTCGTTGATCTCGAACAGGCCGATGTCCTCGATCGTCAGGCCGGTCCGGGCGAGCAGCTTCTCGGTCGCGGGGACCGGGCCGATGCCCATCACGGCGGGGTCGACGCCCTGGAAGGCGAAGCCGACCATCCGCATGGCGACCGGAAGGCCGAGCTCGGCGGCGGTGTCCTCGCCGGCGAGGAGCGCGGCGGTCGCGCCGTCGTTGAGTCCCGCGGCGTTGCCCGCGGTGATCCGGCCCGCGGGGCGGAACGGCGTCTTGAGCTTCGCGAGGTCTTCGATCGTGGTGCCGGGGCGCGGCGGCTCGTCCTCGGTGGCCAGGCCCCACCCGTTCGCGGCGCGGGTGGCGACCGGGACGAGGGTGTCGGCGATGAGGCCCGCCTTCTTCGCGGCGTCGTACTTGTTCTGCGACGCGACGGCGTAGGCGTCGGTGCGGTCCTTGGTGATGGTCGGGAACCGGTCGTGCAGGTTCTCCGCGGTGTTGCCCATCACCAGCGCGGACGGGTCGACCAGCTTGTCGGTCAGGAAGCGGGGGTTCGGGTCGGCGCCCTCACCCATCGGGTGCCTGCCCATGTGCTCGACGCCGCCCGCGATGACGACGTCGTACTGGCCGAATCCGATGCCGGAGGCGGTGGTGGTGACCGCGGTCATCGCGCCTGCACACATGCGGTCGATCGCGAAGCCGGGCACGGTCTCGGGGAGGCCAGCGAGGATGGCGGAGGTGCGGCCGATGGTCAGGCCCTGGTCACCGGTCTGGGTGGTCGCGGCGATCGCGACCTCGTCGATGCGGTCGGGCGGCAGCTGCGGGTTGCGGCGCAGCAGTTCGCGGATCGCCTTGACGACCAGGTCGTCGGCGCGGGTCTCGGCGTAGATGCCCTTGGCTCCGGCCTTGCCGAAGGGGGTGCGGATGCCGTCGACGAAGACGACACCGCGACCCTGCGAAGTCGATGGAGACACGGAAGATTCCTCCTGGTGGAGATGCTCACCGTCACGGTCGGGCGGTGAGGCTCGGGTTGCCCTCGTAGCGAGCCGTCCCACGTTCGCTACCGGTCGGTAACTTACTCTACGTCAATACCGGCGGTACCGGCACGAGGGAGGTTCGAGCAGGGCGGATTACCCGTCCGAGTCGTGGTACTCGAGCACCGGCTCGCGGGCGATCACGTCGCCACGCACGGTGATGGTCAGGGCGTCCTCGTCGAGCGCGTACTTCCGCACGCCGCGGCCCGCGGTGTAGCCGTCCTCCGTGGCCTTGGGGTTGGCGAAGTCGAGCGGTGTGTCGTCGCTCCGCCGGGCCTTCGAGTAGAGCCGACCCGACGCGGTCCGGCAGACGACGATCGCCGACTCGGCGGTGCGTGCCACGGTCACCGCGGGATCGGTGCGATCGCAGCGCGGCCCGCCGAATCCGAACCCCTGCTCGTCGACGACGCTCACGGGCGCGGGCGGCGCGTTGGTCGGCGGGGATGACGTCGTCGGTGGTGGTGGCGTCGTCGTCGGCGGCGGGGCGGGGGTGTGCGCGGGCGGCGGCGCCGCGTCGGATCGCCCGGCGTCGGGCAGCCACGCCACGCCTGCCGCCGCCAGGGCGGCGAGCACCGCGCAGGCGGCGAGCGGAACGAGCAGCCTGCGTCCCCGCGCCGGTGCCGGGACCGCCGCAGGCCCCGTCGGCGTTGGCGCGGCGAGATGCCTGGTCGGGGCGGGCGGGGCCTGCGGCGACGGGGGCGGCGCGGGGGTCCCCGCGCCGAGCGCGGAGCGGGCGGCGGCGGCCAGCGCATCCGAGGACGGGAACCGGTCGGCGGGGTTCTTCGCCATCGCCCTGGCGATCACCGCATCCAGCGCGGGGGGCAGTTCGGGCCGCGCCGCCGTGACTCGGGGTGCGGGCAGGTTCAGGTGCGCGTGCACGAGGTGCGCGGTGTCCGAACCGGGGAACGGTGCGCGGCCGGTCAGCAGGTGGTAGAGCGTGCAGCCGAGCGCGTACTGGTCGCTTCGTCCGTCGAGCGGCCGCCCCTCCAGCTGCTCCGGTGCGGCGTACTGCAGGCTCGCGACGACGGTGCCGGTCCGCGTCAGTGCTGGCGAGTCGAGGCCCTTCGCGATCCCGAAGTCGGCGAGCAGTGCCCGTTCCCGCTCACCGGGGCGGGGGGCGGTGAGCAGGATGTTCGCGGGCTTGACGTCGCGATGCAGCACCCCCGCGCGGTGTGCGTGGTCGAGGGCGCGGGCGATGTCGGCTGCGATCGCGATCGCCCGATCGGCGGTCATCGGGCCCCGCCGCAGCGGTGTGGCGGCGTCGGTCCCGTCCACGTACTGCATCGCGATCCAGAGCCGGTCGCCGCCCCGGTGGGGGACGGACCCGCGGTCGAGGACCGCGACGATGTTCGGATGGTCGAGCCGCGCCGCGTGGTCGGCCTCGCGCAGCACCCGGTCCCGACCCTCGCGGGTCCGCGTCAACGATGGGTCGGGGAGCTTCAGCGCGACCAGCCGGGGCAGGCTCGGATGTGCGGCCAGATAGACGCTGCCCATGCCGCCGGCGCCCAGCAGGCGCTCGATGCGATACCCGGCCACCACGCTGCCCGGTCGGAGTTCTCGCGCGTCGATGCCCACACTCCTGACCCGGTCCGTTTCGCTCGGCGGTCAGCATATCCGTCCCATCCGCGTGGTGAACGCCACAGCCCCGATGCACGCGCGATCGCCGGGGAATGTCGGTGCGGGCAACGGAACGTGAACGGTCCGCGCGCCGGGAGTGGCCTGCCTCACCGCCGGCGCGGAACCGTCGGTGATCTGCCTCACCGCCGTGTCGCGGCCGCGGGCCCGACGGTGGATGCGGGCACCGGTGGCGGCGGCATCCCGATCATTGTGTCTGACAACGAGGTTCACAGGTACGTGGTCGGGGCGCCCCGATTCGCGTCGGTGACCTGTGCTGTCGAGAACCAGTGGTGCCTCGAATTGTCAAGGCCGTGAACGGTTTCGCGTCCCATCGTAGGTTTATCTCGGGTCGGGGGATCCGCCGCGACCGCACTGTATGGGAGGACACATCGTGGGATCTGCTGAAATCGTGACCATCGTCAGCGCCGTGTCGAGCATCGTCTCGATCCTGGACAAGATCAGCTCGGGCAGCTCGGTGGACGGCGGCGCGTCCGGGTCGGCGGCCAGCACCGCGTAGCGGGTCGGGCGGGGCCGGTCGTGCCGCGCACGCCCGCCCCGCCGTCGTCCGATCAGATCGGAGATCGGCCGGTGCGGATGCGCCACCGCAGGTCGGCCATCAGATAGTTGTACGGAAACTCGCGGAGCGGCGATGGAAGCAGTCGGTTTACCCCGGCGACGACCCGCATCAGCCGGTCGAACCGCCGCTGGTCCCTGCTGGTCCACGAGTAGCGCATCTGGTCCCGGAACTCCTGCGGGAGAAAGCCCTTGGTGATGAAGAGGTTGAGCGGGCCGAGGAGCCGCGCGAGGATCGGATGCGCGAATCCGGCGCGGGCGATGATGTCGAGGTGGGCGCGGACGGCATCGTCGATCGACACCTTCGTCAGCGACTCGGTCCAGTACTCCTCGAAGGCGTCCCGGTTCGCGGGCCACATCTGCTGCGTGACCTGAAGGGTCGTGCCGAACACGGCGCCCCGCTGGTAGTAGTACTCGCGCTGGGCGGGGGTGTACTCGCCGCGCAGGACCCGATGGGTGTCCTCGAAGCCGCGGTAGATGCAGGCCGCGACCCACAGTTGCAGCTCCGGATCGAACGCGTTGTACTCGACCGGACTGGCCTCGCCGGAGCGCACCTGGGCGTGTGCGCGATTGACGCCGCGGCGGAACAGTTGCTTCTCCTCGTCGGTGCCCAGCGCCGCGACCGCCAGGTACTGCAGGGTGGTGCGGCTGCGCTTGATCGGATGGTCGAACAGGCGACCGGACTCGACGGTGCTCTCCATGACGCCGTAGCCGACGCCCGGCCACGAGAGCTGCATGATGACGTTCGCGGCGCCCGCCATCAGCGAGATCCCGTCGATCTGTGCGAGCACGGGTCCGCCGTCGATCGCACGAATGCTGCCGCTCGGCGCGGGCTTCCGTGGTGTCTTTCCGTCCCGTGGTGTCTTCCCGTTGCTTCGCTGTGTCACCGACATCTGCCCCTCCAGATCCAGTACTGGCGTCGCCGCCATCGGGCTTATCTGAGTACGACTGTAGTCACATATATGTGATCGGTCCAGGGAATCGGCCATCGTGGTGGAAGGATGGTCGGCATGACGTCGTCGGCGCGGGTGTACGCGGGGGTGGACGGGGATCGGCGGCGCGCCGAGCGGCGCGCGCAGCTGATCGAGGCGGGCCTCGACCTGCTCGGCGCGGCGGAGGGGGAGCCCGTCGTCTCGGTGCGCGGGGTCTGCAAGCACGCCGGGCTGGCGACCCGCTACTTCTACGAATCCTTCCCCGACCGTGACGCGTTCGCCGTCGCCGTGTACGACCACGCCACCTCGCGGATCGCCGAGTCGACGCTGCGGGCGGTCGCCGAGGCTCCCCCGCAGGAGCGCGCACTGGTCCGGGCCTGCGTCGCCACCATCGTCCGGGACGTCTCGGCGGACCCGCGGTTGGGCAGGCTCGTGTTCTCCGGCCCGGTCACCGCGGTCCTCGCGCGGCGGCGGCTCGAATCCGCGCGGATGTTCGTCGGGCTGACCACCGCGCAGGTCGTCGACTTCTACGATCTGCCTGCGGGGTCGGAGGTCGACCTCGTCGCGCACTTCGTCGTCGGGGGCCTCGCGCAGATCCTCACCGCGTGGCTCGACGGCGCGGTCGACGTCGACACCGACGTGCTCGTCGAACGGTGCACCGACCTGATGCTCGCCGTCGCCCCGATCGTGTAGGTCAGTGCCCGCCGAGGGCCTGTGCGAGAACGGGTGCCGTCAGCTCTCGCTGCCAGGGTCGGGCATCGCCCGCCGTCAGCGCCGCGTCGACGAACGCCGTCAACGTCGCGACGTCCTGGTCGCGGTGGTCGTCGGGAACGAAGTCCCAGCACAGCCTGCGCACCAGCTCCGGGGTCAGCAGGTTCTCCACCGGCACGTGCACCCGCTCGCCGAGTGCGGCCATCGCGCCCCGCGCCGCGGCGAGGCGATCCGCCGCCTCCGGATGCTTGCGGGCCCACCGGTTCGCGGGCGGCGGCCCGGTGAAGGGCTGGGTCACCGGCGGCAGGTCCGACTCCGGGAGGGCGCGGGCCCGCTCGAGCGCCTGCAGCCAGGTCCGGGAACTGCGACGTTGACGGGGCCCCCCGAACACCGGGAGCGCCCGCAGCGCATCGATCGATCTCGGGTTCGCGCTCGCGGCGGCGACGATCGCCGAGTCCGGCAGGATCCGTCCCGGCGCGATGTCGCGCCGGGCGGCGATCTCGTCGCGGGCCTGCCACAGCTCGCGGACGGCGGCGAGCTGCCGGGGCGACTTGAGCGAGTGGATCTGGGAGGTGCGACGCCACCGGTCCGGCTTCGGCTTCGGCGGGCCTGCGAGGCGGACGTGCTCGAATTCCTCCGCCGCCCAGCGGGTCTTGCCTTGCGACGCCAGCTCGGCGGCCATCGCGTCGCGCAGCTCCACCAGCACCTCGACGTCGAGCGCCGCGTAGTTCAACCAGGACTCGGGCAGCGGGCGGCGGGACCAGTCGTCGGCGCCGTGTCCCTTGCGCAGTTCCAGGCCAAGCATCCGCTCGACGATGGCCGCCAGCCCGACCCGCTCGAAGCCGGCCAGCCTGCCCGCGAGTTCGGTGTCGTAGAGGGCGGTGGGGCGCAGCCCGAGCTCGGCCATTCCCGGCAGGTCCTGGTCGGCGGAGTGCAGCACCCACTCGAGCGGGTTGATCACGTCGGCGAGCGGACCGAGATCGGCGGCGATCGGGATCGGGTCGACGAGGACGGTTCCCGCCCCCGCCCGGCGGAACTGCAGCAGGTACGCGCGACCGGAGTAGCGGAAGCCCGACGCCCGCTCCGCGTCGACGGCGAGCGGACCCGTTCCGGCGGCGAGCCGGTCGGCGGCTGCGGCGAGCAGTCGCGGCGAGTCGACGACCTCGGGAACACCCTCTGCCGGGGTCAACAGCGGCACCGCGGACGTCCCACCCGACGCGGGGGAGTGGTCCGAGGTCGATGCGTCGTCCGAGGTCGCTGGCATGACTGCTGACTCTACGACGTGCGTGCCGCCGCCAACCCCGGGGTGTGGTCCCTGCGCATGGTCGGGATGATTCAGATCGGCGTTTCGATACCCGTGACCGGAGTTCTCGGGTAATCTCGAATTTCGTTACGATTCAATCGAAATTGTCCGTTTCGGCGGAGCTCTCGGGCGGCACCGCGCTACGGTGAGGCCCACCGCGGCGAACGAGAGGTGTACAGATGGCCGGTCCTTCCGCACTTGCGTCCGTTCCCGGCTTCTCCCCATTCGGTCCGATGTCCCGGTTCGGGGAACTCGCGCCGGTGGGGTCGCTGCCACCCGGACGTGACGTCGAACTCCCGGGTCGCGGCAGCACCTACGTGCTCGACACCGGTGAGCGGGTCGACCAGGACCGGCCGACCCTGGTGCTGCTGCACGCGCTGGCCTGCACGGCCGCGCTGACCTGGTACCCGGTCATCGATGCGCTCGCGACCAAGGGGCGGGTGGTCACACTCGACCAGCGCTGGCACGGCCGCGGCATCCGCTCGGACCGCTTCACCCTCGAGGACTGCGCCGACGACGTCGCCGCGCTCGGCGACGTGCTCGGCCTCGACCGGTTCGTCGTCGTCGGCTACTCGATGGGGTCGCTCGTCGCGCAGCTCGCCGCGCGCGCCCACCCGGACCGGGTCGCGGGCATGGTGCTCTGTGCGGGCACCACCGGATTCAAACGCAATGCCAGGGAACGGATCGCGCTCGACGCCCTCAATGGGTCGATGGCCACCCTGCGGCCCGGGGCGGGGCGCCGTCCGGAGGTGGACGGCGACCCCGTCGGCAGGCAGCGCGAATGGCTGATGGGGCAGTTCCGCAGCACCAGCCCCGGCGCGGTCGGCCGGGCCGTCGCCGAGGTCGGCAAGTTCGACTCGTCCGGCTGGATCGCGGACCTGACCCTGCCGACCTCGGTGGTGGTCACGGCCACCGACCAGGTGATCCCGGCGCGCAGGCAGCACTGGATGGCCAGGCAGATCGCGGGCGCGGCGACCTACGAGGTGCAGGCCGGTCACGGGGCCTGCGTGCTTGCCGCGGACGAGTTCAGGTCCGGGCTGATGCCCGCGGTCGCTTCCGTGACTTCGCGCGTGCGGCCTTGACCAGTTCGTCGAGCGCGGGGCCGAAGGCGTCGGTCAGGTCCCACAGTCGCGGGGCGAGCTCCCGGCAGGACACCGCGCCGACGTTCAGCGTGCCGTCGAGCGACATCACCGTGATGTTCAGCCCGTTGCCGTGGAAGATCGGTCCGAGCGGGTACATGGCCGAGATCCGTGCACCGAGGAAGTACAGCGGCATCGGCGGCCCCGGCACGTTCGAGACGATCAGGTTGGTGACCACCGGATGCCGCTCGGCGAGGCGCAGCGTCGAATAGGCGCGCATCACCCCGCCGAACAGGGTGGGTGCGGCGAACTGGGACCAGTCCTGCAGCAGGGTGGCGCCGAGCGAGGCGTTGTGCGACTTGACCATCGTGTTGTGGCTGTTGGCCTGGAGCAGCCGCTCGACCGGGTCGTCGATGCCGGTCCCGAGCTGGGTGAACATGCCGGAGATCTGATTGGTCCCCGGCCGGTCCGAGACGTCGTGCACGGAGACCGGGACCATCGCGACCAGCGGGCTGTCGGTCAGTTCGTTCCGGTCGTCGAGGTAGCTGCGCAGCGCGGTCGCGACCAGCGCCAGGACCACGTCGTTGACCTTGACGTCGAAGGCGTTCTTCACCAGCTTGACCTTGTCCAGGTCGAGTTGGGTCCAGGCGAGGGTGCGGTGCGCGGTGATCGCGCCGTTGAACGAGGTGCGGGGCGCGGTGAACGGGGCGGGCATCGCCTCGCCGCGGCGGGCCCGGCGGATCCACCGGGGGAGCAGGGCGACCGCGCTGGGGAGCGCCTTCACCAGATCGACCGGGCGGCCGAGGAAGCCGAGCGCACCGCTCACCGCGAGGTCGAGGGTGCTGCCCTTGCCCGCGTCGCGCTGGCTCGGGTCGGGGTCGGGGCGCGGGGCGTCGGGGGTCAGGCTGCACAGCTGCGACATCATCCCGGCGCCCGTGACGCCGTCGACGTTGGCGTGGTGCATCTTCGACATCACCGCGACCGAGCCGTCCTCGAGGCCCTCGATGATCCACATCTCCCACAGCGGGATGGTCCGATCCATCTGCTGGCCGGCGATGTGCGCGCACAGCTCCTCGAGTTCCTCGCGACCCCCCGGCGCGGGGACGGCGACGCGGTGCAGGTGGCGGTCGAGGTCGAAGGTGGAGTCCTCCACCCAGGCCGGGTGGTCCAGGTTGAACGTCGAGTCGAATAGTTTCCGCCGGAAGCCGGGCATTCCTCGAATGCGTGCTCCCAGTTCAGCTTTCAGGCCTGCATAACTGTACCCGCCGGGTACCGTCGAGACGTCGAGGACGATCAGGCCGCACACGTGCAGCATCTGCGTCGGCGTCTCGAGGTAGAGGAAGGTGGAATCCAGACCGCTCAGTCTCTCCATGGCGGACATAGTAGAACGTGTTCTAGATTGTTCTAAGGAAATGGTGAGAGCCGCGTGTCGTCGACCCCGTGAAAGGTGTCCCATGAGTAGATCCTTCCTGGTCAGGCAGGCCGTCAACGCGGCAACCGCCGTCAACGCGCTGCGGCCCGTCCCGGGGATGCCGACCTCGATCCCGGCGTTCCTCAGCGGCTGGCTCACCTCGGAACTCGCGCCCGCTCAGCTGCTCGCCACCGCCGTCGACGCGGGCGTGCACGTGGCCCGGCACGGCGCCCGCACCCGAAGCGACCGGATCGGCCTCGCCCTCGCGGCGACGTCCGCCGCCGCCCTCGGGACCGGCATCGTGACCGCGCACCGCGCGGGAGCCGAGATGGCGGCGGCGCTCGCCGACATCGACGTACCCGCCCCGACGGAGCTGCTCGACTGGGGGGCCGCGCTGCGCCCCTTCGCGTTCACCCGCCCCGACGTCCGGATCGTCCGGAACCAGGCCTATGCGCCGGGGGGACGCCGATTCCTCGTCGACGTCTACCACCACCGGGACACCCCGCCGAACGCCCCGATGCTGCTGCAGATCCACGGCGGCGGCTGGGTGATCGGCAGCAAGGACCATCAGGGGCTGCCGCTGATGGCGGCGCTCGCCTCCCGCGGCTGGGTGTGCGCCGCGGTGAACTACCCCCTCTCCCCGAAGGCGGTGTGGCCCGACCAGCTCGTCGCGCTCAAGCGCGCGGTCGGGTGGCTGCGTTCGGAGGGGCCGCGCTTCGGCGGCGATCCCGGATTCCTCGCCGTCACCGGGGGCTCCGCGGGCGGTCACCTGGCGGCGATGCTCGCGCTGACCGCGAACGAGCCAGCCCTGCAGCCGGGGTTCGAGGACGCCGACACCGCGGTCCAGGCCTGCGTGCCGATGTACGGGGTGTACGACTTCGCCGGGGACACCGGCATCAAGGCGGTGCGGCAGCGGGTGGAGTCACCGCTCAGCGAGATGGTCCTCGGCAAGGGCGCCGCGTTCCCCGAGGCCTACCGGCTGGCGTCCCCGCTGGCCCACCTGCGCGCGGATGCGCCGCCGTTCCTCGTCGTCCACGGCAGCAACGACTCGTTCATCCCGGTCGCCGAGGCGCGGGAGTTCGTTCGACGGCTGCGCGCGGCGTCCGAGAACCCGGTCGGCTATGCCGAACTGCGCGGCGCGCAGCACGCCTTCGACATCTTCCACTCGATTCGCACCGACCAGGTGGTGCTCGGCGTCGGGGCATTCCTGGAGTCGGTGCGGGCGTCGGTGCGGACCGGGCCCGGTGACCTGGTCAGCGACCGAGTGGGGTGACCCCGGCGGGCGGGAGGCCCGCCGCGGCGGCGAGAACCTCGCAGAACGCCTCCACGTGCGGGGCGAGGGAGGGGCTCGCCGCGGTCCAGGACGCGCGCACCTCGAGCTGATGGGCCTGCGGCGGCCCGGCGATGTCCCCGTACCGGACCGAACTGGTGGCGGTGACGGTGCCGCCGAGGGCGGTCACCTCCTCGTGGTGGGCGGCGAGCGCATCCACCAGCCAACTCCAGGCGACCTCCGGGAGCAGCGGGTCGGCGGCCAGGTCCGCCTCCAGGTCGGCCTGGATGTACGCGACCAACCGCATCGTCCCGTTCCATGCCTCGTCGCCGGCGGGGTCGTACAGCAGGATCAGTCGACCGAAGGCGTCGCCCTCGGGCTCCTCGGCGGTGCCGTCGGTGTCCGGATGGCGGACCTCGGCGCCGATCGCGTAGCTGTACGGCGCGAGCCGCTGCGGGGGGCGGATCGGACCGATCTCGATCTGCGGATGGACCGATGCCGTGTGCATCGAGTCGACGGCGCTGCGGAACTGCGCTGGCTCGGCGTTGGGTCCGGACATGGTCACAGCTCGGACGGTAGACGGACCCCCGCCGTGGGCGGGGGAGGCGCGCCGGACCGGTACGTTCGTCCCGGTCCGCGCCGTCCGTTGGGGGTGCGGCGGGCGGATCTGGCAGCATGGCCCGCAGAGGACGAATCGGGCGACGAGCGTTGGGACACATGAGCGATCTGGAAGACACGAATTCGGCGATGACCAGCGGGGCGCGGTACCCCTATCGCAGGCACCTGCCCGACGCGCCGCTGCTCGCCGCGGCGACCGGGCGGACCCCCAGCCACCGCCCGGTGTGGTTCATGCGTCAGGCCGGGCGGTCGCTGCCCGAGTACCGCGAGATCCGCTCCGGCATCGGAATGCTCGAATCCTGCTTCCACCCGGAGTTGGTCTGCGAGATCACCATGCAGCCGGTGCGCAGGCACCGGGTGGACGCCGCGATCCTGTTCTCGGACATCGTGGTTCCGCTCAAGGCGGCCGGGGTCGATCTCGACATCGTCGCGGGCACCGGGCCCGTCGTCGCGAACCCGGTCCGCACGAGCGCCGATGTCGCGGCGCTGCCGCGGCTGCGTCCCGAGGAGGTCGGCGCGGTCACCGAGGCGATCTCGCTGCTGACCACCGAACTCGGCGACACCCCGCTGATCGGGTTCGCCGGCGCCCCGTTCACGCTGGCGTCGTACCTGGTCGAGGGGGGCCCGAGCCGCAACCACGAGCGCACCAAGGCGCTGATGCACTCGGACCCGAAGACCTGGCATGCGCTGCTCGGTGCGCTCACCGACACCACGATCGCGTTCCTGCAGGCGCAGCTGCACGCGGGCGTCGACGCGGTCCAGCTGTTCGACTCGTGGGCCGGTGCGCTGTCGCAGGCCGACTACCGCAGGTACGTGCTGCCGCACTCGCAGCGGGTGTTCGCCGAGGTCGCCGAGGCGGGCGTGCCGCGGATCCACTTCGGGGTCGGCACCGGCGAACTGCTCGGCGTGATGGGGGAGGCGGGCGCCGACGTCGTCGGCGTCGACTGGCGGATTCCGTTGGACGAGGCCGCCCGCCGCGTCGGCCCCGGCAAGGGCCTGCAGGGCAACCTCGACCCGGCCGTGCTGTTCGCGGGCAGGCCGGCGATCGAGCAGGAGGTCCGCCGGATCGTCGGCGAGGCCGACCGGGCGCTCGCGGCAGGCGCGACCGGACACATCTTCAACCTCGGGCATGGGGTGCTCCCCGACACCGATCCTGCGGTGATCACCGACGTCGTGGAGCTGGTGCACTCGCTGTGACCACGATCGCGGTGGTCGGTGGCGGCATCTCCGGCCTGGTCGCCGCGTACCGGCTGCGGACGACTCTCGGTCCGGACGCCCGGATCGTGGTGCTTGAGGCGTCCGACCGGTTCGGCGGCAAGCTGCGCACCGTCCCGATCGCGGACGGGCCGGTCGACGTCGGGGCAGAGGCGTTCCTCGTCCGCCGCCCCGAGGTGCTCGACCTGCTCACCGAGCTGGGGCTGAGCGACCAGGTCGAACACCCGTCCGGTGCGCGACCGTTGATCTGGGCGGACGGGCGGCTGCACCCGATGCCCGCGGGCACCCTGATGGGCATTCCCGCCGATTCCGGATCGCTTGCCGGACTCGTCGACGCGGCCACCCTCGCGCGGATCGACGCCGAGCCGACGCTGCCGTTGGCGTGGGACCGCGGCGGCGACGTCTCGGTCGCCGCCCTCGTCGGGTCGCGGTTCGGCGAGCAGGTGGTGCGCCGCTCCGTCGACCCGCTGCTCGGCGGCGTCTACTCGGGGCTGTCCGACACGGCGGGGGTGCGGGCGACGATGCCCGCGCTGGCGGCCGCACTGGACGCCGGGTCCGCCAGCCTCACCGCCGCGGTCCGCCGCGCCCTGCCGCCGCCGTCCACCGCCCCGGTCTTCGGCACCCTCCGCGGCGGATACGGGACGCTGCTCGGCGCGCTGCGGGCGGCGGCCGCCGCCGAGTTCTGCGCGCACACCACCGCCGCCGGGCTGCGCCGCGCGGGCGGCCGCTGGCGGGTCGACCCGATCGGAGAGGTGGACGGCGTGCTCGTCGCGCTGCCCGCCGACCGGGCGGCGACCCTGCTCGCCGATGCCGCGCCTGACGCCGCGGCGGCGGCAGGCCGGATTCCGGTCGCGTCGTCGGTGGTGGTGACCCTCGGGTTCCCGAAAGAGTCTGCGCTGCCGCAGAACTCGGGAATCCTGGTCGCGACCGGCGAGGGTCTCGCCGCGAAGGCGTTCACGCTGTCGGCGCGGAAGTGGCCGCACCTCGGCGCCCGCGACGCCACCCTCGTGCGCGCCTCCTTCGGCCGGTTCGGGGACGCCGCGATCGTCGACGCCGACGACGAGCAGCTGATCACCCTGGCCCGCGCCGACATCGCCACCGTCACCGGGGTCGGCGACCAGCCGGTCGCGTCGTTCGTCCAACGCTGGCACGGCGGTCTGCCGCAGTACCGGGCCGGGCACCTCGGGATCGTGGCGGACCTCGAGTCCGCGGTCGCCGGGATCGACGGACTCGAGGTCGCCGGGTCGATGCTGCACGGCGTCGGCGTTCCGGCCTGCGTCCGGTCGGCGACGACGGCGGCGGCACGGCTCGCGGCGACGGTGGCAGGATAGGGCCATGGCACGCCTCGACTACGACAAGCTCAATTCCACCCTGCGCTACGCGATGTTCTCCGTGTTCCAGGTCCAGCCCGGGGTCCTCGGTGAGGACCGCGCTGCCGCGGTGAAGAACGCGCGGGACTTCTTCGACTCGTTCAACGAGACCGACGTGATCGTCCGCGGGATCTACGACGTCTCCGGTCTGCGCGCGGACGCCGACTTCATGATCTGGTACCACGCCGAGAAGCTCGAGGACCTGCAGAAGCTGTACGCCGACTTCCGGCGCAGCACCGACCTCGGGCAGGCCAGCGACCCGGTCTGGTCGAACGCCTGCCTGCACCGTCCCGCCGAGTTCAACAAGAGCCACCTGCCCGCGTTCGTCGCTGGCGAGGAGCCGGGCGACTACATCTGCGTGTACCCGTTCGTCCGCTCCTACGAGTGGTACCTGCTGCCCGACGCCGACCGCCGCAAGATGCTCGCCGACCACGGCAAGGAGGCCCGCGACTACCCGGACGTGCGGGCCAACACCGTCCCGGCGTTCGCGCTCGGCGACTACGAGTGGCTTCTCGCGTTCGAGGCTCCCGCCATGGACCGGATCGTCGACCTGATGCGGGACCTGCGGGCCACCGAGGCCCGGATGCACGTTCGGGAGGAGACCCCGTTCTTCTCCGGTCCGCGGGTGTCCATCGAGCAGCTCGTCAACGCCCTGCCCTGAGCCCCGTCCCGAGCTTCCGGCAGCCCTGACCTCGGCGGGCCGCACCCGCGGTGGCACACTGGCCACCGTGGGTGCGCAGCCGGTCCGGCGTCAGCAGATGGCGCACTGGGGGATGTTCGAGGCGGAGGCCGCCGACGGTGACATCGTCGCCGTGCACCCGTTCCCCGGGGACGCCGACCCGTCGCCGATCCTCGACAACGCGATCGGATCGGTGCGGCACCGGGCGCGGATCGCCGGGCCCGCCGTCCGCCGCGGCTGGCTCGAACGGGGTCCGGGGCCGTCGGACCGGCGCGGCGCCGACGAGTTCGTCGCGGTGTCCTGGGACGAACTGATCGAACTCCTCGCCGGCGAGCTGCGCCGCGTCGTCGACCGGCACGGCAACCGGGCGATCTTCGGCGGCTCCTATGGGTGGTCCGCGCCGGGGCGGTTCCATCACGCGCAGAGCCAGGTGCACCGGTTCCTGAAGATGCTCGGCGGCTACACCCGATCGGAGAACACCTACTCGCTGGGTGCGACCGCGGTGATCATGCCGCGGGTGATCGGCACCCACTGGAAGCTGTTCGCCCGCGCCACGAACTGGGACGTGATCGCCCGCGAGACCGACCTGATGGTGTGCTTCGGTGGTGTCCCGCTGAAGAACACCTACGTCAACGACGGCGGCACCAGCAACCATCCGACCCGCGGCGCCCTCGACGCCCTGCGGGCCCGCGGCGGGGAGATCGTCTCGATCAGCCCGCTGCGCGACGACATTCACGGTGCCGCGCGGTGGCTGGCGCCGCGCCCGGGCAGCGACGTCGCGATCATGCTCGCGCTGTGCCACGTGCTGGCCACCGAGGGGCTGGCCGACCGCGGGTTCCTCGGCCGCTACACCACCGGATACGACCGGTTCGAGGACTACCTGCTCGGCCGCGCCGACGGGGTCCCGAAGGACCCATCGTGGGCGGCCGACCGGTCGGGTCTGTCCGCGCGGACGATCACCGACCTCGCCCGCCGGATGGCGGCGGGCCGCACCCTGGTCACGGTGACCTGGTCGCTGCAGCGGGTCCGGTTCGGCGAGCAGGCGCCGTGGGCGGGTATTACCCTCGCCGCGATGCTCGGCCAGATCGGCCTTCCCGGCGGCGGATTCGGCCACGGGTACGGCTCGATGAACGAACCGGGCCTCGCCCCGGTGCCGTACCCGCTGCCGACCCTGTTCCAGGGGCAGAACCCGGTCCCGGAGTCGATCCCGGTGGCGGCGATCTCGGATCTGCTGCTGCACCCGGGCGCGCCGTACGACTACAACGGGGAACGGCGCACCTTCCCCGACATCCGCCTCGTCTACTGGGCGGGCGGCAACCCGTTCCACCACCACCAGGACCTCGGCCGGCTGCGGCGGGCCCTGGCCCGCCCCGACACGATCGTCGTGCACGACCCGTACTGGACGCCGATGGCCCGCCACGCCGACATCGTGGTGCCGTCGACGACCTCGCTGGAGCGGGACGACCTGACCTGCACCCGCAACGATCCGCTGCTGGTCGCGATGCAGGCCGCGGTGCCGCGGTACGCGGACAGCCGCGACGACTACGAGACGTTCTCGCTGCTCGCGCACCGGCTGGGCTTCGGGCCGAGATTCACCGAGTGCCGCACCTCGGGGGAGTGGATCGAGCACCTGTACGAGCAGTGGCGCGGGTTCGTGCTCGCCGACGGCGGCGAGGCACCGGAGTTCGACGACTTCTGGGCGCGCGGCCACGTGCGGATGCGCACCGAGGACGAGCTGACGCTGTTCGAGGACTTCCGTGCCGACCCGGATCGCAACGCGCTGCGGACCCCGAGCGGGCGGATCGAGGTCTTCTCCGCCGACATCGACGGCTTCGGCTACGACGACTGTGCCGGCCACCCCACCTGGTACGAGCCCGAGGAGTGGCTCGGCGGCGACCGGGCGCGGCGATTCCCCCTGCACCTGATCGCGAACCAGCCGCGGACCAGACTGCACGGCCAACTCGACCACGGGCCGGTCAGTCAGGCGTCGAAGATCCGTGGCCGCGAACCGATCCGGATGCACCCCGACGCGGCCGCCGCGCGCGGCGTGCTGGCGGGGGAGGTGGTCCGGGTGTTCAACGACCGCGGCGCGTGCCTGGCCGGGGTGGTGCTCGACGACGGCATGCGGCCCGACGTGGTGCAACTGTCGACCGGCGCCTGGTACGACCCGCTCGACCCCGACGACCCGACTTCGCTGTGCGTGCACGGCAATCCGAACGTTCTCACCGCGGACGTCGGGACGTCGAGGCTGGGCCGTGGCAGCACCGGTCAGCACGCGCTCGTGCAGATCGAACGGTTCGACGGGGAGCTGCCGCCGATCCGTGCCCACGACCCTCCGGTACTTCGTTTACGTCGGTGAACGACCTCTCGCGGGCGGGCGTCCCGGCGTAGCGTTGTCCGGCATGAACCGTCACGTGCTGTCGGGACGCCGCCCGCGAGCGGCCGCCGCCGCGCTGGCGTTGACCTTCCTCGCCGCGGGCTGCGCGGACCCCGGGAACGACACCGACACCACGACCGCCACCACAACGACCAGCGCGGTGGCCGCCCTCGACCAGGCCGACCTGCAGACGGCGCTGGAGGCGGGAGCGAAGGAGTTCCTGCTCCCCGGGGCGGTCGCCCTGCTGCGCACCCCCTCCGGCACCGTCACCGCGACCTACGGCAGCACCGAACGGGGCGGCGGCAGACCGGTGTCCGTGAGCGACCGCATCCGGGTCGGCTCCAACACCAAGACGTGGACGGCGACGGTGATCCTGCAGCAGGCGCAGGAGGGGAAGCTGGCCGTCACCGACCCGGTGTCGCGGTTCCGGCCGGACGTGCCGAACGGTGCGAACATCACCATCGAACAGCTGTTGAACATGCGCAGCGGCCTGTTCAACTACAGCGAAACGGCGGAACTGAACGAGGCGTTGGACACCGAGCCGCAGCGGGTGTGGACCCCCGAGGAACTGCTGGCCCTCGCGTACCCGCACCCGCCGTACTTCCCGCCCGGGCAGGGCTACCACTACTCGAACACCAACTACGTGCTGCTCGGCCTGATCGCCGAACAGCTCGACGGCAGGTCCCTCCCGGAGATCTACCGGGACCGGATCTTCGACCCGGCGGGGCTGACCGGTGCCGTCTTCCCCGCGGCCACCGACACCGCGCTGCCCGCCCCGTACTCGCGCGGCTACTTCTACGGCAGCAACGTCCTGACCATGCACGACCCGGCGCTGCCCGCCGACATGCAGGCCGCTGCCAGGGACGGCAGCCTGGCACCGCAGGACGTCACCGAGCACAACCCGTCCTGGACGTGGGCGGCGGGCCAGGGCGTCGCCACCGCCGACGACCTCGCCACCTGGGCCGAGGCACTGACCGACGGCACCGTCCTCGACCCCGACATGCAGGCGCGGCGGCTGGCCAGCATCGAGCCGACCGACCCGGCGAACCCGCAGGCCGCGGGCTACGGCTGGGGCATCGCGAAGATGGGCCCGATGTACGGGCACACCGGCGAACTGCCCGGCTACAACTCGTTCATGGGTTCGGACCCGGACCGCGACGTCACCCTCGTCGTGTGGGCGAACCTGGCGCCGGGCGTCGACGGTCGCGATCCCGCGTCGAGCATCGCGAAGGACCTGATCGAGCAGATGTACCCGAAGTGAGTCCGGCTACGGCGCGGGCACCAGGCGCAGCGAGATCGAGTTGATGCAGTACCGCTGGTCGGTGGGGGTCGGGTAGCCCTCGCCGTCGAAGACGTGCCCGAGGTGGCTGCGGCAGTTCGCGCACAGCACCTCCACCCGGCGCATGCCGAGCGAGTCGTCGGGCCGCAGCAGCACCGCATCCGAGTTCGCCGGATCGAAGAACGACGGCCACCCGCAGTGCGAGGCGAACTTCTCCGTCGAGGTGAACAGCAGCGCATCGCAGGCGCGGCAGTGATACTCCCCGGTGGTCGTGGTGTCGGTGTACTCGCCGACGAACGGCCGTTCGGTCCCCGCCTGCCGGAGCACCTGGTACTCCTCGGGGGTGAGCCGCTCGCGCCACTGCGCGTCGGTCAGTTCGAACCCGGGGCCGCGATCGGAGTCGGAGGTCATGCCTCCACGCTACCGACCGGCGGTCAGCCGACCGGAACCTTCTCCGGTTCCGGGGCGTCGTCGTCGAAGACCGGATCGATGCCGCGGTCGAGCCGCCCCTCCCGGCGCGCGGTCAGGTAGCGCGCGCCGAGCACCCCGCCGATCACCAGCAGCAGCAGGCTCCAGCCGAGGGTGGTCTTCATGTACTCGGCGGCCCGCCCGGTCGCCGGGAATCGGCCCGACAGCCAGCTGTCCAGGGTCATGAACCCGTATACGGCCAGCCACGCGGGCCAGTTCCGCATCACCGAGTTCCGCAGCACCACGGTCATCAGCAGCGGCAGCAGCAGCATCGAGTAGTACATCTGCCCGAGCGACCCGAGCAGGAACGACGCCGTCATCAGCACGCCGGAGGAGGTGGCGAGGAAGAACAGCCGATCGTCGCGGTAGTACCGGTACAGCAGCCACAGCGACACCAGCACGACCGCCGCGAACACCGCTCGCAGTCCCAGGATCAGCCACGTCGGCAGGCCGTAGTAGGCGCCGTTGCCGACGATCGCCGAGTTGAAGTAGTCCCGCGATTCCATCAGGTACGGCAGCGTGTGGTGCACGAACTCCATCGGATCGACCGCCAGCGGCCACGCGATCGCGGTCAGCACCACCGGAACACCGATCGCGGTGACCAGCGCCCGCCACTGCTTGGTCACCAGCGGCAACAACAGCAGCGGCGCGAGGACCGGTTTGATCGCGAGCGTCAACCCGATCGAGACACCGGCCCAGGTGTCCCGACGCCGCAGGAGCAGCAGCAGGAACGCCACCTCGCCGAGCAGGATCACCCCGTTGATGTTGGTGAAGACCAGCGTGTTCGTCACCGTCTCGCTGGCGAACATGCCCAGCAGCAGGATCGGCGCCGCCACCGAGTTCAGGGCCAGCCCGAACATCTTCAGCAGGAGGTATCCCGCGATGATCACCGCGACCGCGTTACCGAGAATGAACAACCAGCGGGACCGCTCCGGGTCGATGATCGCGATCGGCGACAGCAGCAGGGTGCCGCTCGGCGCATACAGGTAGTGCGGGTCCACCCAATTGAAGTTCGCGGTGTATACCGGCTGCCGGTTCAGGAACGCCAGCGCCGCTCGATACACCGTGGTGAAGTCGTCCGTCCGTGCCCCATTCACGGCCTTGACGAGCACCCGGTGCAGGACCGTCATGATCGCGAGCGGCCACAGCGCGAACGTCACCACCTCGGCCGTCGTCCGGGCGGTGCGGGGTTCGAGCTGTCGAAGGAACACCGTGGCACGGTACCCGACCGGGGGCGGTGAGCCGCCCAAGACACCCGTGACCGGCCGCAACTCAGCCCGGGCAGGCGCCGCCGTCCGGCGGAAGCACCCCGGTGTCGGCGTAGCCCGAGACGGCGAGCTGCACGCAGTCGGAGTGCGCGAGCGCGGGATGCCCCGAGCCGAGCCACGCCACCGTCGCCGTCCGCGTCCCGACCGCGGCGAGCACCCCCGCCGCCGCCGACGCGCCGTCGCCGGCCACCGGGTCCGCGGCGCCCGCGATCGTCAGGGTCGCGCTCGTCGCCGCGGACGGCGCCGGGGCGGGCGGGGTGGTCGGCCACGACGCGCACAGCAGCATCGACAGCGCACCCTCGGGACCGAACACCGGGTAGCGCTCACCCCACTGCGTCATCAGCTCCCGGACCCGCCCCGGCGTCGGCCACTGCCGCCCGTCCGAGCAGCGCGCAACGAACTGCCCGTCGGCGAGGGTCGCGGCGGCGGCCGCGTCGATCCGCTGCTGCAGGGCAGCGGTGTCGCCGCGTCCGGCCGCGGCGAGCACGTCCGCGAACGCGCGGACCTGTGCCGAGATGTCGCCGCGCGGGGACCCGAGCTGGTCGGTCAGGGCGACCAGGAGCGCGTTCGCGGAGATCGGGCCCAGCTCACCGCGGCGCGCCCGGTCGGTCAGGTCGGCGACGGCCGCCGCCGGATCCGGGCCGAGCGCGCACTCGAGGGCAGCGCACTGCCGGGCGAACGCGGCGAGGGCCGCCTCCCGCCCGCGCACCACGGCCTCGGTCGCGGTGGCGGCGTCGGCGCCGAGCACCGACGGGGAGTCCAGCACCAGCCGCCCGATCGCGTCCGGATGCGCTGCCGCGTAGGCCGCGGCGACCTCGACGCCGGAGCCGGTCGCGAGCAGTCCGATCCGGTCCACCCCCCACGCGCGGCGCAGCTGGTCGAGATCATCGGCGGAGTGCGACGGGTCGAAGGCCAGTTCGTGCGGCTGCAGGAAGTCGGTGCACAGGGTGGTCGCGTCACGGCCGAGCGCGTGCACCGTGTCGACCGCGTCCCCGTCGTCGATCGGGGGTGGAGTGAACTGCCCGAGGTCGAGCATCGCCTGCCGCGGCATCGGTGTCCTCGGATCACCGCAGTCGATCGGCGTCGACGTCCCGATGCCGCGCCGGTCCACCGCGACCAGCGGACGCGAGGACAGCAACGTCCCGACCGGTCCCGCTGCGAGCGCGGCGAGGGTGCCGGTCGACGAGCGATCGGAGCCGGACGTCAGCACCAGCGGGGCGGCGTCGTCCGGGGTCTGGGGAAGCCGGGCGCGCAGCGCGCCGAGGGCGAACGAGCCGGGCATCGAGCCGGACGGGTCGATCGGGGCCGCCAGCTCCGAGCATTCGAGCACCAGCCCCGGCGGGCCGGGCGGCAGCCCCAGCGTGCCCAGCGTCGACGCGGTGCAGTCCCGCCAGTCCAGATCGCGCACCGGGACGGGTAGTTCGGGCTCGGTGCCGGGCACCGTCCCGCTCGGCTCGGGGGTGGTGCCGTCGCGATGCTCGACCACGGCGACGTCCGGTCGGACGCTCGGCCCGGCGCCGCACGCGCAGCACACCGCGATCACCAGTGCCGCCAACCCCACTCTGCGCATGCGTCACAGCCTGCCAGGTCGCGGACGCAGCCAGCGGGTCAGGATCGTCCCGTCCCCGTCGGCGAGCACGTGCGCCCGCTGCATCGGCCTGCGGGTTGCATTCGGCGACAGTGCAATTCGTCCCGAGCCGCCCGCGGTCAGCACCGGCGAGGTGGTCAGGCACAGGTCGTCGACCGCGTCGTCGCCGAGCAGCCGCCCGAACAGCGACGGCCCGCCCTCGCAGAGCACCCGGTGCAGGCCGCGTTCGGCGAGCACGGCGAGGACCGACGAGGTCGGGACGTCGGTCTCGCCGACGACGAGGACCGTCGCGCCGGCGCGGGCGAGGGCGTCGACCCGTTCGGCGGGTGCACTGCGCACGGTCAGGATCAGCGGCGGGACGTCGGTGTCGGTCAGCAGTCGGGACGCCGGATCGAGGTCCGCGCTCGCGGTGACGACGGCAACTGGGGGCGCCGGTGCCCGGCCCGTGGCCCGCCGCCGGTCCCTGGCCGCGGCGTCGGGCCGCGCGCCGCCGTAGTTCTCGCTCCGCACCGTCGCCGCCCCGACCAGAATCACGTCCGCCAGCTCCCGCAACGCGACGAACACCCGGCGATCCGCGGGCGTTCCGAGCCCGCCCGAGGTACCGTCGGCGGTGACGGCGCCGTCGATGCTCGACACGAAGTTCACCCGGATCCACGGTTCGGTGAGATCGTCGGGGTACGCGTACAACTCGCGGATCGCGTCGTCATCGAGTGGTGCGCGCGCCGGTGTGAGTAATCCCTCAATATCGATACGCTGCATGGAGTCGATAACAGCACGTCGATAGGCTCGATGCATGCAGCAGCGCCTTGTCGATCGTAATCCGGTGGTTCACGCCGATCAGTTGGTCGCGCAGATGGTCCCGCCTGCGATGTTCGACGAGGTGAGCTTCGGGTCGTACATCCCGGACCCCAACGAGCCCAGCCAGGCCGCCGCCGTGCGCAAGGCCGAGGAGTTCGCGGGCAAGATCGCCAAGATTCGCTCCGGGGGCCGGCGCGGACTATTCGGCAAGAAGGCCCCGTCCACCGGCGCGGGCCTCTACCTCGACGGCGGCTTCGGTGTCGGCAAGACCCACCTGCTCGCATCGATTTTCCACAGCGCACCGAGCCCGAAGGCGTTCGGTACCTTCGTCGAACTCACCCACGTCGTCGGCGCCCTCGGCTTCAACAACGCCGTCGAGCAGCTGTCGAGCCACAGCGTGCTCTGCATCGACGAGTTCGAACTCGACGATCCGGGCGACACCATGCTCGTCTCCCGGCTGCTGACCGAGCTGTCGGCCCGCGGCGTGTCGATCGTCGCGACCTCGAACACCCTGCCCGGCCAACTGGGCGAGGGCCGGTTCGCCGCCCAGGACTTCCTGCGTGAGATCAAGAAGCTCGGCGCGATCTTCGAGACCATCCGCGTCGACGGCCCCGACTACCGGCACCGCGACCTGCCGCCCGCCCCCGAACCGATCTCGTCGGCGGAACTGCGCGAGCGCGCCGAGGGCACCCCCGGATCCACCCTCGACGACTTCGACGAGCTGTGCACGCACCTGAGCACCCTGCACCCGTCGCGCTACAACAAGCTGATTCAGGACGTCACCGCGGTGTTCCTGGACGGGGTGCACCCCGCGCAGGACCAGTCCGTGGCGCTGCGCCTGGTGGTCCTCGCCGACCGCCTCTACGACGCCAGCATCCCGGTCACCGTCTCCGGCGCGAAGCTCGACGAGATCTTCACCCCGGAGATGCTCGCAGGCGGCTACAAGAAGAAGTACCTGCGCGCCACCTCGCGCCTGCTCGCGCTGTCCCGGTTCGAGGTCCCCGCCTAGCTGCGCGCCGCGCCCGTGGGGGGAGTTTCCCCCCCCCGGGGGGGAAGTCACGCACCACGCCGCAGGAGCACCCGCCCGGGGTTAAGGGGGACGCTTTAGGGAGAA
>NZ_JBHXNU010000023.1:0-19311 GCF_042719255.1 Rhodococcus sp. NPDC058532
CCCCGAGTCGTTGATCGCGTTGGCGATGCTCAGTCTCGGGGGTGACCCGCCTCGGTTGCCGACTCTGGTGGACCCACGGATGCGTCAGTAGAGCCGAAAATCACGCACAGTTGTGGTGCGGTCAGCTGGCCAGGGATCGGGCGATGACCAGGCGCTGAATCTGGTTGGTGCCCTCGAAGATCTGGGTGATCTTCGCCTCCCGCATGTACCGCTCCACCGGGAAGTCCTGCGTGTAGCCGTAGCCGCCGAACACCTGGACGGCGTCGGTGGTCACCTTCATCGCGGCGTCGGTGGCGACGAGCTTCGCCACCGACGCGTTGCGCGAGTAGGGCAGGCCGGCGTCGCGCCTGCGGGCGGCGTCGAGGTAGGTGGCGCGGGCCGAGTCGACGGCGGCGGCCATGTCCGCGAGCACGAAGCCGAGCCCCTGATGATCGATGATTCGTTTGCCGAACGCCTTGCGCTCCTTGGCGTAGGCGACGGCGTCGTCGAGCGCGCCCTGCGCCAGACCGACCGCGACCGCGGCGATGCCGAGCCGGCCGGAGTCCAGCGCGCTGAATGCGATCGGCAGGCCCAGCCCCGGTGTGCCGATCATCCGTTCGGCCGGGACGAACGCGTCGTCGTAGTGTGCGGACGTGGTCGGGACCGCCCGCAGGCCCATCTTCTCCTCCGGCTTGCCGAAGCTCAGGCCCTCGGTGTCCTTGGGGACCAGGAAGCAGGAGATGCCGCGTGACCCCTCGTCGCTGGTGCGGGCGAACAGGGTGTAGAAGTCGGCCTTGCCGCCGTTGGTGATCCACGCCTTCGACCCATTGATCTTGTATCCGCCGTCGACCTCGGTGGCCTTGCAGGTGAGCGCGGCCGCGTCGGATCCCGCCTGCGGCTCGGACAGGCTGTAGGCGCCGATGGTGTTGCCGCTGAGCATCTCCGGCAGCCACCGCGACTTCTGATCCTCGGTGCCGTGGGTGGCCAACGCGTAGCAGGACAGGCTGTGCACGCTGGTCGCGACCGCGACCGCCGCCCACCGCGCGGCCAGCTCCTCAAGCACCTGCAGGTACACCTCGTACGGCTGGTCGCCGCCGCCGAACTCCTCCGGGTAGGGCAGGCTCAGCAGCCCGGCGGCACCCAGCGCGGGGAAGGCGCCGTCCGGGAAGGTCTCGGTCTTCTCGCACTCGTTGACGCGCGGGGCGAGGACCTTGTCGGCGACGTCGCGGGTGAGGTCGATCAGGTCGTGCGCTTCCTGGGTGGGGAGCAGGCGGTCGACGGGCACGGTGGTCTCCTTCGCAAGAATCGGTACTGAGCACGATACTCCAGTACAGTTATTGGTATGGCAACCCAGGTTCGCGGCGCGGCCCGCCGCGCGCAGCTCCTCGACGAGCTGGTCGCGCTCCTACTCGCCGAGGGGTTCGCGCACCTGACCCTCGACGAGATCGCGACCCGGCTCCGTTGCTCGAAGTCCACCCTCTACTCCCTCGCGGCAAGCAAGGAACAGCTGGTGCGGACGGCGACCGTGCACTTCTTCAAGGCCGCGACGGAGCGGGTGGAGCGCGCACTCGATGGCGAGGCGGGCGCCAACGACCGGATTCGGGCGTACCTCGAGGCGGTCGGTGCGCAGCTGCGCCCGGCGTCGGCGCGGTTCATGGCGGACCTGGCCGCGAGCGAGGTCGCCCGCGCGGTGTACGAACGCAATACCGCCATCGCCGCGCGCCGCGTGCAGGACCTCATCACCGAGGGGGTCGCCGCGGGGGAGTACCGGGACGCGCACGCCGCCTTCGTCGCGGACGTGACGACGGCGACGATGGTCCGAATTCAACGCCGGCAGGTCGCGGACGCCACCGGCCTGGACGACGCGCAGGCGTACCAGGAACTCGCTTCTCTCGTGACCAACGGCTTATTGAGATAGCGATGCCCTTCGTTCTATGGGCACGCTGACCTGGGGAAACATTCCTGGACAGATGTCCTAGACATTCTTCGGAATGGGTCACGGTACGGCTACAAGCTGGTTAAGATGACCAGGAATTCGCGCTTGCTCACGACAACCGTCGCCGGCCGGCGCGTCCCAACTCCTGGAGGAAAAGTATGTCGCGTTCACAAGCGCGTCGGGGGGTCGCCGCGGTCGGTGTGGCGGCGATGGTGCCGCTGGGGCTGATGATTGTCGGAGGCGGCGCAGCCAACGCGGCGCCGGCATCGGTGGACTGGTGGGACGGGAACAGTCACTTCACCCGCACGATCAGCAACGCCATGCCCGCGGTCGGTGAGGTCGTCACGACCTCGACGAAGTTCGAGCGGAAGGCGTGGACCAGCAGCGAGATCCTGCACGAGGTCAAGGACGTGCACCCGACGTGCCTGACCTACGTCGAGGGCTCGGCGAAGGTCGACGGCAAGGCACAGGGCCTCGACAGCAAGGGCGCAGATTTTGCGAAGGTCAAGGGGTCCTGGACGGTCTACCCGAACATCGAGCCCAAGTCGCACACCTTCGAGTTCTCCTACACCGTTGGCGCGGACTGTGCTCGTGGCGCGGCGCTGCCGACGTCGATGCACTACTCCGGCGGACTCGGGTCCGGGACCTACAACGACAAGGGTCCGGCGATCACCGTCGCGAAGAACGCGTCCACCACCACCCTCGCCGCGGTCACCGACGCCAAGGTCGGGAAGTCGTCGCAGCTGACCGCAACCGTCACCGGCGGCGCAGCGGGCAACCCGGTCGAGTTCTACGACGGCGCCACCAAGATCGGTGCGGGCCCGCTGGCCGGGAACTCGGTGTCGATCGCGTGGACCCCGACGACCGCAGGCGACCACGGCATCACCGCGAAGTTCCTCGCCACCGGTTCCGCGAACGAGTCGACCTCCGCGGCGCAGACCGTCACCGTCGCCGAAGCGGATGTCGAGACGACCACCGCGCTGGCGGTGCCCGCGTCGGCGGTGACCGGTGCTGCGGTGGAGTTGACGGCGACGGTGAGCCCGGCTCCGGCGGGTGGCACGGTGCAGTTCAAGGATGGTGACGCCAATATTGGTGGGCCGGTTGCGGTGTCGGGTGGTGTTGCGACGCTGTCGCACGCGTTCGATGCGGCGGGTGGCAGGTCGATCACCGCGGTGTACTCGGGTGCCGGTGGGTTCCTGACGTCCACGTCGGCTGCGGCGTCGATCACGGTGACCGATCCGGCGCCGGTGGACGTCGAGACCACAGTCCTTGCCGCTGCCCCGACGACCGCGAAGGTCGGTGCGGCAGTGGACCTCTCGGCCACCGTGACGCCGACGACCGCGCAGGGCACCGTCCAGTTCAAGGACGGTGACACCGCCATCGGTGCGCCGGTCGCGATCATCGACGGCGCCGCATCGCTCTCGCACACCTTCGACGCGTCCGGCACGAAGTCGATCACCGCGGTGTTCGTCGGCGGACCGGGCTACCTGAACTCCACGTCGCAGCCGGTCACGGTCACGGTGTCCGAGCCGCTGCCGACGGATGTCGAGACCGCCACCACGCTGGTCGTCCCGGCCGCCGCGACCGTTGGCCAGACCGTCACGCTCACCGCTCAGGTCGCCCCGGCGGCGGCGGGCGGCACGGTGCAGTTCAAGGACGGCGACCGGGCGATCGGCCTGCCCGCCCCCATCGTCGACGGCAAGGCGACGCTGTCCTACTCGTTCCCGACGGCGGGAGCCAAGAACATCACCGCCGTGTACTCCGGCGGAACCGGCTTCACCCCGTCCACCTCGGCGGCGGGTGTCGTGACGGTGTCCGCTGCCCCGGCCCAGGGCGGCGGCTCGCTGGAGAACATCTTCGGGTCCTGATCCGTCGACGGTGGCCCGCCCGGCACCCACCGGGCGGGCCACCGTCAACGCCGGACCGCGCCCTGGGGCCGATCAGGTCCCACCGAACACCGATCCATCAGCAGTACAGGAGAACAGCATGTTCCGACCGATGATGCGCCGAGGAGCCGCCGCCCTCGGCGTCGCCGCCCTCGCGACCCTGGGCCTCGGGATCGGGGGTGGCACCGCCTCGGCGGCTACCACCGCGACCGAGACCGTCGACAATGTGAAGGTGACCAAGAGTGTCACCCCGGGCGCCGTTGACCGCGGCGCCACGGTGACCTACCGGTCGGTCCTCGAGGTGACCGGCGGCGCGGACCGCTACCTGACGAAGTTCACCGACGTGCACCCCGCGGGCTTCGAATACGTGCCGGGCAGCGCGAAGCTCACCTCCTCGACGCTGACCGCAGGCCCGTCGACGACCACGATCACCCCGGCCGTCGACGCGGCGAAGAACACGGTGACCGTCTCCGGCAGTTGGCTGCTCGCCGACCGGCTGGTCGCGAAGAACAAGGACGTCATCGTCGAACTGACCTACCGGGTGCCCGCGACCGCGGTGGTCGGCGTCGTCGACAGCGGACTGGCCTTCGACATCGGTGGCTGGAACAGCAGCCAGGTCTTCAACCCGATCGGGGTGCGGGTCGACGTCAACGCGCCCGACGTCGCCACCGCCACCGTGCTGACCGCCCCCGCCGCCGCGACCGTCGGCGGTGCGGTGACGCTCGCCGCGACGGTGAACCCGGCCCCGTCCGGCGGCACCGTGCAGTTCGCGGACAACGGCACCCCGATCGGCGCGCCGGTCCCGGTGTCGTCCGGGACGGCGCAGTTGCCGCACACCTTCGACACCGCGGGGGCGCATGCGATCACCGCGATCTACTCCGGTGCAGCCGAGTTCGTCGGCTCCGAGGCCGCCGCGGTGACCGTGCGGGTCACCTCCGCGCCGGTCGGCGGCGGTGACGGCGACAGCGGCGGCGAGGACGGCGGCACCGGCAGCGCCGGTTCGGGCAGCCTGGCATCGCTGGTGCCGTTCGGTTCCTGACCTCACCCGGCCCCGGACGTGGCCCCTCGACCGGACGGTCGGGGGGCCGCACTCGTTGCGGCGTGGTTCGATGAGCCGTGCCCACCCAACCGATCCGACTCGAGATCCTCCTCGGCAGCGTGCGCGAGGGCCGCTTCGGTCCCGTGGTCGCCGACTGGTTCCTCCGCCGAGCCGGGCAGCACCCGGCGTTCGACGCGGTCCTGCTCGATCTCGCCGACACCCCGCTGCCGCTCGATCACGCGGGCACCCCGGACGTCGAACGGTTCCGGCGTCGGGTTGCGGCGGCGGACGCGTTCGTGATGGTCACCCCGGAGTACAACCACGGCTATCCGGCGGCGCTGAAGAACGCGATCGACACCGCGAAGGAGGAGTGGCGCGCTAAACCGGTCGGGTTCGTCTCCTACGGCGGGCTGTCCGGTGGGCTGCGCGCCACCGAACAGTTGCGGTTGGTCACCGCCGAGGTGCACATGATCTCGGTCCGTCAGACCGTCAGCTTCCACCGGGCCCGCAAGCGGTTCGACGCGGACGGGGAGACGTCCGACGGCGCCGCGATCGACGGCGCGGATCGGATGCTCGACCAGCTCGCCTGGTGGGCGGCCGCGGCGCGGGATGCGCGCGCCGAACGACCGTATCCGGCCTAGTCACCGCGCCGGCAGCGGATCCCCCGCAGGCCGGGGGCTGCCGAGCAGTGCCGTCTCGGCCGGTATCGTCACCAGCGTCAGATCGTATCGGGTTCCGTTGGCCCACAAGATGACCCGGTTGTCGTGCCCGCCAACCCGGACGAGCGAGACCGGGGTGCCGCCGACCGGTACCGGATCCGGGTGGACGCGGATCGCCGTCACCCCGCGCGGCAGCGGGTCGGGGCCGACGCCGTCCAGCACCACCGCCGTTGCCCAGGGTGGGACCGGGGTGTCGGGGGCGGCGAGCAGCAACCGGTCCGGGTCCGCGACGGCGCCGACCAGCTGCCGCCACAGCTGCGGCTGCTCGGTGTGCACCACGATCCGCGCTCCGGTGGCGACCGCCCGCAGCACGACCTGACGCGCCAGGTAGGGATCCCCGGCGACGGTGACGACGTCGATGTCGGGCCCGACGACGCGCACCGTGACGCCGCGCCCGTCCGCGTCGGAGCCGATCAGCTGACCGCATCCGCCGGCGGCGACCGGCACCGCGTCCAGGAACGCGAGGTCCACGGTCGCGAACGGGGTCAGCGCGTCCAGTGCGTCGGGCGCGCCGGGAAGGTGGGAACGGAGGGCCTCGACGTCCCGGCCGACGGTCGGCGTCAGCTCGGGGCGGCACCCGCCAGCGGGCGCCGCACCCGTCGTCGACCGGCACGATGCCGCGAACCGGAACTCGTTGCGTGCCCGGCCCGGACGCAGGCGGATCGTCACCGTCGTGGACAGCGCGGCGGTGGCCCAGATCGTCGACAACAGTGCGGCATTCACTTCTCGCGGAGCGATCGCATAACCCGTGCTGCAGCCGGACGGTACCGCGGCGTACCGCCACGACCGGCGCTGCTCGTCCGGCTCGCCCGCGATCACCGACCGGGCGGCGGCGATCTCCGGTGCCGTCAGGATCCGGCCCCGGACACCGGCGACGTCCAGCGCCCGCACGATCCGCTGCGCTGCGATCGACACCACCCGCCCGACACCGTCGTTGCCACCGCCGCGCCGCGCCACCGCGGCGGACTCGGTGCCCGCGTCGAACCGCACCACCACCCAGACCGTCCGCTGCGCGACCGCCGCGAGTGGGCCGAGCAGGTCGTCGTAGCAGGCTGCCGTCGACGCCGTAGTGTCGCTGCGCCGTCCGTGCGCGATGACGTCGATACCGGACAGTGAAATATCGTGCTGGGTGAGGGATTTCGCAAGCATGTGGAGCGGAAGCAGCTGGTCGTGATCGGCGGTGTCTCGGGTCAGTCGGGTCACCGCGCCCGGTTCCGGTTGCACCTCGATCACCGCTGCAACCATCCCGGCCGCCCGGCACAGCCCGACCGTCGCGCCGTCCGCGGCGTCCACATCGGTGAACGCGGAGGTGTCGGCGCCGGGGCCGGTGCGGTACCGGACCGCGGTCCACCCCCAGTCCAGCAGGGTGCGGCCCCGCATCGGACACAGGCAGAGTGTCGCCACCGCGACTGCGGTCAGCGCAGCCTGCCACCACGCCATGCCGGCGACGGACCCGACGATCCCGACGGCCAGCGCCGCGACCTGCGCCGACACGACGGTACCGACGGGCACGGACGTCCGGCGACGCGCACCCACCCTGCGCCAACGAATCACGATCATCCCCCTGCCCCGTTTGGACGTCCCCCACGCCACGGTTCCCGCGGACTGTACTCTGTGCCCCCGTAGTGCGCGCCAAGTGGGGGAGGGAACATGGCAGCACAGCCGACGACTCGATGGCAGGTCAGCGGATACCGGTTTCTGGTCCGGCGGATGGAACATGCCCTGGTGCGCAGGGACGTGCGGATGCTGCACGATCCGATGCGCAGCCAGTCGCGGGCCCTCGCGGTGGGCGCCCTGCTCGCCGTGATCGGGGTGGCCGGATGCGCGGCGCTGGCCCTCATTCGCCCGCAGGACAAGATCGGTGACGCCCGGATCGTGGTTGGAAAGGATTCCGGCGCAATGTTCGTCGATCTCTACGGCACCCTGCATCCGGTCCTGAACCTGGCCTCCGCACGGCTGATCGTCGGCGCCGCCGACGCCCCGGTTTCGGTGCAGGAGTCCGAGTTGGGAGCGCGCCCGCGCGGTCCGCTGCTCGGCATCCCCGGCGCGCCGTCGGCGTTGTCGCAGGGCGATCCGGGCGGGTGGACGGTGTGCGACTCGATCGCCGGCGGGGCCCGCGCCGTGACCACCGCCGTCATTGCGGGCGGCCCGGACCTCCCCGGCGGGGTGCGGGAGCTCGCCGGGGAGGAGGCGCTGCTGGTGCAGGGCACCGCAGGCACCTACCTGGTACACGAGGGCGCCCGCAGTCGCGTCGACCTCGGCGACGCCGCGGTTACCCTCGCCTTCGACCTGGACGGTCAGGTGCCCCGACCGGTCAGCGCCGGCCTGCTCGCCGCGATCCCGGAGGCGCCCGCGCTGGCCCCGCCGGTCATCCGTGATGCTGGGACGCAGCCGTCGTACCCGTTCGGGGGCAACCCGATCGGCTCGGTCGTGCAGGTGCAGGATGCCAAGGAGACCCGCTACTACGTGGTCCTCGCCGACGGGTTGCAGCGGATCGGCCGGGCCACCGCGGACCTAATCCGGTACGCCGACTCGCAGGGCGCGACCGGGATGGCGACGGTCACCCCGGACGCGGTGGCGGGACCACCGCGCTCCACGGCGCTGGCGGTGGAGACGTTCCCGGACACCGCGCCGCGGATCGTCGACGACGCGAACGACCCGGTCGGCTGCCTATCCTGGCGACCGGTGCCGGGGGACGGGGGAGTACGGGCCACCGTCGCGGTCGCCGCGGGAACAACCTTGCCGCTGCCAGCCGATGCGCGTCCGGTGACCCTGGCGCAGCGCGACGGAATCGGGGACAACGCGGACCTGTTCTTCGTTCGACCCGGGGCCGGCGCGTTCGTGCAGGCGACCGGTGCCGCGCCATCCAGTGAACGGCAGGGAGCACTGTTCTTCGTCGCCGACACGGGGGTGCGGTACGGCATCGAAAATGCAGACACGGCAACGCTCTTGGGCTTCGATAGGGATCCGGTGACCGCCCCGTGGCCGATCCTGTCGCTGTTGGCGCCGGGCCCCGCCCTCGGCAGGGAGGCCGCCCTCCTCGCACACGATGGTGTCGCGCCGGACGCTCAGCCGATGGATGTGTCTGCGCGCTGAAACCGGCGACGCAACGGAAACGAGGCGAGCACACCGAGCGCCAGTAGGACGGCGACGACCCCCGCCCCGACCATCGCGACCGTGCGTGGCCGGGTGTCGGGCGGTGGTGCCGCGGCCGGAGCCGGCACCGTCACCGACCGCGGCGACGTCACCGGCTCCCGGTCCGGCGCGGTGACCGCGGCCACCGGATCGACGACGCCGTGCCCGACGTACGGATCCCACCCGGCGGCCGGGGCGTGTGCGGTCCGCTCGATTCGCGCGATCACCTGTGCCGCGGTGAGTTCCGGGAACCGCGCACGGACCAGCGCCGCCGTGCCCGCGACGTACGGCGCGGCAAAACTGGTGCCCTCGATGGGACCGCCGTTCACCGCGTCGGTGAGGCCGGCATCCCGAGGTCGCCGCGGGTCGAGCGAGGTGATGCCGGTGCCGGGGGCGGCGACATCCACCCACGGGCCGGGCAGGGTGAACTCCGACGGGGCGCCGTCCGGGTCCACCGACCCGACCGCGAGCACCCGGTCGTCGTACCAGGCGGGTGTGGCGACGGTGGTGACCTGCGCCCAGGGGTCCGCGTTCGGCCTAGCCGGATCCGGTGCCGGGTTCGACTGCCTGCACGCGTCCAGATTTCCCGCCGCCGCGACGATCACCGCATCCCGGATCCGGGCCGCGTAGTCGATTGCCGCGCCGAGCGCCCGATGATCGCCGAAACCCGGTGGTACGCAGGCGACCTCGGAGATGTTGATGACCGTCGCGCCGAGGTCCGCCGCCCGACGGACCGCCGATGCCAGGGTGGTCAGATTGCCGACGCCGCGCGCATTGCGTCCGTCGGCGTCGGCGGCACCGACCTGCCGGTAGATGTTGCTCGACTGCCGGATGGTCAGGATCCGAGCATCCGGCGCGACACCAGCAAACCCGGTGGCGTCCGACCGTCTTGCCGCGATCAGGCCCGCGACGAGGGTGCCGTGCGCGTCGCAGTCGGCGGTGCCGTCGCCGGTCGACACGAAGTCCCCGCCGGGCATCAACCCGGGCAGCCGGGGATGGCGCTCGACGCCGGTGTCGATCACCGCGACCAGCTGGCCGCGTCCGGTGCTCAACGGCCACACCGATTCCAGGTCGAGGGCCCGCTGCGGTGCGGGGACCAGCGCCGGGTCGGATCCCGGGGTGGTGGCGGGGCACGGGTCGCGCAGCTCCGACTGCACAGGCGGCAGGTCACCGGGCGGCAGGCCGCCGGGATCGATCGTGGGTGGCGCGACCGCCGCCGCGCTGCCGGATCCCACGAACGGGACGGCCATCGCGGCGATCAGCACGACGGCCCGCAGGACGCCCATCACAGGCCGCGCATCGCCGCGAACAGGCCGCCAACCCAGCAGGCGAGGGGCAGGATCGCCGCGATCGCCGCGTAGTCGAGCAGTTCCACCGCGCGGCGCTGCACCGGCGAGAAGTCGTGTCGTGGCGCGAGGACGCCGAACGCGAGGGCGACCCCGACCCCGAGGGCCGCGACGGCAAACACAATCGGCGCCAGTGCCGGGTCGGTGACCGCCGCGCCGGTCAGCAGCAGAAGCAGGATCGCGGTGCCGGACCCGATGAGCGTGCCCGCCTGGGCGAGGCTCGCGTACGTTCGCCCGCGCAGCATCAGGACCACCGCCGCCACCACGGCCAGAGTTACTCCCGGCCAGGCGATTCCGCCCGATCCGAACGCGGCCGCGGCCGTCAGGGCCGCGGCGACGGTGGTGACGCCCGCCGCGGCAACCAGCCCGGTGAGCAGGCGCCGGGCCCGGGTCGCCCGTGCCTCGAGCCCGACGAACGACGGCAGGGGACCGGCGTCCGGGAGCTCCTCGGTGTCGAGGGGGGATCCGGGCGACGGCACCGGGGGCAGCGGGAGCTTCGCGAGCAGCATCGACAGGCGCGGCGCGGCGGCGAGCAGGACCAGCGCGCCCGCCGTGACGGCGGCCCCGATCGCCGTCGGCGGCAGCGCCGTCAGGACCGCGACCGTTGCTGCGGCCGCCGCGGCGGTGGCCACAGCCGTCGTCGCGACCGCGATCGGTGCTCCCGTCCCGCTCGCCCGCGCGGCAAGGACCGCGACCGCACCGCAGGTGACGGCGCCGAGGAGCAGGCTCGGTGCGCCCGGCACCCCGGGCACCACCAGCGCGCCAGCGGCGAACGACGGGGCCAGCGCCGCGCCCCACAGCGTGACCGCGCTGGCGTCGTCCCGGTAGACGCGGGCGACGACGGTGCCCGCGACGACCAGCAGCGCCGCCACCGCAGCAGCAAGCACCATGCCAACCAGTCCGTCGTCGCTGAACCGCGCGACCAGCAGGCCGACCGTACCGATCAACGTCAACGCCAGTGCCGCAACGGATCCGGTGACTCGGGCGGAGGTCGGCGTCCATCGGGGGAAGGTCTTGGATTCGATCGAGGCAACGCTGTGCATCAGGTCGTCGAACAGCGGCGCCGGTGCCCGCCGGTCCGCGGCCTGCAGCACCAGCAGTTCGCCGTCGCGCACCCCGAGGTCGCCCAGCGTGCCGGTCGGGTCCAGCGGGGAGTGCCCGAGCCGACCCAGCGTCCACTCCGTTGCCGTGACTCGGAGCTCGATCGCGTCCGGTGCGTCGCGGCGCAGGTCGATCATCGCGACGATCTCGGGGATCAGCAGCACCAGCGGTGCGCCCGCGGGCAGGGCGAGGTCCACCTGCACGTTGTCGGCCAGGACCGTCAGTCGACACAGATCCGCCCGGGATCCCCCACTCACAACATTCGTCACTTGCGTCCCCCCTCGCACACGGGTCCCCACCCGCGTGTCCCACAACGAAACTGCGCGCACTCTACGGCAGTCCGCGGACGCCATGGGGTCGCGGGTCACGCCGGGTGTGCGCTACTGTCCAACGCTCGAGGCGCGGTCCAGGGGAGAGGACGGCGCACACAGATGGTCGCCGAAGTCGGCGCGGCATCGACGCGAGGGGGGATCGCGCATGGTCACTGTCCGTTTCGTGCGCAAGGCACGAACCGAGGTGCCGCGCACCCCCGGCGGTGAGGTGAGCCTGCAGCCGCCCCCCGAGATTCCGAAGGTCGTCCCCGGCAACCTGCTGACCAAGATGCTGCCCGTCGTGATGGTCGTCGCGATGCTCGGCATGGTCGCCCTGATGTTCACCTCCGGCATGGCGTCGAACCCGATGTCGCTGCTGTTCCCGGTGATGATGGTGGTCTCGATGCTCGGGATGCTCGCCGGCGGGCGCGGTGCGGGCGCGCGGGCAGCGGAGGCCAACGAGGACCGCAAGGACTACCTGCGCTACCTCGACCAGCTTCGCCGCGACGTCTACGACACCGCCGAGCGTCAGCGGGCGGCCCTCGACTGGAGCCACCCCGAGCCGGAGCACCTGTGGACCCTGGCAGGCACCCATCGGATGTGGGAGCGCCGCATCACCGACCCCGACCACTGCCACGTCCGGGTCGGCCTTGGCAGTCAGCGGCTCGCGACGCGCCTGGTGGCCCCGGAAACCGGCCCCGTCGAGGACCTCGAGCCGGTCGCCGCCGTGTCGCTACGACGCTTCGTCCGCACCCACTCCGTCGTGCCCGAACTGCCGACCGCGGTCGCCTTGCGCGGCTTCGCTGCCATCGGTTTCGAGGGCGACCGCATCGCCACCCGGGCCCTGGTTCGGTCGATGTTGGTGCAGCTGTGCACCTTCCACGGACCGGACCAGGTGCAGGTCGTCGTGGTCTGCGGGCCCGACACCGCAGCGGAGTGGGAATGGGTCAAGTGGCTGCCACACGCGCAGCACCCGGACCGCCACGACGGTGCGGGCACCGGGCGGATGGTGTACGGCTCGCTCGCCGAACTGGACGACATGCTCGGCCCGCACCTGGCGACCCGGGCCCGGTACTCCCGGACGGCGCCCGCGACCGCCGGGGTGCCGCAGGTGGTCGTCGTGCTCGACGGTGGCATCGCCTCGGCGTCCGGCGTCCTCGACGACGGGCTGGACTCGGTGACGGTGTTCGACCTGGGCGGATACCGCCCGACGCTGTCCGCGACCCGCGGCATCCAGCTGGTGCTCGCCGGCGGTTCGCTCGGCGCGCGCAGCGGATCCGGTGTCGAGACCTTCGCCGTCGCGGACGGGATCAGCACCCACCAGGCGCAGACCGCTGCCCGCCGCCTGGCACCGTTCCGGCTCGCCACCCCGACCTCCGCCGACGGGGGCGACGAGTCCGGCGCTGCCGCCGACTGGCAACACCTGCTTGGCCTCCCGGACCTCGCGACCCTCGACCCCGCTCACGCCTGGCTGCCCCGCGCCCCGCGGGACCGGCTGCGCGTCCCGATCGGCGTCGCATCGGACGGCAGCCCCGTCGAGCTCGACCTCAAGGAGGCGGCCGAGAACGGGATGGGTCCACACGGGTTATGTATCGGCGCAACCGGTTCCGGGAAATCCGAGTTCCTCCGTACCCTCGTCCTCGGGCTGATCGCCACGCATTCCCCGGAGGCGTTGAACCTCGTTCTGGTCGACTTCAAGGGCGGCGCCACCTTCCTCGGCCTCGACGCCGTGCCGCACGTCGCCGCGGTGATCACCAACCTCGCCGACGAGCTCGCGATGGTGGACCGGATGCGGGATGCGCTGGCCGGGGAGATGACCCGCAGGCAGGAACTGCTCCGCGCCGCAGGCAACTTCGCGAACGTCACCGACTACGAGAAGGCGCGCGCGGCGGGCGCCGACCTGGCTCCGCTGCCCGCGCTGTTCATCGTCGTCGACGAGTTCTCCGAACTGCTCAGCCAGCAACCCGAGTTCGCGGATCTGTTCGTTGCGATCGGACGCCTCGGCCGTTCCCTGCACATCCATCTGCTGCTCGCCAGCCAGCGCCTCGACGAGGGCAGGCTGCGTGGCCTCGACTCCCACCTGTCGTACCGGATCGGTCTGAAGACCTTCTCCGCGAATGAGTCTCGCACCGTGCTCGGTGTCCCCGACGCCTACCACCTGCCGGGAACGCCCGGCGTCGGCTACCTCAAGTGCGACTCGGCGGAGATCGTCCGGTTCTCTACCGCATATGTGTCCGGGCCGTACCGCAGGCGATCCGCACGCCGCGGCGCCGGTGGATCCACGGTGCCCGCCGACCTGCGGCCGCGCCCGTTCAGCGCCGCGGCGGTCCTCGACGAGCAACCGCTCGGGCCGCCAGCGCCGGTCGACGAGCCGGACCCGGAGACCGACAGCGGACGTACCATCCTCGACGTGGTCGTGGACCAGGTCCGCGGGCGCGGTTTACCCGCCCACGAGGTGTGGCTTCCGCCGCTCGATGCCCCGCCGACCCTCGACACGCTGCTGCCGCCGCCCGTCGCGCGGGTGGCCGGGGAGGTGGCGCTGCGGGCGCCGATCGGAATCGTGGATCGCCCGTTCGATCAGCGCCGCGACCACCTCGTCGTCGACCTGTCCGGATCACGCGGCAACGTCGCCGTCGTCGGCGGTCCGCAGTCGGGCAAGTCGACCGCCCTGCGCACCCTGATCCTGTCGATGGCCCTGACCCACACCCCGCGCCAGGTGCAGTTCTACTGCCTGGACTTCGGTGGCGGCACCCTTGCCGGACTCGCCGCCCTGCCGCACGTCGGGTCGGTCGCCAACCGCCTCGACGTCGACCGGGTCCGCCGCACGGTCGCGGAGATGGCCGCCCTGGTCCGGGATCGGGAACGACGCTTCCGGGAACTGGGGATCGACTCGATGGCCGAGTTCCGCCGGATCCGCGCCGCATCCGCCCCGGCGGCCGCCGCTCTCGACGCCGACCCGTTCGGCGACGTCTTCCTCATCGTCGACGGCTGGCCCGGCATTCGGCAGGACTTCGAACCGTTGGAGGCGCAGATCGGTGCGCTTGCCGGGCAGGGACTCTCGTTCGGCGTCCACGTCGTCGTCACCGCATCTCGCTGGGCCGAGATCCGGCCCGCACTCAAGGACCAGCTGGGCACCCGCATCGAACTGCGCCTCGGCGACCCGTCCGACTCGGATGTTGGGCGGGTCAAGGCCGCCCGCGTGCCCGAGGGGCGGCCCGGTCGCGGAATGACCGCCGACGGGCTACACCTGCTGACCGCGCTGCCCCGCATCGACGGGCATTCCGGCTCCGCGGACCTCACTGCGGGCGTCGCCGACGCTGTTGCCCGGATCGCTGCGGGCACCGACGACCCGGCCGCTCCGGCGGTCCGGATGCTGCCGGAACGCTGCCCGCGCGAGGACGTCCTCGCCCGCATCCCGGATTGGCCCCCTGCCGGAGACGGACCGTGCCTGCGGGTCCCGATCGGCGTCGACGAGGCCGCCCTCGCCCCCGTCCACATGGATTTCGACGAACACGAGCACACCCTGGTGTTTGCGGACGGCGGAGCGGGCAAGACCACACTGCTCCGCGGGATCTGCGCGGGACTCGTCGAGTCGAACACTCCGCGGCAGGCGAAACTGATTCTCGCCGACTACCGCCGCACCATGCTCGGCGCGGTCGAGGGCGACCACCTCGCCGGCTATGCCGCCAACGCGCCGACCCTCACGACGATGATCACCGAACTCGCGGGAGTACTGGAGGCCCGGATGGCCGGCCCCGACCTGACACCGCAACAGATCCGGGACCGATCGTGGTGGAGCGGGCCCGAGATCTACGTGATCGTCGACGACTACGACCTGGTCGCCACGCAGGGCGGAAACCCGCTGCTGCCGCTGCTCGACTATCTCCCGCACGGCAAGGACGTCGGCCTGCATCTGATCGTCGCCCGCCGCTCCGGCGGCGCCGGACGCGCACTGTACGAACCGGTCATCGCCCGACTGCGCGACCTGGTCCCGACCGGGCTCGTGATGAGCGGCAGCCGCGACGAAGGCAACCTGATCGGCACCGCACGACCCACCGACATGCCGCCCGGGCGAGCAACTTTGGTGACCCGGGCGGGCACGGCGCCGATCCAGGTCGCGTGGCTGCCGCCGCTGTGACCGCGGATCGCGCGGCCGCGGTGACCGCCGTCCACCTCACCGACTCTACGATGTGGGTGCACCGGGGTGACCGGTCGGCGCACCGCCCGGCGGGGGTGCTCGTTGCCGACGGCGGGCTCGAGGTCGGCGTCGACCGCTCGATGGCGGTGGGGGACGACGCGTTCGAGTCGTCCCCGGCGCTGTTCGTCGACGACGACGTGCTCCTGCTCGGGGAGACCGCCGTGCCGATGCCGGAGGTGCTGGCCGCGGTGCTCGCGCACGGGATAGCGGCGGTCGGGGCCGCCGTTCCGGTCGACCTGCTGGTGCTGACCTGCCCGAGCAGCTGGGGGATCCGCAGGCGGCGCGTGCTGACCGCGGCGGGACGCGCGGTGGCCCGCGAGGTGCGGGTGATTGCCGTCGCCGACGCCGTGCGGCGCGTCGTCGGTGCCGAGGAACCGGGGATCGTGGTCGAGGTCGGGGAGCTGGGGTCCGCCGCGACGGTCGGCAGTGCCCACCTCGTCATCGACACGATCGGTTCCCGGGACCTCGTCGAGACAGACGACGCAGCACCGGAACTGGTGACGATGCTGCACGCTGCCTGGCCCGAGGTGCCCGCATGGGTGGCCGTCACGGGTGAGCCGCCCGCGGCCCGCCTCGCGGTGGAACTCCACCGGGGCTGGGACGGGCTGCCGAGGGCGGTGGAGGTGCGGGGTGCGGCGGTCGCGGCCGCCGCGCACGCGTGGGGTGTCGAACTGGCCGGTCCGCCGCGCCCGGACCGGGAACCGTCGCCGACGCGGCGGAGTCGCGCCCGCCCGTACGGGGTCGGCATCCTCCTCGTCGGGGTGCTCGCCGCGGGCGCCGCCTGGATCCTGCCCGGCGCCGCACCCGACCCGGTCCCCGCCGAGCCGCCGCGGATGGCGTCCGGCCGGGCGTCGATCACGGTGCCGGACGGCTGGGAGCAGCGCGCCACCGGCCGCGCCGATCGGATCGACCTCAGGCCAGCCGACGGGCACCCGGCCCGAATGCTGCTGGCACAGAAGGAACTCAACCCCGGCGCCGACCTTGACGCGGTGGCCCGTACCCTCGCCGGCCGGATCGCGGAACGTCCGGGGACCTTCGGCGAACTGGGCCGCGTCAACCTCGATTCCCGGGACGCCCTCGCGTACCGCGAGTTCCCGGAACCGGACTCGCAGGTGCGCTGGCACGTGTTCGTCATCGACGGACTTCAGGTCAGCCTCGGATGCCAGGCGTCGCCCGACCTCCTGGTCGACCTGGAACCGGCCTGCGACCGCGTCGGCCGTTCGGTCACCGTCGCACCACGCTGACCGCCACCGTTCGGGCGGCCCGAAACTCGTCGGGATCGGGCGGAACCGAACCCCGATGCCACTGCGTCCAAGAGGGTGTAGGCGCGGACCGACTGCAGCCCACCCGGGCCGACACCACGGACGCGACAGGAATCAGGAGGGGTGCATGAGCGGTCAGATGAGGACGACCACCGAAACCATGGAGGCCGCCGCGCGGCACGTGGGGGACGTCAACGGTGACATCCAGGGGTTACTGACCTCGCTGCAGGGCAGGCTCACGGCGGTCAACGGCGCGTGGGAGGGTGCGGCGAAACTGGCCTTCGACAACCTGATGGTGCGGTGGGACGACAGCGCGAAGCGGCTGAACGAGTCGCTGCTGGCGATCAGCGAGAACATCCGTGCCAACGGTGTTGCGTTCGCCGCGACGCAGGACGATCACGTCAGCGCGATTACCGGCGCAGGCGGCAGCCTCAATCTCTGACCTGCCCAACACGATCGAACGACTCGTCCAGGGGGACAACATGAGTGGGACCATGCGGTACGACTTCGGCGCCATCGACGGGGCCCGTGCGGACATCGCGGCCAGCAGTGCCAACATCAACGGCAAGCTCGCTGACCTCAAGAGCTTCCTCGCTCCGCTCGTCGCGGAGTGGGAGGGCTCGGCGGCCGAGGCCTACCAGGCCCAGCAGGCGAAGTGGGATGCCGCGGCCAACGACCTGAACCAGGTGCTCGAGGCGATCGGCCGCGCTGTCGGTGCGGGCAACGACGACATGAACGCAACCAACAACCGCGCGGCGGCCAGCTGGGCCTGACCCGTACCGCGTTCATGAGCGAGGACGTCCCCGGTGGAGGAGAGCCACCGGGGACGTCCTCGTCCCCGGACCCGGTTCAGGGCCGAAACACCAGCAGCGGGACGTGTAGTTCCGCGGAGGTGAGCGACCCGTGATGTCCGATCAGGATGGACTGCAACGGTTCCGCCCCGCGCCGGATCAGCGCACCGTCACCGGTCGCGACCGCGATCACGTCGCCGATCCGCTGCTCGGCCGCCGGGCTGACCGTCGGACCGAACCAGCCGCGTTCGATGACCTCCGCGCGGGAGTACACCGCGAATCCGTCGGCGAGACGGTCCCGCCAGCGGGTCAGCACGGCGTCCGCCGTGCCAGGCTCGGTGTACACGTGCCGGGCCCGCGGTTCACCGCCGATCTGCCGGACACCGTGTTGGAGGCTGGCGTCGCGATCGATGTCGATGGGGGAGCGGACCTGCACCATCCCGTGGTCGGCGGTGACGATCAGCGCGCCGTCCGACGGGAGTCGGGACGCGATCTGCCGGACCAGCAGATCGACCTGCCCGAGTTCCAGCGTCCACGCGGTCGACTCGGGGCCGCGCGCGTGCCCGGTGAGGTCGAGTTCCCCGTGATAGGCGTAGACGAGCGCGCGGTCACCGTCGAGCATCGCGGCAATCGCGGCGTCCGCGAGATCGCCCATCGAGAAGGTCGGGCGGAACTCGCCACCACGCAGCGCGGCGCGAGTCAACCCGGACGCCCCCTGATAGGCGGGGCCGACCCGAGCGACGGTGACGCCGCCCGCGGCCGCCCGCTCGAACGCGGTCGGGGTCGGCTGGAACTCCTCCGGGACGAGTTCACGCAGCAGATCCACCTTCGGCCCCTCACCGTGCAACCGCCACCTCAGCGGGTTCATCAGGCGGTCCTCGCCGGGCACCGCCATCAGGTAGCCGACGACCCCGTGCTCACCGGAGGGCAGACCGGTTCCGATAGAGGCGAGGCTCGCCGCGGTCGTGGTGGGGAATCCGGCGGTGAGCACGGGGATGGCGCCGGCGGAGGTGAGGAACGGCGCGTCCGCGGTGTGTTCGGCGAGCAGCTCGGCCCCCAGTCCGTCGATCACGAGGACGCAGACGCGATTGATGCCGGACAGGTCCAGGCCGATGCGGTTGACCTCGCCGGGGACACCGAGTTCGGCCAGAACCGATGGAACCAGATCGGACAGTGATTCCCGCCCATACTGCGGAGCAAGCAACATGACCCAAGGCTAGCGGCGGGCCGATGCGCCGTCTCGCCGTGAACCGCGCGAGTTTGGCAGCTGTGACCAGGCGATTTGCGGACTGCCGATCAGTCACGTAACTTTTGTCGAGTCAGAGCGACACGGACACCGACCCGGACCGAGAGGTTCGGGACACGAGGTTGGACGAAGGCGCCTGGCCAATCCAGAGGTTCTCGACAGGTGATACTGTCGGTCCTCGATCGCCTTTCCGATGGCGGGTTGCCCGATTTTGGTCGGGTCGCCGCGATGGGTTAGGTTGGAACAGTTGCCCCGGAGAGACCCACGTGGTGGGTGTTGATGGTGTGTGCGTGTTCTTTGAGAACTCAACAGTGTGCCGATGAATGTCAGTGCCAATTTTTTGGTACTCCGCCCCATCATTT
>NZ_JBHXNU010000024.1:0-11925 GCF_042719255.1 Rhodococcus sp. NPDC058532
CCACCCCCCCACCCCAGGGAGGGACGGTGCTTTTTTCCCCTTTTTTGGGCGCCCCCCCTTTCCCCCCTCCGGGTCTCCGAAGGCCGTCGGCCCTGGGACCCGAACGACCGACTTCGAGGGAAACCATGTCGAGCACCATCATTCGAGTTCTTGCCGCCGCGGCGATCGTCGCCGCCGCGGCCGCCTGCGGGGCGGGTGCCGCCTCGGCGGAACCATCGGCCGCGGCCACCACCACCGCGCCCAGCGATCAGCGGTCGGACGCCGGAGCCGCGTCCGCCGCCACCGAGGTCGCGGAGGACGTCTCGGACTGCCCGTTCTACTGGCCGTTCTGCACCACCGACTGACCATCCTGGCCGACGCAGACAGCTGCGGCAGGCCCACCACCGTAAGGATCGAAACATGTTCTCCACCAACGTTCGACGCTCGATCACCGCGATCGCCGCCACCGGCTTCCTGCTGTCCGCCGGTGCGGGCGTCGCCGCCGCGCAGCTTCCGTCCGGGATCGGCGGCCAGGGCCTCCCGTTCCCCGGGGACGGCAACTCCTTCAACGCGGGGGTGGGCGGCGCCGCCGTCGGCCCGATCGCGACCCCCGGCATTCAGGCGGGCCCCGGTGGGATTGGTTTCGGCGGCGGCGGCACGCCCGCACCGGCGACGTGTAAGGAATCGCCGAACCGGTGCGATACACCCACTGACGGGTAACGAGGAGGGACGCCATGTCGAACCAGCCTTCCGGTCGCCATGCCACCGTGGTCACGGACGACGGCGTCCCGCTCTCGGTCCGCGAGTACGGGCCGGTGACCGCCCCGGTCACCGCCGTGTTCGCGCACGGACACTGCCTGCGGTCGGAATCCTGGCATCCGCTCCGTGACCGGCTGAGCGGATCCTGGGGACCGGGGGTGCGGATGGTGTTCTACGACCATCGCGGGCACGGGCGGTCGGGGCATGCGGCGCCGGACAGCTACACCATCGATCGGCTCGGCCGAGACCTGGGCACGGTGATCGGAACCCGGGTCCCGCACGGTCCGGTGGTCCTGATCGGTCATTCGATGGGCGGGATGGTCGCGATGGCGTGTGTCCGTCAGAACCCGACCCTCGCGTCGACTCGGCTTGCCGCGGTGGCGCTGATCTCCACCGCCGCAGGCGGACTCGCCGAGGTGGGGCTCGGTCGGATGCTCCGAAGCCCGGCGCTGTCCGCGTTCCACACCGCGGTCCGGTTGGCACCACGGGCGACAGCAGGAACGAAACGGGTCGGCTGCGGTGCTGCCGCGGCGCTGATGCGGTTCGGGGGGAGTCGCGGGCTCGATCCGCGGGTTCTTGCGGTGGCCGCGGCGATGGCGGGGAACACGTCGGTAGTCACGATGTCCCGGTTCCTGCAGGCGTTCGTCGGCTTCGACGAGTTCGCCGCGGTGCCGCTGATTGCGTCGGTGCCGTCGCTGGTGCTGTGCGGCTCGGCGGACCTGATGACCCCGTTCTCGCACTCGATGTCCCTCGCCGAGCGGCTACCGCTGTCGGAACTGGTTCGGGTGGACGGCGCGGGGCACTCGGTGATCCTTGAACGCGTTCCCGAGGTGGCGGCGGCACTCGACTCGCTCGTCACCCGCGTCGGTGGTGCGCTGGTGGCGCCCGCGGTGTGAGGGCGCGGGTCGGGCGCTCACAGATCGCGGGTCGTGACGATCCCGCTGTGCAATGCGCGTTCCGCGAGCGCGACCCGCTTCTGGTTTTGCGGGAGGTCCTCGACGCCGAACTTGCCGAACAGGGTCCGTAGGTGCGCCTTGACGGTGTCGACCGTGAGAAACAGTTCGTCGGCGATCTGCTGATTCGACGCCGGATTCGCGAACGCAGCGCCGTGTTTGAACGGTCGGCAGAGTGCGACAAGGACGGACCGCTGCGTCTGCGTCAGGCTGCGCACGGTCGGTGCGGACCCGGCGACCATCGTCGCCTCCTCCGCGGCGGCGCCGAACTCCTGGAAGGTGAACGCCGTCCCGCCGACCCGGATGGCGTCGCCGGGGCGAAGGCGTCGTCGGCCGGTGATCCGGTCCCCGTTGACGAACGTCCCGTTGCGGGAGAGGCCGTCGTCGACGATCGTCCAGTGCCCGGCAACGCATTCGAGGACCGCGTGCAGCCGGGACACCTGGTCGTCGGTGAGCGGCAGGTCGGAGTCGGGGGAGCGGCCGATCGTGATGCGGGGCCGGTCGGGGGACAGGTCCCAGCGCGAGACGCCGCCACGCCCGTCCGCGTGCGTCAGCATCGCCTGCGCCGACCCGTCGGTGGTCACGAATCCATCGTGCGCCCGCCGCGACCGAGGCGCCAGTCAGCGGATTCCCGGTCGGTCGACGACCGCGACGGGTTCGCGGTCCCGGACCACCAGGCCCACCAGGAGCAGGGTGGCGATGACCGTGCAGGCGGTCAACAGGCCGACCAGCGTCGCGGTGCGTGCGTCCTCGTGGGTGGTCGCGAGCGAGGCGAAGTCCCACAACGCGTGCAGCAGCATCGCCCACACCAGTGACCCGGTAATCCGGCGGACCATGTAAAACGTCGATCCGAGGACGAACGTCATTCCGACCTGCACGGCGGTGTCGCGGCCACTCTGGCCCTGAAGTGCGTTCGTGGCGTGCATCAACCCGAATGCTGCGGAGCTCAGCAGCCATACCCACACCTCGGCGAGTCCACCGCGGTAGCCGACAACGGCCACTCCCCGGCAGATCAGTTCCTCTGTGAACCCGACGATGAGCATCGCCACAGCCAGGGTGGCGAGGTAGCCGCCGCCGAGCGGGCCGAACTGGGTGCCAGCCAACGAGACGACGGCCGCTGCGACGAGCAGCGCCGGCGGCAGCGCGGCCCAGCGGCTGTGGCTGCGGCGGGTCTCGAGCATGGCCGGTCGCCACCAGCCGAGCCAGGTTGTCAGGAGTGCCGCGAATACGGCTCCGATCCCGATCGGGTACACCACCCCCCGCAGCAGCGTGTCGGTGCTGTCGCCGAGGGTGGTGTAGTCGACGTCGAAGATCTGTTGGGTGACGAAGCCGAGGGCGACATACGCCACGACTACGCCGATGCCGAGCCACGGTGTGGGTTTGACTCGCATGGGCCGGATCCTCTGCTCGATAGGGTAGGTATCCGATCGTTGCAGCGATCCGGGTCCGCGTCGCGCCGTGGACCCGAATCGTGGTGCGGTTCCGTCAGTAGAGCGCGCCACCCCCGAACGCGGCCCGGTGCGACACCGGCTGCCCGCCGTCGACGTCGGTGACGCCGTACTCGAGGGCGGTCTCCGCGGTGATCAGGGTGCGGCCGCTGCGGTCGCCCACCTTCGGGTCGTTGGCCAGGGCGACGATCACCCGGCCGACGAACTCGGGGGACTCGGCGTCCGCGAGGGAGAATCCCTCGAAATCGGTCATGCCGCTGGCGACCATGCGCTCGTTGCGGATCAGCCCGAGCCAGAAGCTCAACGCCGTGACGCCGGTGCCCTTCAGTTCGGCGCCCATGTCCGAGGCCATCTTGTCGAGCCCGGCCTTCGACATCCCGTACAGCACCGAGTGCAGGTGGCCGCGGCTGCCGAACGAGGAGATGTTGCCGATCAGCCCGCTGCCCCGCGGCACCATCAACTTCGCCGCCTCGACGCTCGCGACGTAGTGCGCGCGCAGGCCGAGCCCGATCAGGGTGTCCCAGTCGTCGATCGGCCGCTGCCAGAACGGCTGCGAAAAGCCCGCGTAGCCGTCCGCGGGACCGGCCCAGACGTTGTTGATGAGCAGGTCCAGTCGCCCGCCCTGCTCCTCGGCGATCCGCGCGAACAGCTTCTCGATCTGGGTGTCGTCGGTGTGGTCGCACTGCACCGCGATGCCCTCGCCGCCGCGTTCGGTGATCTCCGCGGCCGTCCGGTCGAGCTTGCCGCCAGCGCCGACCTCCCCGCGCGCGGTGACGTACACCGTCCAGCCGTCCGAGCCGAGGGCGAGCGCGATGCCCTTGCCGACGCTCCGGCTCGCGCCGGTCACCAAGGCGATCTTCCGGTCGGTCATCGCGCCACCCCCGCGAACGCGCCCTCGGTCACCGTCGTGCCGTCGGGGAGCGGACGCACCATCGCCCAGGTCTCGGTGAATCGACACGCCGACATCCGCCACTGTCCTTCCTCGATGAGGTACTCGTCGTCGTACTCGCCGGTCACGACCTTCTCGGTGCGATCGAGGAGGTTGACCTGCCGGAACCGCAGCGTCCATCGCCCGGTGGCGCTGTTCGGGCCGGTCAGGGTGATCTCGGGGTGCATGCCGTGGTGCATGTCGAAGATGACGTGCTTGCCGTCGACGGTGTGCAGGGCCACCTTCGCAAAGATCGCCGCCATCGGGTCCGCGTCGTCGAACGCGCCGAGCCTGCCGTAGTCGATCCGCGCACCAACGCGGATGAAGCAGTCGCGGAAGGTGGTCGGGTCCTTCGCGTCGCAGGCCCGCCAGTAGCGGTGCTTGAGGGCCTTGATCGCCTCGACCTGTTCGAGCTTCTCGATGCGCCGCGCGAGGTCGGCATCCGTGTCCGTCACACCGTCGACCCTAGAGTGTCGGGCGTCACGTCGGGTCGTTCTCCCCTTCAGTGGGCGTGCCTGCCGCGGCACACCCGAGCGCGGCGTGCAGGGTGTCGCCGAACGCGCAGGCGGACAGCTCGGCGAGGGCCGGGTCGTCCTCGGCGTGCTCGGGGGCGCGCATCGCCAGCAGGACGTTGAGCAGCATTCCGTTGGCGATGAACGCCCGCGCCTGGTCCGGCGGGCAGCCGGTCCGAGTGCGGATCAGGGTGTAGATCCGCGACATCGCCGACCGCGCCTGGGTGCCGATCTCCTCGGTCCCGGACGCGGAGAAGCCGTGCATCATCACCAGCAGCAGGTCCCCGTCGGCGACGAGGTTTCCGTACGCGGAGCCGAGGCGGGTCCAGAACGCCTCGTCCTCGGGCGACGGTGCGTCGGGTTCCGCCGCGATCCGATCTAGTTCGGCGTCGAACACCTCGACGATCCGGTCCAGCGCGCGCGCGAACACCGCCCGGAATAGTTCGGCCTTGGTGCCGAACATTCGCACCACGTAGGGCTGGGACACCTCGGCCAGTCTGGCGACCGCGTCGGTGCTCGTTCCGGAGAAGCCGCCGCGCGCGAACGCCGTCGTCGCCGCGGTGAGAACCAGTTCGCGGCGGTCCGCGGCGTTCATCCGGGTGGTGGGCCGGGGGCCGTTCGTCGCAGACATGTTGACAGGTTATCAGTCGATGCCTTAGCGTCGGATCGCGTTAAGTAATCAGTCAATGCTTACTAGCGGCCTCGCCGCCCCTCCAGCCCGCTCCGTGCACCGCCAAGGGAGAACTGATGACGACAACCACCGATCACCGCACCGCAGTACGGGGCGGGTCCGCGCCAGCCCGCCCGCGCCGCGTTCCGCTGTGGCTGGCGATGCTCGCCGCGTCGCTGCCGATGTTCATGGCGACCCTCGACAACCTCGTGATGACCAGCGCGCTGCCCGTGGTGCAGGCCGATCTGAACGCATCGGTCGGGCAGCTGCAGTGGTTCCTCAACGCCTACACCCTCGCGTTTGCGACTCTGATGCTCTCCGCTGCTGGCCTCGGTGACCGGTGGGGGAGGCGACGCGTGTTCATCTGGGGCATCGTCCTTTTCGCGCTGGCGTCCGTCGCATCCGCGCTGTCGACGACGGCGGGCATGCTGATCGCGGCCCGGGCCGTGCAGGGTGTCGGCGCGGCCGCGATCATGCCGCTGTCGCTGACCCTGCTCGCCGGAGCGGTGCCCGCGTCCAAGCGGGCCCTTGCCATCGGCATGTGGGGCGGGGTGTCCGGGCTCGGGGTTGCGCTCGGCCCGGTGGTCGGCGGCGCCGTCGTCGACGGCGTGTCCTGGCAGGCCATCTTCTGGATCAACGTTCCGGTCGCGGTGATCGCGGTGCCGCTGGCGCTCTACGCTCTCGGCGAGTCGCACGGTAGGCGGCAGCCGCTCGACCTGCCCGGAGTCGCGCTCGCCGGTGCCGGTGTATTCCTCGCGGTGTGGGGCATCGTGCACGGCAACGACGACGGGTGGGCCTCGGCCACCGTGCTGGGAACTCTCGTCCTCGCGGTGATCGCGCTGTCCGCGTTCGTGATTCGCGAGATGCGCACCGACAGCCCGGTGATGCCGACCCGAATGTTCCGGTCGCGCAGTTTCACGGTCGCCAACGTGATCGGCCTGATGTTCACGCTCGGCATGTTCGGGTCGGTCTTCCTGCTGTCGCAGTACCTGCAGATCGTCATGGGCTACACCCCGTTCGAGGCCGGCCTGCGGACCCTGCCGTGGACCGCGGCACCGATGATCGTGGCGCCGATCGCCGGCCTTCTCGCGCCGCGGCTCGGGCTCCGGACCCTGCTGGTGGCCGGCCTCACCCTGCAGACCGCGTCGCTGGTGTGGATGGCGTTCGTCTTCGAGGCGGGCACGGGGTATCCGGCGATGGTGCCCGCACTCGCGATGGCGGGGATCGGCATGGGCCTGACCTTCGCGCCAAGCGCGACCGCGGTGCTCGTCGACATGCCGGACGACGACCACGCCACCGCCAGCTCGGTGAACTCGACGATCCGCGAGGTCGGCGTCGCCCTCGGCGTCGCGATCCTGACCGCGGTGTTCCTGGGCAGCGGCGGTGCGCTCACCCCGACCGGGTACGCCGACGCTCTCCGGCCCGCGCTGCTGGTCGGTGCGGCCGCGGTCGCGGTGGCGGTCGTCGCGGCGCTGTTCATGCCGGGACGCACGGGCGCCGGAGCCGAGCGCGACTGACGAAATCCCGATGCGGGCGTGGCCCGGGTCGTGGCAGGGTGCGAGGTGCACCCCGCCCTCGCCCGGCCGACGGCGTCGCCGTCGGCCGGGTGCTCCGATCCGACCAGAGGAGATGCTCGTCATGCCCCCGACCCGGGTGGGCCCCGCCCTGCTGAGCTGGGCGTCGCAGCTCGAGCAGACCACGCTCGCGCAGGCCAGGCAGACCGCCGCCATGCCGTTCATCCATCCGCACGTTGCACTGATGCCGGATGCGCACGCGGGCAAGGGGAGTGCGGTCGGCACCGTGATCCCAACCCGGGGCGCGGTGATGCCAGCCGCGGTCGGTGTCGACATCGGCTGCGGGATGATCGCCGTCCGCACCGGGTTCACCCGCTCCGACATCGAGGTGCGGATCGCGAAGGCGCACACCGGATTGCCGGAGCTGCGCAAGTCCGTGGAATCGGCGATCCCGCTCTCGCCGGGGAACTACAACGCCGACGTGCACCGCTGGGGCTGCACCGCCGCCCGGATCGCCGAACTGGAGGATCGAGCCGATGCGGACGGCGTCGACCTGTCACATTCGCCGCGGTGGCGGGAGCAGCTCGGATCGCTCGGCGGCGGAAACCATTTCATCGAGCTGTGCCTCGACGAGCAGGATCTGGTGTGGCTGTTCCTGCACAGCGGCAGCCGTGGCGTCGGCAATCGAATTGCGCAGCACCACATCCGGATCGCCCAGCGGTCGTGCGCCAACGTCGACCTGCCGAACCGGGATCTCGCCTACCTGACCGAGGGCACCGTCGAATTCGACCGATATCTGGCCGACCTGCACTGGGCGCAGCGGTTCGCCTACCTCAACCGGGCCGAGATGATGGACCGGTTCGCGGTGGTGTTCGCGCGCTGGATGGGCGCCGCCGACCATCGGGAGGCCGAGCGGATCAACTGCCACCACAATTACACGCAGCCGGAGGTCCACGGCGGCGAGCAGGTCTGGCTCACCCGCAAGGGTGCCGTCGACGCCCACGCCGGGGTGCGCGCCGTGATCCCCGGATCGATGGGGACCCGGTCGTACGTCGTCGAGGGGCTCGGCAACGCGGACGGACTCTGCTCGGCCCCGCACGGCGCGGGGCGGCGGTTCTCCCGCACCGAAGCCAAGCGTCGGTTCACCCGGGCGGACCTGCGAGCCCGGATGGTCGGCATCGAGTACCGCGACAGCGCCGAGTTCGTCGACGAGATCCCGGACGCGTACAAGGACATCGACGTCGTCATGGAGGACGCCCGTGACCTGGTCCGGATCGTGCACGAACTGCGGCAGATCATGAACGTCAAGGGCACCTGATCCGGCTCCGCCGCCGTGCGTGATTTTTACCCCGATCGGGGGAAAAACCACCCACGGGCGCGGAGCGCGGTTAGGGCTGGCCGGGGAACGCGACCGTCGGCGGGTTGACCCCGAGGACGGCCCGCCAGCTGGCTGCCCGGAGTGCGGATTCGGTGAGTGCGTCGACGGCGGCCGCCCGGACGGGCTCGGACTGCGCGCGTTCGATCACCGACCGCCAGGCGGTCGCGGTGTCGGCCTCGATTTGCACGGCCAACTGGATCGCGGCCGTCGGGTCGGCGACCGGGAACGGGATCGTGTATCCCGGCTCCGCGCCAGGCGCATCGACATTCGCGGCCGACAGTGCGTCGATCGTCGCGTCCCGCCGCGCGCGGTGCGCCGCGGTGTCCGCGGCGACCTGCGCCGCCCGGGTCGGGTTCGAGTAGGCGGCGACGATGCCGTACGCGAACACCGCCGCGTGTTCGGCGCGCAGCGCGTCGACGAGGGCCTGCTGCTCCGGCCCGAGGGTTGCCGCCGAGGGGGTGGTGGGGGAGGTCATAGCAGCATCACCGCCTGCTGCGCGGCGACCGCCGCGCTGATCGACCCGAGGAGACCGGCCCGGTGGCCGTCCAGCGTGCTGGCGAGTGTGGCTGCACCGCGCTGAGATTCGGCCAGCATGCCGCGCAGCTCGTCGACCGACGGGGGTGCGGCGGGGGCGGTGGTCAGCGCCGCGGAGGTGGTCGCGGGGCCCACCGACGGATCCTGCCCCGCGGCGCGGGTGATCTCGGCGGCAAGGGCGTCCGCGTGGGCGGTGCGTTCCGTGGCGATGACGGCGAGCGCACCCGCTCGCTCCGGCGCGACCGCGGCCGCGGCGTGTGCGGCGGCCGCGTCCCGCCGTGCCGCATCGAGTGGGGCCAGCAGCGGGTCGGGTTCGTCCGGATGATCGTCCGCGCCCGCGCATCCCGCTGCGGCGGCGACCGCGGCAAGACCAACGGTCAGGGCGCCCACCTTCAGCGCCGAGCGTCGGGACAGTGCCGGGAACGAGGGAGGAGCCGCGCCGGACGGCGGCGGGAGAGTCGAGGGTGCGGGCACGGCGCTCATCTTGTCAGGCCGGGTGCCCGTTCAGGCGCAGGGGCGGCGTGGTCACCGGGGCGTCGAATCCGCGTTATTCTAGATCCTCGCGCCCCGCGGCTGGCGAATGCTGCCCGAGGCCGCCGACGAGCGACCACAACTGATCCGACCACAACTGAACGAGGAGCTCTACTGATGCCGGTTCCGTCGAAGGAGAGGGTGATCGAGCTTCTTACCGATCTCGTCCCTCGCCAGGGCTACGACCTGGAGGACGTGACGGTCACGAAGGCAGGCAGCCGGAGTGTCGTTCGGGTGATGGTCGACAGCGATGCCGGGCTCGGATTGGACGCCGTCGCGGACCTGAGTCGGCTGATCTCCGACCGGCTGGACAGCGCAACCGAATTCGGTGAGGCGCCGTACACCCTTGAGGTCACCTCCCCGGGGGTGGACCGTCCGCTCACCGAGCCGAGACACTGGCGGCGCGCCCAGGGCAGGCGGGTACGGGTCGAGATCGGTGACGAGAAGGTGCTCGGCCGGGTCGGTGTGCTCGGTGACGGTGTCGTTGCCCTGGTCGTGCCAGCCAAGGGCGGGCCCGTTGTCCGGGAGATCGCCATCGCCGATGTGCGCACGGCCGTGGTGCAGGTGGAGTTCTCGACGCCGAACGCGCAGGAGCTCGAGTTGGCGGGGGGTGTGGCCGCGGGCCGTGCGCTCCCCGGCGTGATCGACGAGCCGGAGCCCGGCGAGTCTGACGATGATTTCCAGGTGGAGGGATAGACAAGTGCATATCGAAATGTCGGCGCTGCGCGCGATCGAGGACGACAAGGGGATCTCGGTCGACACGATCATCGAGACCATCAAGAGCGCGCTGCTGACCGCCTACCGGCACACCGAGGGGCATCAGCCGCACGCCCGGATCGATGTCGACACCAAGTCCGGTCTTGTTCGGGTGATGGCGACCGAGGTCGATGTCGACGGCAACCGGGTCGGCGAGGAGTGGGACGACACCCCGGAGGGCTTCGGGCGCATCGCCGCGACCACGGCGCGACAGGTGATCCTGCAGCGGCTGCGGGACGCGGAGAATGAGAAGAGCTTCGGCGAGTTCTCGACCCACGAGGGGGAGATCGTCGGCGGTGTCATCCAGCGCGACACCCGGGCCAACGCAAGGGGTGTCGTCGTCGTCCGGATCGGCAGCGAGGCCACCGGAGCCGAGGGCATCCTGCCTGCCGCCGAGCAGGTTCCCGGCGAGGTGTACGAGCACGGCGAGCGGATCAAGTGCTACGTCGTCGGCGTCACCCGCGGGCAGCGCGGCCCGCAGATCACCCTGTCGCGCACGCACCCGAACCTGGTCCGGAAGTTGTTCGCACTTGAGGTTCCGGAGATCGCGGACGGGTCGGTCGAGATCGTCGCCGTCGCCCGCGAGGCCGGGCACCGGTCCAAGATCGCGGTCGGGTCCCGGGTGCAGGGACTGAACGCCAAGGGTGCCTGCATCGGCCCGATGGGGCAACGCGTGCGCAACGTCATGAGTGAGCTGGCGGGCGAGAAGATCGACATCATCGACTTCGACGAGAACCCGGCGAGGTTCGTCGGGAACGCGTTGTCGCCGTCGAAGGTGGTGTCCGTCACAGTCGTCGACGCCGAGGCGCGGGCCGCCCGAGTGGTGGTGCCCGACTTCCAGTTGTCGCTGGCCATCGGCAAAGAGGGGCAAAACGCCCGGCTGGCTGCGCGGCTGACCGGGTGGCGGATCGACATTCGCAGCGACGCGGCCCAGGACGGTGGCGGCGCCTCCGGGCCTGCCCCGACGCGCGTCTAGAGGACGCCGTGCGGATAACGGTGGACAACAGCGGTAGAGTGGTCAATGGCTCGGCATGAGTACTCGACAGACGCGCGCCCGCGCACCGGTCATCCGGTGCGAACCTGCGTCGGATGTCGGAAACTCGCGTCGGCCGCTGAACTGCTGAGGATCGTGGCGCAACAGACCGGGCCGGAGGGCTGGGTGCTGGTACCCGATCCGCGGCGCAGGCTTCCCGGTCGAGGTGCGTGGTTGCATCCCGACCGGCGGTGCCTGAGCCAGGCGGAGAAGCGTCGAGCGTTCGGAAGGGCGCTGCGAGTGTCCGGAAGCCTGGACACGGCGGCCCTCGATCGCGCGATCGGTGCGGAGGTACTCGGCACCGATCACCTGATCGAACCGCATCCACAACAGAGCAGTACCTCGTGAACCCGGTACTCGAACAACGGCACCACCAGTACCCGGGAACACAGGCAATCTCTCGAGAAGAGTCAGGCAAACACACTCATGAGCACACCGTGAAGCACCAACGATGATCGTCCATCGGAGTTAACCCGAGGTCGTGCGGGCATCAGCCACGCTCGACCTCTCAGTAGAGGAGAGCAGTGGCAGGCAAGGCCCGCGTGCACGAGTTGGCCAAGGAACTCGGTGTCACCAGCAAGGAACTTCTCGCTCGGCTCAAGGAGCAGGGCGAATTCGTGAAGTCGGCGTCCTCCACCGTGGAGGCGCCGGTTGCGCGACGGCTGCGGGAGTCGTTCCCGTCGGCCAAGGGGGAGGCGGCTCCCGCGCGCCAGGAGGCCGCGAAGCCGGCCACCACCGCGAAGCCGGGCGGACCCCGTCCCGGCCCGAAGCCGGCAGCCCCGGCCCCGGCGGCTCCTGCCGCCCCGGCCCCCGCTGCGGCGACCCCGCAGCCCACCCCGGCTGCGGCGGCCCCCAAGCCGCCGACCCCGGGCCCGAAGCCCGCGGCTCCGGCCCCGGCGCCCGCCCCGGCCCCGGCGGCACCCGCAGCGG
>NZ_JBHXNU010000025.1:1816-5138 GCF_042719255.1 Rhodococcus sp. NPDC058532
ACGCGAGTGTTTGTCTCTGGGAAGAAAACGACGAGCGATCGTGGTTGTCACATCGGCCTGGTTTTCCGGGTGCTGGTGGTAACGATTGACACGGTTGTTTGTGTGTTGTTTGAGAACTGCACAGTGGACGCGAGCATCTTTGTTGTAAGTAATGAAGAGCGTACGGTGGATGCCTTGGCACCAGGAGCCGATGAAGGACGTAGGAGGCTGCGATAAGCCTCGGGGAGCTGTCAACCGAGCTGAGATCCGAGGGTGTCCGAATGGGGAAACCCAGCACGAGTGATGTCGTGTTACCCGCACCTGAATATATAGGGTGTGTGGAGGGAACGTGGGGAAGTGAAACATCTCAGTACCCACAGGAAGAGAAAACAACCGTGATTCCGTGAGTAGTGGCGAGCGAAAGCGGAGGAGGCCAAACCGTGTACATGTGATACCCGGCAGGGGTTGTGTGCGCGGGGTTGTGGGATTCATTTTGTCGATTCTGCCGGATCGGCCGACAGTAAGAAATCATTGTGTTAGTCGAAGTGGTCTGGAACGGCCTGTCGTAGAGGGTGAGAGTCCCGTAGACGAAAACATGGTGACTGTCGTAGTGAACACCCAAGTAGCAGCGGGCCCGTGAAATCTGCTGTGAATCTGTCGGGACCACCCGATAAGCCTGAATACTCCCTGGTGACCGATAGCGGACTAGTACCGTGAGGGAAAGGTGAAAAGTACCCCGGGAGGGGAGTGAAATAGTACCTGAAACCGTGCGCTTACAATCCGTCAGAGCCTGTGAGTGACTTGTCACTGCGGGTGATGGCGTGCCTTTTGAAGAATGAGCCTGCGAGTTAGCGGCATGTCGCGAGGTTAACCCGTGTGGGGTAGTCGTAGCGAAAGCGAGTCCGAATAGGGCGTTTTAGTGGCATGTTCTAGACCCGAAGCGGAGTGATCTACCCATGGCCAGGGTGAAGCGACGGTAAGACGTCGTGGAGGCCCGAACCCACTTAGGTTGAAAACTGAGGGGATGAGCTGTGGGTAGGGGTGAAAGGCCAATCAAACTCCGTGATAGCTGGTTCTCCCCGAAATGCATTTAGGTGCAGCGTCGCGTGTTTCTCGCCGGAGGTAGAGCTACTGGATGGTCTAGGGGGCCCACAAGCTTACCGAAATCAGCCAAACTCCGAATGCCGGTGAGTGAGAGCGCGGCAGTGAGACTGCGGGGGATAAGCTTCGTAGTCGAGAGGGAAACAGCCCAGATCGCCGGCTAAGGTCCCTAAGCGTGTACTAAGTGGAAAAGGATGTGGGGTCGCGAAGACAACCAGGAGGTTGGCTTAGAAGCAGCCACCCTTGAAAGAGTGCGTAATAGCTCACTGGTCAAGTGATCCTGCGCCGACAATGTAGCGGGGCTCAAGTACACCACCGAAGCCGCGGCATTCACATAAGCCCGCCTTTCTCCTACGGGGGAGGGGCCAGGTGTGTGGATGGGTAGGGGAGCGTCGTGCAGCCATGGAAGCAGCGGTGTGAACTAGTTGTGGAGGCTGCACGAGTGAGAATGCAGGCATGAGTAGCGAAAGACAAGTGAGAAACTTGTCCGCCGAATGACCAAGGGTTCCTGGGCCAGGTTAATCCGCCCAGGGTGAGTCGGGACCTAAGACGAGGCCGACAGGCGTAGCCGATGGACAACGGGTTGATATTCCCGTACCCGTGTGAACGCGTCAATGGTGAATCAGTGATACTAACCGTCCTGAAGCCGCTTGCTTATCCTTCGGGATGGTGGGTGTGTGGATGCACGGGACCTGAGCTGGTAGTAGCCAAGCGATGGGGTGACGCAGGAAGGTAGCTGGGCCAGTGAGTGGTAGTACTGGTGTAAGCGTGTAGGGCGAGTGGTAGGCAAATCCGCCATTCATATAGCCTGAGACGTGATGCGTAGCCGAGTGAGGCGAATTCAGTGATCCTATGCTGCCGAGAAAAGCCTCTAGCGAGTTTTCACACGGCCCGTACCCCAAACCGACACAGGTGGTCAGGTAGAGAATACTAAGGCGATCGAGATAACTATGGTTAAGGAACTCGGCAAAATGCCCCCGTAACTTCGGGAGAAGGGGGACCTCTGCTGGTGACGAACCTTGCGTTCTGAGCTGGTGGGGGTCGCAGAGACCAGTGAGAAGCGACTGTTTACTAAAAACACAGGTCCGTGCGAAGTCGTAAGACGATGTATACGGACTGACGCCTGCCCGGTGCTGGAAGGTTAAGAGGACCGGTTAGCCAGTAATGGCGAAGCTGAGAATTTAAGCCCCAGTAAACGGCGGTGGTAACTATAACCATCCTAAGGTAGCGAAATTCCTTGTCGGGTAAGTTCCGACCTGCACGAATGGCGTAACGACTTCTCAGCTGTCTCAACCATAGACTCGGCGAAATTGCATTACGAGTAAAGATGCTCGTTACGCGCGGCAGGACGAAAAGACCCCGGGACCTTCACTATAGCTTGGTATTGGTGTTCGGTTCGGTTTGTGTAGGATAGGTGGGAGACTGTGAAGCGGGCACGCCAGTGTTTGTGGAGTCGTTGTTGAAATACCACTCTGATCGTATTGGACATCTAACCTCGGACCATGATCTGGTTCAGGGACAGTGCCTGGTGGGTAGTTTAACTGGGGCGGTTGCCTCCCAAAATGTAACGGAGGCGCCCAAAGGTTCCCTCAGCCTGGTTGGCAATCAGGTGTTGAGTGCAAGTGCACAAGGGAGCTTGACTGTGAGACTGACAGGTCGAGCAGGGACGAAAGTCGGGACTAGTGATCCGGCACCGGCATGTGGAAGCGGTGTCGCTCAACGGATAAAAGGTACCCCGGGGATAACAGGCTGATCTTCCCCAAGAGTCCATATCGACGGGATGGTTTGGCACCTCGATGTCGGCTCGTCGCATCCTGGGGCTGGAGTAGGTCCCAAGGGTTGGGCTGTTCGCCCATTAAAGCGGCACGCGAGCTGGGTTTAGAACGTCGTGAGACAGTTCGGTCTCTATCCGCCGCGCGCGTTAGAAACTTGAGGAAGGCTGTCCCTAGTACGAGAGGACCGGGACGGACGAACCTCTGGTGTGCCAGTTGTCCTGCCAAGGGCACTGCTGGTTAGCTACGTTCGGAAGGGATAACCGCTGAAAGCATCTAAGCGGGAAGCCTGTTCCAAGATGAGGTTTCTCACCTCCTTTGAGGGGGTAAGGCCCCCGGCAGACTACCGGGTTGATAGGCCAGAACTGGAAGTCAGGTAACTGATGTAGGTGACTGGTACTAATAGGCCGAGGACTTACCACAAAGAAGCTACGCGTCCACTGTGCGGTATCTGAAACAACACACATGTT
>NZ_JBHXNU010000026.1:0-2513 GCF_042719255.1 Rhodococcus sp. NPDC058532
GTCGAGGACCTGCCCGGCACCGGCGACGGCACCGGCTGGCGCACCCGGCTGCGGTTGGCCGTGGACGGCCAGGGCCGCCCCGGCTACCACCGGTACCGGGGCACCGGCGTGGTCACGGACCTGTCCTGCCCGCAACCCGTTTCGGGCATGTATGACGGGCTGGCCGACCGCAGCTGGCGGCCCGGCGGTGAACTCCAGGTCACCGTCGATGCCGATGGGGTGCGGCACGTGGTGGAGATCGACCCCGCACCCGTGAGCCGGACCGGCCGCCGCAGCCCCGGCAGGCGCGGCGCAACCGCCCGCCGGGCCGCGACGTCCCGGCCGCGGCGTGAAAACGTCGTGATCGGCAGCGGGCGCGCCGTCCAACGCGTCGGCGACCGCGCCTGGGAGCTGTCCGCGACCGGGTTCTGGCAGGCGCACCGCGGCGCCGCGGCCCGCTACTCGGAGGTCGTCGCCGACTGGTCGGGCGCGGCAGGCGGCGGCACCGCCTGGGATCTGTACGGCGGGGTCGGGGTGTTCGCCGCCGCCCTTGCCGCGCAGGTGGGGGAGCGCGGCGCGGTCGTGTCGGTGGAGTCCGGCCGCGGCGCGGTCGAGTCCGGCCGCCGCGCGCTCGCGGACCTGCCGCAGGTCCGGTTCGAGGCGTCCCGCGTCGAGCATGCGCTCGATCACCTGTCGGGTCCGGTCGACACGGTCGTGCTCGACCCGCCGCGCTCCGGTGCGGGCAGGTCGGTCGTCGAGGCCGTCGCCGCGGCGGGTGCCGCCGCGATCGTGCACATCGGCTGCGATCCCGCAGCCTTCGGTCGCGACATCGGCCTCTACCTGGGGCAGGGCTACCACCTCGAGCGGGTCCGAGCCTTCGACGCGTTCCCCCTCACCCACCACATGGAGTGCCTCGCCCTGCTGGTGCGCTGACGCGCCCGTGCGTGATTTTCACCCCGATTGGGGTGCATCTCACGCACGGTGCCCACTTGATTGCACTATGCAATCAATATATAGTTGCATAACGCAAGCATATTAAAGCCTGTCTTTACCTTCCGGGAGATCGGCCATGCACCGAGGGGGCACCACGCATGACTGCACCGACGACAGCGCCAGGGCCGCACGTCCCGGACCAACTGATGACCCACCGCGAGATCCTCGAGGTGCTCGCGGGTCTGCTGGCCGCGCTGTTCACGGCGCTGATCAGCTCGACGATCGTCTCGACCGCGCTGCCGACCATCATCGGTGACCTCAACGGCAGCCAGACGCAGTACGCATGGGTCATCACGACCTCACTGCTCGCGACCGCGGCGTCGACACCGATCTGGGGCAAGCTCGCCGACCTGTACAACAAGAAAACCCTGGTCCAGGTGTCGATCGTCATCTTCGTTGTCGGCTCGGTGATCGCCGGGATCGCGCAGAACGTGCCGGTCCTGCTCGGTGCCAGGGTGATCCAGGGCGTCGGCATGGGCGGCCTGACCGCGCTGGTCGTCGCGATCATCGGCACGATCATCCCGCCCCGCGACCGCGGCAGGTACTCCGGCTACATGGGCGCGGTGATGGCCGTCGCGATGGCGGGGGGACCCGTGCTCGGCGGTGTCATCGCGGACGGTCTCGGCTGGCGCTGGTGCTTCTTCGTGTGCGTCCCGCTCGCCGTGATCGCGCTGCTGCTGCTGCAGAAGACCCTGCACATCGAGACCACCCGCAAGGACGACGTCTCGATCGACTGGGTCGGTGCCACCCTGCTGACCGCGGGCGTCTCCGTGCTGCTGGTGTGGGTGTCGTTCGCGGGCAAGGCCACCTACTACGACTGGGTGTCGACGCCGTCCGCGATCCTCGTCGGTGTCGGCGTGCTGCTGCTCGTCGCGACCGTCGTCGTCGAGAGCAGGGCGGCGTCGCCGATCATCCCGCTGCCGATCGTGCGTGAGCGGACCACCGGGCTGGCGATCATCGCGTCCGTTGCGGTCGGCGTCGGCCTGTTCGGCGCAACCACCTTCCTCGGGCAGTACTTCCAGACCGCGCGGGGGCACACCCCGACCGAGGCCGGCCTGCTCACCATCCCGATGGTCTTCGGCATGATGGTCGGCACCGTCGGCTCCGGCCAGCTGATCACCCGATTCGGCAAGTGGAAGGGCTTCGTCGTCGCGGGATCGATCCTGCAGCTCGTCGGCTTCCTGCTGCTCGCCACCATCGACCACGAGACGCCGATGACGCAGATCGGGTTGATGATCGCGCTGCTCGGGCTCGGCACCGGGATGCTGATGCAGAACGTGGTTCTCGCGGTGCAGAACACCGTCAGCGTGGCCAACATCGGGGCGGCAAGCAGCGTGGTGGCGTTCTTCCGCACCTTCGGCGGCGCGATCGGGGTGTCGGTGCTCGGGTCGGTGCTCGCCACCCGCGTCACCGACCTGACCGCCGAGGGCTTCGCGAAGCTCGGGATCGACACCCACACTCCGGGCGGCGGCGCCAACCTGAATCTCGCGGCGCTGCCCGCGCCGGTGCGGGACGTGATCCGCGTCGCCTACGGCGACGCG
>NZ_JBHXNU010000027.1:0-1762 GCF_042719255.1 Rhodococcus sp. NPDC058532
ACCTGACTTGGCTCACTTCGTGGCGTGAAATCGCTGACCGAGCCCATGACCTGCCCTTTCCCTTCTCGAACACGGCGGTTTCACGCACTAACAGGGCCGGTCTACCCTCATCGGGTGACGTTCATCAGGCGGGTCCGGACCAAGTCCGGGGCCACCGCCGTGCAGGTCGCCCGATACGTGGGCGGCCGGCAGGAGATCGTCAAACACATCGGATCGGCACACACCGATCTCGAACTCGGGATGCTCCTCGAACGCGCCCGGTCGTGGATCGAACCCGATCAGCACACCCTCGACCTGGACGTCACCCCGCAAACGCCGGTGGCGAAGGTCCTGTCGACCGGGCAGGGTTCACTGCTGCCCGTCGTGGACAACCTGCCGGTCGTCGATGCGCCGGGCCGAACCACCGCCACCGGGTCGGTGATCCTGCGACAGGTGCTCGAAACCGTGTACGACCACCTCGGGTTCGATTCGATCGCCGACGAGGTGTTCCGAGACCTGGTCATCGCCCGCATCGTCGAGCCGGGCTCGAAACTCGACGCCGCCAGAGTGGTCCGCGATCTCGGGAAGGAACCCTCGAGCTACGCCACGATCAAGCGGCACCTGCGGTGGATCGTCGACCGTGACTACCGCGGCACGATCGCCGACCGGTGCTTCGCCCACGCCGCCGACACCGGTGGCCTGTCCCTGGTGCTCTACGACGTCACCACGCTGTACTTCGAGGCGGAGAAGGAAGACGACCTCCGCAAGGTCGGCTACTCGAAGGAACGTCGAGTCGACCCGCAGATCGTCGTCGGCCTGCTCGTCGACCGCACCGGATTTCCGCTCGAGATCGGGTGTTTCGAGGGCAACAAGGCCGAAACCACCACCATCGTCCCCATCGTCCGCCAGTTCCAGACCCGCCACGACATCGCCGGGGTGGAGATGGTGATCGCCGCCGACGCCGGGATGCTGTCCGCAGCGAATCTCAAGTCCCTCGACGAGGCCGGGTTGAAGTTCATCGTCGGCTCACGCATGACGAAAGCCCCGGGCGATCTTGCATCTCATTTCCATTGGAACGGTGATGTTTTCGTCGACGGACAGATCATCGACACGGTGACACCGAGGCACGGCAGGAGCACTGTAAACGACACCGCGAAGCGGGCCGAACCCGTCTGGCAGCCCGGCACCCACCCGAACTCGTGGCGGGCGGTCTGGCAGTACTCGAAACGCCGGGCGGTCCGAGACAACCGGACCCTCAACCTTCAGGAGGCGAGGGCCCGTGATGTCGTCGACGGCGACAAGGCGCCGAAGTCGACACGGTTCGTCAAGACCACCGCTGCCGGTCGCAGCCTCGACACCTCGGCCCTGGAGCGGGCCAGGTCGCTGGTCGGGTTGAAGGGGTACGTCACCAACATCCCCGCCACGCTCATGGAACCGGGCGAGGTGATCGGCAAGTACCACGACCTGTGGCATGTCGAGCAGTCGTTCCGGATGTCGAAGACGGATCTGCGGGCGCGGCCGATCTTCCACCGCACCCACGACGCGATCGAGGCGCATCTGACGATCGTGTTCGCCGCCTTGGCGGTGTCCTACCTGGTCCAACACCGTTCGGGATTGGCGATCGGCAACGTCGTCAAACGACTTCGACCTCTGCGGTCGGCGACCATCGCGATCAACGGCACCCGGCACACGTTCCCACCCGATATCGCCCCGGAGACTCGGGACCTCATCGACCGGATCGCCGGGTCGGAACTCACGCACTAACGAAATGAGCCAACTCAGG
>NZ_JBHXNU010000028.1:0-1757 GCF_042719255.1 Rhodococcus sp. NPDC058532
CCTGACTTAGGACATTACCGGCCGGTAGATTCTGCGGCGACGTCGTGACCTGCAGTATCGATTGCGGATGAGGCAGGAATGGGGCACTAAGCAGTAGGGTCACCGGCTGTGACGTACGTGCGGAAGGTGCGCACCGCGTCCGGTGCGGTGGCGGTGCAGATCGTCCGGAAGAACCGCGGCCGGCGGGAGATCGTGGCGCACGTCGGGTCCGCGCACACCGACGCCGAACTGGGGGTTCTGCTCGAACGAGCCCGGCGAATCACCCACGGTGATCAGGGCATGCTCGATCTGGATGTGCCCGAACCGACCTCGCAGATGGTCGAGGTGGCCGACTGGCGGACCGGTCAGCTGCCGGTGCCCCCGAAGGGCACCGGCGTCGTGGCCGCGTCGGGTCGGACGGTCCGCACCAGCGCACGCCTTCTCTACGACGTCATCGGATCCGTCTACGACCGACTCGGATTCGGCACCGTCGACGACGCCGTGTTCAAGGACCTGGTGATCGCCCGGATCGTAGAGCCGACCTCGAAGGTCGATTCGCTACGCGTACTCGACGATCTCGGAGTGACCACCTTGTCCTACAAGACGATTCAACGTCACATGGCGCAGATCGGCCCCGGCGGCTACCGCGATCAGGTCGCGAAGAAGTGCTTCGAGTATGCCGCCGACACCGGCGGCCTCAGCTTGGTGCTCTACGACGTGACCACCTTGTACTTCGAAGCGGAGAAGGAGGACGACCTCCGTAAGGTCGGCTACTCGAAGGAACGCCGCGTCGACCCGCAGATCGTCGTCGGTCTGCTGGTCGACCGCACCGGCTTCCCGCTCGAGATCGGGTGCTTCGAGGGCAACAAGGCCGAAACCCACACCATCGTCCCGATCGTCCGCCAGTTCCAGGAACGGCACGACATCGCCGGGGTGGAGATGGTCGTTGCCGCCGACGCCGGCATGCTGTCGGCGTCGAATCTGAAGTCCCTCGACGAGGCCGGCCTGAAGTTCATCGTCGGATCCCGTGTCACCAAGGCCCCGGGTGATCTGGCGTCTCATTTCCATTGGAACGGTGACGTTTTCACCGACGGTCAGGTCATCGACACCGTCACCCCGCGGCACGGGCGCAGTGTCGTGAACGAGGTGCGCAAACGGGCTGAACCCGTCTGGCAACCCGAGACGGACCCGAGTTCGTGGCGGGCGGTGTGGCAGTACTCGAAGAAGCGAGCGGTCCGCGACAACCAGACGTTGAACGCGCAGGAAGCGAGGGCCCAGGCGGTCGTCGACGGCGGCAAGGCCCCGAAGTCGACGAGGTTCGTCAAGACCACCGCGGGAGGCCGCAGCCTCGACACCGCATCACTGGATCGGGCCCGGTCATTGGTTGGGCTCAAGGGGTACGTCACCAACATCCCTGCCGTGCTCATGGAACCGGGCGAGATCATCGGCAAGTACCACGACCTCTGGCATGTCGAGCAGTCGTTCCGGATGTCGAAGACCGATTTGCGGGCGCGGCCGATGTTTCACCACACCCGCGAGGCGATCGAGGCGCATCTGACGATCGTGTTCACCGCACTCGCGGTGGCCCGGTGCATCCAGGATCGCACCGGGGTCGCGATCGCCCGCCTGGTTAAGCAACTGCGGCCGTTGCGGACCTCCACGATCGCCATCAACGGTGTCACCGAGGACTTCCCGCCCGTGATCCCGCCGGCCGAGCAGGAGATTCTCGCCCGCCTCGGGTTCGGATCGGGGCACTAAGCGAAATGTCCCAAGTCAGG
>NZ_JBHXNU010000029.1:0-1650 GCF_042719255.1 Rhodococcus sp. NPDC058532
GACCTGAATCCACCGATGGAGATCGGCGGTACAACGTGTCATAGAAGGGCAGGTGCCCTCTGCGCTGGGATGATCGTTCTTGCGAAGGAATGATCGTCTCGTCGTAAGGGGGCACCTGCCGGATGCGATCGTCTCACAGTGCCGGCCGGGTGTCGGCGGCCTTCGACGACACCAATCTCGTGTCGCATGGCGGCCTGGTTCCGCTGATGCGGTTGGCCGAACGGGTCGGGTTGACCGATCTCGGCGACACGCTCACCCTGGGCGGGTCGACCGGTTCGAACGCCGGCGCGAAGATCACCTCGATCGTGGCGGGGATGGCCGCGGGCGCGGACTCGATCGACGACCTCGACGTGCTCCGGCACGGCGGGCTACCGCGGTTGTTCACCGGGATCCGTGCGCCGTCGACACTCGGGTCGTTCCTGCGTCACTTCGGTATCGGGCACGTCGGGCAACTCGAGAAGCTGGCCCGGGTGCTGCTCGGCCGGCTGCGCGAGAGCACCGGCCTTCTGCCCGATGCCGCGGACCTGGCGTTCCTGGACGTCGACTCGAAGATCACGCAGGTCTACGGCCGCCGCAAGGAGGGCGCGAAGTTCGGCTACACCAGGGTCCGGGGTCTGGACTTTCTGGCCGCGACGGTCTCGACCCCGGCAGGGGCTCCGGTGATCACCGGGACCCGGTTGCGTAGCGGCAACGCCGGCAGCCGCCGGGCGGCGACGTCGTTCGTGAAGGCGAACATCGCCGCCGCCCGAACCTCCTGCGGAGCAAGCGGTGATCTGCTCGTGCGCCTCGATTCCGGGTTCTATGTCGCTGCGGTGTTGAACGCGATCGTCGACGCCGGTGCCTGGTTCTCGGTCACCGCCCAGCAACGCGGCCCGGTCCGGCGGGCGATCGCTTCGATCGACGAACACGAATGGGTGCCGATCGACCACGGAAAACCCCTCCGTGACAGCGAAACCGGGGAACTGTTGACCGGAGCCGAGGTCGCCGAGACACCGTTGACGGTGTTCACCAACCCCACCGAGCACCGAGGTCTCACCCTGACCGCACGGTTGATCGTGCGCCGCACCCCGATCCCCGCCGACGCTCAGGACACCCTGTTCACCGCGTGGCGTTACCAGGCGATCTTCACCAACAGTCCCTTCGATCCGGTCACCGTCGAGACCCGCCACCGCGGGCGGGCGGGAGCGATCGAGCAGGTCTTCGCGGATCTCAACGGTTCCGCGCTCGCGCACCTGCCGTCGGGTCGGTTCGCCGCGAACGCCGCCTGGCTCTCGCTCGCCGCGATCACCCACAACCTGCTGCGCGCGGCCGGCGCCCTCACCGGACCGTTCTACGCCAAGGCCCGCACCGCGACGATCAGGCGGCGCCTGATCGGCGTGGCCGCCCGCATCGCCCGTTCCGGACGCAGGACCGCGCTGCACCTGCCCGCTCACTGGCCGTGGGCCGACCCCTTCACCGCCTTGTTCACCGCCGCCCACGCCCCGCCAGCGCACTGACCTCTTCTATCAGCAACGCCGCCCGAGGCCCGACCCGGAATCCGAACGTGGACGCACCTGGATCACGCCAGTCGATGAGGTGTGCCCGCAGTGCGGTGACGGTCGACAATCGCAACCCCGCACCGACCCGTGAGCCGCACCGGTGGATTCAGGT
>NZ_JBHXNU010000030.1:0-1468 GCF_042719255.1 Rhodococcus sp. NPDC058532
GGGAGAGTCCCCTGGGGTGGTGGGAATCGGGTGAGACCCTGACCTGCAGGATCGGCCGCGTGTCGGTCCCGTAGCAAGGACGGGCCATCGCGTAGAGGTGAACGAGTTACCGACCAAAGTGACTCGACACGAAGGACCACGCGATGACCCATGAGCATTCTGCACTGCTGGCCCGCCTCGACGCCCTCAAGGGCGCCGACGTGGCGTCCGTGTTCGCCGAACTGATCCGCGCCGGCCTGCAGGAACTGATCGAGGCCGAGGCCACCGAGACCCTCGGTGCTGGCCGCTACGAACGCACCGAGGGCCGGACCACCCACCGCAACGGCCACCGGTCGAAGACGGTGTCGACAACCAGCGGCGACGTCGAACTGAAGATCCCCAAGCTCCGGGCAGGGTCGTTCTTCCCATCGCTGCTCGAACGCCGCCGCCGGATCGACAAGGCCCTGCACGCGGTGATCATGGAGGCCTATGTGCACGGCGTCTCCACCCGCAGCGTCGACGACCTCGTCGCCGCGCTCGGCGTCACCTCGGGGATCTCGAAGTCGGAAGTCTCCCGCATCTGCGCTGGCCTCGACGCGGAGGTGGCCCGGTTCCGGGAACGCACGCTGACGCACACCACCTTCCCCTACGTCTACCTGGACGCGACCTATTGCAAGGTGCGGGTCGGGGCGCACGTGGTCTCCCAGGCCCTCGTCGTCGCGACCGGGGTGTCGATCGACGGCACCCGCGAGGTCCTCGGGACCGCGGTCGGCGACAGCGAGTCGTTCGAGTTCTGGCGCGAGTTCGTCGCCAGCCTCAAGGCCCGTGGCCTGTCGGGGGTGCACCTGGTCGTCTCCGACGCCCACGCAGGGTTGAAAGCCGCTGTCACGCAACAGTTCACGGGCGCATCGTGGCAGCGGTGCCGGGTGCACTTCATGCGCAACCTGCAGGGTGCGGTCGCATCGAAGCACGTGCCGCCGGTGATGGCGGCGGTCAAGACGATCTTCGCGCACACTGACCCGGTCGAGGTCGCGGCGCAGTGGGACCAGGTCGTCGACACCCTCACCGCCTCGTTCCCGAAGGTGGCGGCGATGATGGAGGCGGCGAAGCACGACGTGCTGGCGTTCACGGCGTTCCCGCGGGCGCACTGGCAGAAGATCTGGTCGAACAATCCGATCGAGCGGTTGAACAAGGAGATCAAGCGCCGCGCCGATGTCGTGGAGATCTTCCCGAACCCGGCCGCGTTCCTGCGTCTGGCAACGGCGGTGGTGATCGAACAGCACGACGAGTGGCAGGTCACCCGCCGCTATGTCTCCGATGTCTCCATGGACGAGTTGCGGGCGGTGATCGCCGCGAAGGAACACGCCGCCACCGAACCCGCCCGGACGGCACTGGAGGCCGTCGAAATCAGCTAGCATTCAGCATGACTCGTTGATCACTACGCGATCTCGCGCCTGATCCGAAGTCCACCACTTCACGGGGCTCTGTC
>NZ_JBHXNU010000031.1:0-1429 GCF_042719255.1 Rhodococcus sp. NPDC058532
GGCTCTACTGACGCATCCGTGGGTCCACCAGAGTCGGCAACCGAGGCGGGTCACCCCCGAGACTGAGCATCGCCAACGCGATCAACGACTCGGGGGTGGCAAACCCGAACGCCTGCCGAGTAATCAACCGAATCTTCGTATTCACCGACTCGATCCGGCCATTAGACAGACCATGCTCGATCGCAGCAAGGATCGGTGCCCGCTGAGCGGCAACCGAACCCGCAAGCGCAACGAACTCGGTAATCCCACTGCCTGCCGCACGGTCGAGCCAGGCATCGAGTTCCGGTTCTGCGGCGGTGTGATCAAGCGCGAAGATCAGCCGCAACTCTTCTTTAAGCAGGTAGGCGCGGTGCACCAACGGGTCGTGCAGAGCAACCCACTCAAGTTGAGTCTTCTGTCGGGCGGTGAGATTCTCCGGGTTCTTCAACAATGCCCACCGCACGTTCTTGACCTGGTGTGACGGGCTCGACCGGTCAGGTTTGGTGCGGGCGTGCCACTGCGACGCCTGCCTGGACGGCTCGGTGCGACGGGCCCGGTTCCACGCGCTACGACGCACCTTGTCGAGGGACTTCGTCGCCCACGCAACGATGTGGAACGGGTCCGCGCACCGCACCGCCTGCGGGGCACGTGCGGCCACGACATGCGCGATCCACGATGCAGCGTCGGCGGTGATGTGCGTCAGTTGCGCGGACCGCTGCTCGCCGAGCAGGGTGAAGAACTTCTCCAGGGTGGCCTTGTCGCGGCCTGCCGCGGCCCACACCAGCCGACCGGTGCTGTGGTCGACGACCACCGTCAGGTACTTATGACCGCGTTTGTAGGAGATCTCGTCGATCCCGATCCGCGTCAGCCCAGCGAACCGATCGGTTGCGTGTTCGCTGTCGGCCCAGACCCGGTCGACGATCGCACCGACGGTCCGCCACGCGATCCGGGTCAACTCCCCGGTGGCGGACTTGCTGGTGTGGGTGGCCAGCCATGCGACGGTGTCGTCGAAGACCCGGGTGTGGCCGGCGCCGTGGCGTGCCCAGGGCACCGCGGCGACGACCACCCCGTGGAAACGGCAGGTCACCCTCGGTGCCTCGGCCTCGAGGTAGGTGTGGGCGAGGCCGACGTCGACGGTCCGCCACAACCGCACCCCATGTCCGCGGTCATAGCGGGAGCACCGGCGGTTGCAGATCCCGCACCGTGAGCACGCCCGCGCGTTGGGACGCACCGACACGATCATCGCGTCGAGGTTGTCGTCCCAGCGGGTCGCGTTGATGACGGTCTTGTCGAGTCCGAGGACCCGCTTCCATATGCTTGTGTCGCGCACGCCGCTTTCCGTGTCTGTAGTGGACTGTTTCTAGACAATCCAGAACGCTACTGGGAGAACGGCGTGCGCCTCATTTGGTACGGGGTTCCACCCACGGACACGTCACAAGAGCCTGATTTT